>JALEZQ010000040.1 GCA_022772475.1 Bacteroidales bacterium | reverse complement strand
GAAAACAGGGACGCCTCTCGCTTGGAGAAGCGTCCCTGCTGTTTCTTTTTGGTTCTGTACTGAATGCTTAGGCTTCAGCCTGGGGCTCTACGGAAACCGTGCTGCGGTCGCGACGGCCGCGCTTGAAGGTTACCACGCCGTCAACGAGGGCATAGAGCGTGTGGTCGCTGCCCATGCCGACGTTCTTGCCGGGATAGTGGACGGTACCGCGCTGACGCACGATGATGTTACCTGCGATGCAAGTCTGGCCGCCCCAAATCTTGACGCCTAATCTCTGCGAAGCCGATTCGCGGCCGTTCTTAGAACTACCAACACCTTTTTTATGTGCCATTTTCTTCTAATTTTTAAGAGTTAAGCGATTACTTGTTTGATGGTGAGCTGCGTGAACTGGTGGCGGTAGCCGTTGAGCTTGCGATAGCCCTTGCGACGCTTCTTGTGGAAGACGAGGACCTTGTCGCCCTTTACCAGGGGCGAGAGCACTTCACATACTACCTTGGCGCCGTCAACGACGGGAGCACCTACGGTTACGCTGCCATTGTTGTCAACGAGCAGCACCTTCTCAAATTCAACAGTCTGACCGGCTTCGGCCTCGGCGATGTGGTTGACAAAAAGCTTCTTGCCTTCCTCTGCCTTGAACTGCTGACCGTTAATCTCTACGATTGCGTACATTATTATATATATGTATTGAACGGGTTTTTCCGAGAGGCGGACTGCACCCGCAGCCGCTTCTTTTGCCCCTTCGGACTCTTAGCGGCGACAAAATTACGATATTATTTTCACACGGCCCACACTCGAGGCGCATATTTTTCTGTGCCAGTGCTGTTTTGGCCGTTTTTTGGGGCGAATTGTGCGGCCTACAGCCTTAGGCGTCGATATTGGCGTAGGTGGCGTTGCGCTCGATAAACTCGCGGCGAGGGCCTACGTCGTCGCCCATGAGCATGGAGAAGATGTAGTCGGCCTCGGCGGCGTTTTCGATGGTGACCTGCTTGAGCATACGGGTGTCGGGACACATGGTGGTCTCCCAGAGCTGCTGGGGGTTCATCTCACCAAGACCTTTGTAGCGCTGGGTCTGGATGCTGTTTTCGGAGCCGTCGCCATAGGTCTCGATGAAGCGCTGGCGCTCGGCATCGTTATAGCAGTACTCCTCGATCTTGCCTTTCTTGCAGCGGTAGAGGGGCGGCATGGCGATGTAGAGGTAGCCGTCCTGGATGACCTGCGGGAAATAGCGGAAGAAGAGGGTCATGATGAGGGTGGCGATGTGCTGACCATCGACGTCGGCATCGGCCATGATGATGATCTTGTGATAACGCAGTTTTTCGAGGTTGGCCACCTTGCTGTCCTCACCTTCGCCCACGCCGAAGCGTATGCCCATGGCCTGGATGATGTTGTTGACTTCGTCGCTCTCGAAGGCCTTGTGCCACATGGCTTTCTCGACGTTGAGTATCTTACCGCGGAGGGGCAGGATGGCCTGCGTGGCGCGGCTTCGTCCCTGCTTGGCAGAGCCGCCGGCAGAGTCGCCCTCGACGAGGAAGAGTTCGCACATCGCGGGGTCTTTCGACGAGCAGTCGGCCAGTTTGCCGGGCAGTCCGCCGCCGGACAGCGGACTCTTGCGCTGCACGCTCTCGCGGGCTTTGCGGGCGGCAACGCGGGCGGTGGCGGCCAGGATGACCTTGTCAATGATGAGTTTGGCTTCCTTGGGATGCTCCTCGAGGTAGTTGCTCAGGGCTTCGCCGACGGCTTGGTTGACGGCGCCGGCCACCTCGCTGTTGCCCAGTTTGGTCTTGGTCTGGCCTTCAAACTGGGGTTCGGCAACCTTGACGCTGATGACGGCGGTAAGGCCTTCGCGGAAGTCCTCGCCGGAGATTTCTACCTTGGCCTTCTCGAGCTGCTTCTGCGCCGTGGCCTCGGCGTACTTCTTGAGCACGCGGGTAAGGGCCGAGCGGAAGCCGACGAGGTGGGTACCGCCCTCTATCGTATTGATATTGTTGACGTAGCTGTGCAGGTTCTCGCTGTACGACGTGTTGTACATGATGGCGGCCTCGATGGGAATGCCGTTCTTCTCGGTGCTGAGGTAGATGACGTCGTCGAAGAGGTGGGTGCGCGAAGAATCGAGGTAGCGCACGAACTGGCGCAGACCCAGTTCGGAGTAGAACGTCTCGGTGCGGGTATTACCCTCATCGTCGGGACGCTCGTCGGTCAGCGTGATGGTGATGCCGGCGTTGAGGTAGGCGAGCTCGCGCATACGGCCGGCCAGGATGTCGTATTTATACTCGGTGGTGGTAAAGATGCTGTCGTCGGGCCAAAACTGCTGGCGCGTACCGCGCAGCTCGGTCTCGCCGACCACCTTCACAGGATAGAGGGGGTGGCCCTTGGCATACTCCTGCTGGTATATCTTGCCGTCGCGATAGACCTGCGAGAGCATGTGCTTGGACAGGGCGTTGACGCACGATACGCCGACGCCGTGCAGACCGCCCGACACTTTGTAAGAACCTTTGTCGAACTTACCGCCGGCGTGGAGCACGGTCATGACCACTTCGAGGGCCGAACGGTGCTCCTTGGGATGCTCGTCCACAGGGATACCGCGGCCGTTGTCCTGAACGATGATGCTGCCGTCGCGGGCGATGACCACGTCGATGTGCGTACAGTAGCCGGCAAGGGCCTCGTCGATGGAGTTATCGACCGTTTCATAGACCAGGTGGTGAAGGCCCTTCTCGCTGATGTCGCCGATGTACATGGCCGGACGCTTGCGCACGGCCTCCAGTCCTTCGAGTACTTGGATGTTACTGGCGGAGTAGTTGCCGCCATTATTCTGTATTTCTTCCATATCTAATTTACTGCGGCGCATGCCGCGGCTAATCTCTGCAAAGTTACGATTTTTCTTCCACATACAACCCATTTATTTTTACGAAAGATTTTAGCGCCGGCCATAGCGCCGCCATAGCGCCGGCCATATTTCCAAACCGTACTTCCGAGAGTGCGGCGAAATGGGCCCGGCCACGGCGGGACAGCGACCCGCATTTCCGGCGGCGTGGGACGAGTGTGCAATCACGCCTTTCACACATGTTAACTTTGAGAGTGCCCACAAAACCCACCTCGTTCCCCCACGGTCGGAAATAACGCAAGCACGCGGCCTTTGATTTTGACAGAATACTGCGCAAACCATATATCTACCCCATCGGGTAGTTAAATCCTCTAAAATTTCTTTAGAAAACGCCCAAAAAGGGGGCTCGGCAAGGCGGCGAAGGGCAAGCGTTTGGGCGGTCACTGTAAGCGTTACAGGATTTTCTGTCGCCCTAACAGGAATTTCTGTCGCCCAATCTGTGGCGGCCGATTGCGTTTTTCGCCCGCCGCCGTGCTTTTCGGCGTCTATTTGAAGGGCGAGGGCGCTTCACGTTTTGGGCCGCGAAATTCACGTTTTCAGACAAGTGTGCAATAATTGTTGTATCACGACAACTTGTACGACCAAGAAAGTTGTCCTCGTTGTTTGAGTTGTCGTCCCCAAAAATAAACACGACAACCAAAACAACAAGAACAACATTCTTTGTTGTATAAGTTGTTTGAGTTGTCGTGTAATTTTAGAACGACAACCATAACAACAAGAACAACATTCTTTGTTGTACAAGTTGTTTGAGTTGTCGTGTATATTTTAGAACGACAACCAAAACAACGGAGACAACAGACAACGTTGTATAAGTTGTTCCTGTTGTCGTCTAATAAAAACACGACAACCAAAACAACAAGAACAACATTCTTGGTTGTACAAGTTGTTTGAGTTGTCGTCCTAAAATTATAACACGACAACCAAAACAACGGGGACAACAGACAATGTTGTATAAGTTGTATCTGTTGTCGTGTATTTTTTTAGGGCGGCCCTATAAACATAAGGACGGAACGTTCAATCAGAATGCGCGCCGGGGTTGAGTAGGCTTGCACCTCTCGACCCCGGCTCGCGGTGTGTTCCTTTGCCGACCCTCACGGGCAGGAAAAGACGAAAGTCTAGTTCTTGTTGTTGGCTAATGGCTTTCGGGTGGCTTGGCCGCCCGTATGGGGTAACCCCGGCAAAAAGTTTACCTTTTTATGAGAAGCAGTTTCTTTTTTTGGATGTCATGCAGCGGAGTCGCTACTCCGCTGCATTGACAGACACCCTACATCTATTCATTATTTACCCTATTACAAAATGTATGCCGGGGTTGACGAGTGCAAAGGTAGGGGTGAAACAGGGGGGATGGCAAGAAAATATGTTGCATCGGCGCGCAAAAACGCGACAAATGCAACATATTTTGCATGGATTGCAACGGATTTGGCACGTCCAAGTAGCAATCAATGGGATTTCCCCACTAACAAAACTGAAAAGCGGCCACAGCGGGACTAATGGCGACGTCGGGGGCAAACAAGGGACAAACGGGGGCTTTGGCGCATGGAGCAGGGTAAAAATCTGCACAAAAAACCAGCGGTCTTGCGTCCTCTCACACGTGGTGATGGGGCGCAAGGCCGCCGGTTGGCTATCCCAAACTATGGCACGTACCACTCGCCGCCGTCGTCGTCGGTCTGCTTCTTGTCCTTGTTGCGGTCAAGTTCGTCGAGCTCCTCGGGGGTGTATTCGTCCTCGTAGTGCTGATCAACGGGCTGCGAAGGCATGTCGAGCGGCAGGGCGGGGTCGATGACGAGGGGCGCAAAGTGGGCGTCGTAGAAGCGGGCATAGTCGTCGAAGCTCCATGCGGTGCCGATGAGGTCGAGGTTTTGCGCGGAGATGAGGAACAGGCGGGCGCCCTTCAGGCGTGCGGCGATGACGGGGTCGGCATAGAGACGCTGGGCGTAGGCGTGGGCCTCGTCGTAAGAGCGGAAGCCGGTGATGCGGAACTGGGTGAGCATGGGGTCGCGGGCCAGCTGTATCTCGAAGTTGCGCAGCATGAAGGCGGTGAAGTTGAAGTGGGCCAGTTCGTAGAGCACCTTGCCGTCAGCCAGCGAGTCGGTGGGATAGGCGATGAGGCAGACGAAGGGCACATTGCGCTCGTCCGACAGGGCACGCTGGCGTCCGGCGGCATCGACCTCGGCATTGGCCACGGCGGTACGGCGTGACCAGAGGCCGGTGGGGTCGAAGCCCTCGGCGGAGAAGGTGCGCCCGCTCTCAAGGCCCTTGACCATGGCGCCGGCCAGCGTGGCGACGTCGCTCTTGGGATAGGTGGTGGCCAGATGGCGGAGTTCGGCGACGACGGTGTCGGTGGGCACATAGCCCAGGCGGCTCATGGCGTGGACGAAGATAAACTTGGGGCGGTTGAGGCCGTTGGGGTACTCTTCCGTAGAGCGGCGGAAGAGGCGCTCCACCTCGCTATTGTCGCGGCGGCGGTAGGCGGCATAGGCGTTGGTGTAGAGCGAGTCTTCTATCTCGCGGCCGTGGCGCGCCTTGTAGAGATACTGCGGGTCGGTGATGAGGCGCGTGGGGGCGCCGTCGGGATATTCCTGCGCCAGACGGTTGCGCCAGGCATCGGCGTCGGCCGTGCGCTGCCAGCGGGAGTAGAGCAGGAAGAGCTGGTAGAGCAGGTCTTCGCGCTTGTCGAAGTCGGGGTAGTCGTGCTCGAGGCGCAGCAGGGTGGCGGCGGCGAGGGGGAAGTCTTCGAGCTGGTCCTTCTCGATGATGCCGGCCTGATAGAGGGCTTCCTGAATGATGGCGTGGGCAGCGTCCTTGGCCTCGGCCGAGAAGGGTATCTGCGCCATATAATACGCTCGGGTGTGGGGGTCGGCGGCGGCGCTGTCGGCGGCAAGGCTGTCGGCAGGCGCGGCATTGCCGGCGCTGTCGGCGGCGAGGGCCAGGGTATCGGCGTCGTAGTCGTATTCGTCATGGCCGTTGTCGAGCGCGAGGACGGAGCGGTTGGCGCGTCGCCAGTCGTCCTCGTTCTTGCGCTGCCCCCAGAGGCGGCGGAAGGCGGTCTTGCCCTGCTGCACCATCTGCGGGTTGTAGAAGTACCACTCCCCTGCCCCATCGGCGGGTTTGCTGTTGTCCTGCTGCTGACGGCCGCCGGCATCTCCGCCCTGATTGCGGCGGGCCTCGGCCAGCGAGTCGGCACGGGCGCGACGCTCCGCCTCTTCGCGGCGCTTCACCTCGGCGATGACGCGGTCGATGGCGGCATTGCGGTCGTCATCGCTCATCACGGAGAGGGCCAGCAGACTGTCCTGCAAATAGATGGCGGAGGTATGGGGGACGAGGGCGTCGAGCACGCCGGAGCGGCGCACGATCTCGTCGTGACCGGGATAGGTCTTGTCGAGCAGGCCGACGGCCTCGCCGTAGCAGGGCTGCGCCAGGTCGTAGCGGCCACGCTGCCAGTAGAGTTCGCCCAGGCGGAGCAGCAGGACGCCCTTGTCGATGCCGTTGCGGGTGCTGGCGGCACGGCCGCGCTCGTAGGCTGTGATGGCACGGAGGGTGTCGCCGCCTGCGAGGTGGATATTGCCTATGGCGTAATAGACCTGGTCGAGGTAGTCTTTGTTGTTTGGCGAATGGGCCATGGTGTTCAGCCTCCGCAGCATACTCTTGGCGCGCTTGCTGCCGGCGGCGGTCTGTGCCTGGGCTATGCGGGCGTTGAAGGCCATGACGTAGGGCGGGTTCTGGCGTATGCAGCGGCCGTAGGCGCGGTAGGCTTCGTCGCTGTGTCCCAGGGCGGTGTGCACCTGTCCGCAGAGGAAATAGAGGCGGGCGCGCTGCACGCTGTGCTTCTCGCGGCGGGCGGTGCGCTCAAGGAGGGGCAGGGCCTCGGCCAACTGGCCCTGACGCAGCAGCAGGTCGGCCTCGGTGGCTTCGCGCTCGCGGCGCAGACGGGCGGGCAGGCTGTCGGCAGCGGCCTTGGCGAGGGCGTCGCCGGCGTCGTAGTACCAGTCGAGCTGGGCGTAGCAGCGGGCCAGCCACAGGCGGGCCTCAGCGGCAACGAGGGGCTCGGCGGCATAGCGGCGGGTGATGTAGGCAAAGGTGGAAGCGGCCTCAAGAAACTCGGCCTTCTGAAACTGCGCCTGCCCCATGAGCATCCACGCGTTCTTGAGGAAGGGGTTGTACTCCTTGCGGTTGAGGTAGGCGCGCATCTTGGCCGTGCGGGAGCGGCCGGCGGGCACGCTGGGACGACGGGTGATGGAGTGGAGCTGGATGGCCTTCTGGCTCTTGGTGACGGCGGTCTCAAAGTTTCCCTTTCCCACACTCTTCACCTTGTCGTTGGCAGCGATGAAGAGGGGCAGGCGCTCGGTGTAGTTGTCGCTGACGGCGCGCTCCTTTTCGCGGACGCCGGCTTTGTAGGCTTCGTGGCCGTTGTAGTAGGTGTTGTATCGCGCCGTAAAACTGTGCCAGAAGCGGGTGCTTGCCGTGTTCTTCTTCGTGGAGCACGAGGCAAGCACCGCAACGAGGGCCGCGAGGACGGCCATGAGGGGCAGATGGCGATACGATGGTTTCACGCTGTGGGTAATGGGTGGGTCACACTTTAATGGGTCACACTTTAATGAAACGGCTCTGCAAGGTTTTTATTGTGCGACAGACCAGGTAGAGGAGGATGGAGACGAGGATGATGGTGGCGCCGCTGGGTATGCCGAAGATGAAGGAGAGGCACAGGCCGGCCACGCAGGCGGCATAGGCCAGGACAGCGGAGAGCACCACCATGCGGCCGAAGGTGCGGACGAAGAGGGCGGCGGTGACCTGCGGCACCGTGAGGAGCGAGATGACCAGGACGATGCCCACGGTGTGGAGGCAGGCCACGATGGTCAGCGCGGTGAGGACGGTCATCACCGTCTCGACGGCGCGGACGGGGATGCGGCGGGTGCGGGCAAACTCGGCGTCGTAGGCCACGAGGACGAGCACGGGCAGACACAGGGCGTAGAGCACGCCGCAGACGGCGGCGAGGATGCCGGTGATGAGGATGTCGGCGGGGGTGACGGCGAGGACGTCGCCAAAGAGGTAGGCGGGCAGGTCGGTCATGAAGCCGGGGGTGAGGTAGGCGAAGAGGATGCCGACGCTCATGCCGAAGGTCCAGAGCATGGCCACGGCGGAGTCTTCACGGACGCGCTGCCGCTGCAGGGCATTGATGCCGAGTCCGGAGAGGACGGCGAAGAGGGCGGCACCGAGCAGGGGCGGAAAACCGAAGTAGGCGCCCAGACCTACGCCGCCCAGCGAGGCATGGGCCATGCCGCCGCCGGCAATGACGGTGCGGCGGGTGACCATGTAGGTGCCGACCATGGCGCAGAGCAGACAGGCCGGCAGCGTTCCCCACAGGGCATACTGGAAGAAGGTATATTGAAACACGGGCTAAGGGACGATAGGGATGAACGGCGAAACTTAAACGCCGGCGGGCCGGGCGGCGTGTTGCGCGGCCTCGTCGATGAGCATGAGCACCTCGTCCTTGAGGGCGTCGGGCAGGGCGATGCCACGCACCTGAAGGGCACGGACCCATGCGGGGACCTCGTCGGGACGCATGGTGTAGATCACTTCGCGGAAGGCTTCTTCCTCGTCGGGGCTGTAGGCATGGCTCTCGCGACCGCGGTAGGCATCGAGTTCCTCGTCGGCGAAGTAGTCGGCCTCGGTGGCGGTGGCGGCGGCGATGAGGAGTTCTTTCTCACACACCTCGTGCTGTCCGCAGCAGCCGTCGGGACGTGCGGCGCGGGGCGGCGGCAGGGTTTCGCCCTTGCGGCGGGCCCGGCGGGCGGCGATGAGGCCGGCGACGGCGGCGATGAGGCCGGCGGCCAGTATCATGAGCAACAGGGGTATCATGCGCGGTCGGCCTCCTTACTGTCGATGACGGCGCCAACATGGCGCAGGTGGTCCCAGTACTCGGGATAGGACTTGCTCACGACGGCGGGTTCGGCGATGCCCAGGCCGGGCACGAGGGCGGCACAGGGGGCGAAGGCCATGGCCATGCGGTGGTCGTCGTAGGTGCTGATGGTGGGGACGGCGGCCACAGCGGCGGCTTCGGCGGCGGGGCTGTAGGCTTCCACCCACAGGCTGTCGCCGTCGGCGCCCATGGTGACGCCCATCTTGGCCCACTCGGCCTGAAGGGCGGCAATGCGGTCGGTCTCCTTGATTTTCAGACTGTGAAGTCCGGTGATGCGGAAGGGGATGTGCAGGGCGGCACAGGTGCTGACGATGGTCTGGGCCAGGTCGGGGCAGTCCTCCAAATTCATCTCCTTTATGCTCGTCACGGCGTCCGCCTTCGTCAGTACGGCGCCTTCGTCGGTGAAGGTGGTCCGGACACCGAGAGACTGGAAAAGGCCGGCGATGGCGCTGTCGCCCTGCAGGCTCTCTGCCGTCAGGCCCTTGAGGACGATGCGGGTGGCGGGGTCGGGGCTGAGGGCGACGAGCTCGTACCAATAAGAGGCGGCGCTCCAGTCGGGCTCGACGGCATACGCGATGCAGTCGGCATAGCCCGTGGCGGGCACCACGATGGTGCGCTCGTCAGCCCACCGGGGCTGTGCGCCGAAGTGGGCCATCAGGGCCATGGTCATGTGGATGTAGGGCATGGAGGCCACGTCGCCCTCGAGGGTGAGGGTCAGGCCGTCGGGCAGGATGGGGGCCACCATGAGGAGGGCCGAGATGTACTGCGAACTGACGGTGGCGGGAATGCCGACGCTGCCGCCGGTCATGTATCCCCCTTCGATGCGCAGCGGGGGAAAGCCGTCCTGCCCGAGGTAGTCAATGCGGGCGCCGAGGCTGCGCAGGGCCTCGACCAGCAGACCGATAGGCCGCTGCTGCATACGCGGCGTGCCCGTCAGGGTGTGGCAGCCGCTGTCGGTGGCAGCGAGCAGGGCGGTGAGGAAGCGCATGGCGGTGCCGGCGGCGCCGATATTGATTTCGTCGGGACGATGTTGGAGGGCGTCGAGCAGCACGCGGGTGTCGTCACACTGCGACAGTCCGCTGACATGGCTGTTGTGGGCCAATACAGACAGAATCAGGGCGCGGGCGGAAAGGCTCTTCGACGCCGGCAACTGAAGGCTGGCGTCGATATGGCGTGGCAGGGTTAGGTGGTATGCTTGCATCGTTGACGTGTGTTCTGTGGCAAAGTTTTTGTCTGTAATCAACATCCCTGCCTGTGTCGGCCGTGGGCTGGTACAGGCAGGGATGGAGGTGCGGCGTCTGCGCTCGCTTATTTGTTTTCGTCGGCCATTTTCTCGCGGACGGCCTTTATTTTCTCCTGCAGCATGGCGGCGTCTTCTTTGAGGCGCTCCAGTTTGCGGTTGATGTCGTCCACCAGCGCGTTGGCGCCCTTCGACTTGGCGTTGAGGAAGGTGAGGTTCGTCTCGTAGTTTTTCACCTCCTGCTTCTTGGCCTCGAGGGCACCGGTGAGGCGGTTGAGCTCGCGTTGCAGTTCGTTGCCCCCCTTGTCGGCCACGCCTTTTCGGAAGTTTTCGAGGTTACGGCGTCCGGCGTGGCTGTGCAGTGCGCCATAGATGCGGTCGCAGGCTTCGCGGTAGCGCTTGTATATGCGTTCCTTCTTGCGGAAGGGCACGTGTCCTGTCTCGTTCCACTGTGCCTGCAGAGCCTTGACGTCGGCCATGACGGCTTTCTCGGGCTCGGCGGCCATCTGCTCGAGGGCGGCGATGATTTCGTTTTTCTTGGCCAGGTTGCTCTCCTCTTCCTGCCGCACGCCGGCGGTGGCGGCGTTTTTCTTCTCGAAGAAGGCGTTGCAGGCGTTGTTGAAGCGCTTCCATACGGCTTCGCTCTGCTTGTGACTGATGGGGCCGATGGTCTTCCACTCTTTCTGGAGGGCGACAAACTTATTCGTCGTGGCGTTCCAGTCGGTGCTTTCTGCCAGGGCTTCGGCTTTCTCGCAGAGGGCTATCTTGGCGGCGTAGTTGGCCGAGAGGGTTTCGCGGGTGGCCTTGAAATAGGCGGTCTTGGCGGTGAAGAAGGCGTCGCAGGCTGTGCGGAAGCGGTCGAAGATTTTGGTGTTCATCTTCTTGGGCGTGAAGCCGATGGTCTTCCACTCCTGCTGCATGGCGATGACCTCTTGCGACTTGGCGTCCCAGTCGGCAAAGGTCTTGAGGGCGGCAGTGTCGATGGCCTCTACCTTCTCGCAGAGGGCGGTCTTGAGGGCCAGATTTTCCTCTTCGCGGCTCTTGAGGGCTTCGAAGTGCTCCTGATGGCGCTTGTTAATGACGGTGGAGGCGTCCTTGAAGCGCTTCCACAGGTCTTCGCGCAGTTCTTTGGCCACGGGACCCGTTTCGCGGTATTCCTGATGCAGCTGCTGGAGCTGGTGGAAGGCGGAGACGGGGTCGGAGAGTTCGGCCAACTTCTCGGCGCTCTCGCAGAGGCGGGTCTTGATTTCCAGATTTTTCTTGAAGTCGTAGGCGCGGAACTCGTGGTTGAGGCGGAGCTGGTCGTAGAACTGCTCGACGTAGAGCTGGTAGTTCTTCCAGAGCTCGGTGGCCTTCTCGGCAGGAACGTTCTTTATCTCCTTCCACTCGGCCTGGAGGGCCTTGAAGGCGTCGTAGTTTTTGTCGGCATCTTCGGGCGTGGCGGCCATGGCCTTAATCTGCTCGATGATGGCCTCCTTGCGTTCGAGGGCGGCCTGACGCTCCTTCTCCTGCTCTTCAAGCACCTTGGCGCGAATTTCGCGCAGACGTCCCATCTGTGCCTTGAAGCACTCCTCGTCGGCGTCAGCGGCGGGCATGAAGGCTTCGGCCTCACCGCCGGCGGCGATGAAGGCGTCGCGTTCGGCCGCTGTCTCGGCCATGCGCAGGCGGTAGTAGGCCTGCTTTAGGTGCTCCATTTCGGCGCGCTCGGGCACTTCGCCCGAGAGGACCATCTCCTTGAGGCGCTCCAGCACCTCGGCCTTGGTGGCGTAGGGTTTGCGCGGGGCGGCTTCGGCGGTTTCCGGGGCGTCCGGATTTTCCGGAGATTCCGGAGCTTCCGGATTTTCCGGGGCAGCCGGAACTTCCGCAGTTTCCGGGGCTTCCGCAGTTTCTGCTGCGTCGGCTACGCTTTCCACGGCTTCGGGTGCCGTCTGTGCGGCGGCCTCTATCTGGTTTTCTTCGATGGGGGTTTGCTTGGTTTCGTCCATTGTGGCTTGATGCTATGTAGTGGCAGGGGAATGTTCGTGTTTACGGCTTGCAAATAAAGCGATTTTTCCTGGTACAGCCAAGGTTTTTCCAAAAAATATGGCTAAATCCACGCTTTGCGGCGGAAGAGGAGGGAGAAGGAGGCCGTCACGAGGATGGTGAGCAGGATGACGGCGGGGAAGCCCCACCAGTGGTCTTCGAGGCCGGAGATGAGGTTCATACCGAAGATACTGGCCACGAGCGTGGGGAACATGAGGATGATGCTGACGCTGGTCATCTGCTTCATGGTCTGCGAGACGTTGTTGTTGATGACGCTGGCGTAGGTCTCCATGGTGGAGTCGAGGATGTGGGAGTAGATGTTGGTGGTCTCGCGTGCCTGGTTCATCTCGATGGTGACGTCTTCGATGAGGTCGGCATCGAGCTCATCGACGGGCAACTTGAATTTCAGTTTGGAGAGCAGCGTCTCGTTGCCGCGGATGGAGGTGATGAAGTAAGTCAGACTGTCTTGCAGGCGGGAGAGGCCAACGAGGTCTTCGTTGTCGATCTTGCGGTCGAGGTTGCGCTTGGCCTCTTCGATAAGCACGTTGATTTGCTTCAGGCGCTTGAGGTACCATACGGCGGAGGAGAGGAACAGGCGGAAGGTGAGATCAACGGAGTCGGTGAAGCCGAGGTTGCGCTTCTGCTGGTACGAGACGAAGTCGATCATCATGTTGGTCTCGTAGTTGCAGACGGTGATGCAGATGTTGCGGTTGAGGATGATACCCAGGGGGATGGTGGTGTGGGGCGTGCGTGAGCGCACCTCCTTGACGTAGGGTATGCGGAGGATGATGAGCGACCAGCCCTCGTCGTAGTCGTAGCGTGAGCGTTCGTCCTTATCTCGGATGTCGTCCAGGAAGTAGTCGGGTACCTTGAGGGTGTTGAAGAGGAAGTCCTCGTCGTCGGGCGTGGGGCAGGTGATTTGCACCCAGCAGTTGGGCTCCCATTCGTCGATGGTGCGCAGTGACCGGTTGTAGTTCCAGTAGGTTCGCATAGGGCATTGTTTCTCTGTGTGGAGCATACGTTGTGCAGGGATAGGCGGAGAAACGTCCGTATGCGTGGGCCGCTCTCCGTGTCAGTCGGTATGTTCCGCGTAATAGTCGTCCATCTTATGGTGTGGCTTTGGTTTGTGGGGGCAAAAGTACTATTTTTTTTGGAATAGGGGCTATGTCCGGACGTATTTTCGGGCTTTACTGTGGCTTGGTGAGCACTTGGTGAGCACCGCAAAAAAAATCCCCGTCGGCCCAGGAAGGCTGACGGGGATAAAATAAAGTTATTCGTGGCGTGTGCCGAGATGCTTACTCAGCGGGAGCCTCGACCTTGACCAGTTCGGAGATACCGATGTAGTCGATAGAGAGGCCATAGTTCTTGCCGGTACTCTGCTGAGCGAAGGGGGTGAGATGCTGAGCATAATTGGCGGAGTAGAGCGAAGCGCTGTAGATGACGATGTACTTCTCGCCGGTTACGCCGAGGGGAATGTCAAACTGCTTCTCTTGCGCCAGTTTCTTCTGCGTACCGAAGTTGTACGAGCCCAGGAGCGTGGCGGCCTGCATCTCCTCGACCGTGGTCACGGGAGCGTCGGCCAGATAGACGGAGTAGGACGAACCGATGGAGAAGTCATTTACCAAAGCAGCACCGAGGTTGAGGGCTTCGATGTGGACAGCGGCGAATTCCTTGCCAGTGAGATCGACCTTGATATTGGCCACACCTTCAAGAACGGGTACGCCGAAGTCGTCGAAAGCATCGTTAAAGAGGGTGAAGTCGATAGCGGGTAAGAAATCGATTTCGAAGGGGGCGCCGATGTTTCTTACTGCGGGGCCGTAGGGAGCGAATTTGTTCACTGAGATTACCTTCTCGTCGGTGATGTCAATCTCCTCGATCACCTGACGCTCGAAGTCATTGCTGCCGGTCACCTGCTTCACCTCGCCGCGTACCAAATTGCCGGCCACGTAGGCGTAAGCCTGTACGTAGTAGGTCGTGCCGGGCTCGAGGCCATTGAGGGCGATGGCCGACGAGCCACCATTTTCAATGCCTTTGATAATCTGACGGCTGACCTTATCGGATGTAATGTCCAGGTCAGCCTGGGTGCCATAGAGGAAGCCGGCTTCTTGTACTGCCGAGCCTTCGGGCACGCTGACGGTCATTTCGGCCTTGGCCAGCACGCCATAGCCCTTTACGTCGCCCGTGGTCACGCTCACGCCGGCAGCAGCGCTGGCGTCGGTGGGGCGATAGTATTCGTTAAACTCGTAGTCGTTGGCGCAGCCCACAGCCATGAGCATGGTGCCGCAGAGCAGGAGCGACTTGAAAATATTGAGTTTCTTCATTGTCGTAAAATCTTGTTGTGGTGTATCATGAGGTCTGTGCCGTCCCCCTGCCGCCGCTCGGGCGGCAGGGGTTCAGGCGCAGGGTCCTGTAGTCTTATTTACCTGTCCACACATTGCCGCTGACGGGGTTCTGGTCTTCGGGCGAAATGTTTTCGTTATCGTTGATTTCCGACTTGGGCAGTTGGTAGATGAAGAGGTAGTCGTCGGCATCGACGTTGGTCTGCGAGCCGGCGGGCTCGTTGGTGCCTTCGTAGGTACGCTTGAGGGGCTGGTGCATGCGGAGCATGTCGAAATAGCCGAAGCCTTCACCCCAGAGCTCAGCGCGGCGCTGGTTGTAGATATAGTTCTGCGTGAGCACGCCGGGAGCGGTCCATGCGGCGTCGCGGTTGGCCATGTACTCGGCCATGACAGCCATGGCCTGGGGGGCGTTGCCGCTCATGAGCAGACCTTCAGCCTCGGTGAGGATGAGCTCGGAGGAGCGCATGTAAACCACGTTGCCGAGCCACTGCGACACGAAGGGGAACTTCACGTTGGCATAAGCGGGGAAGCCCATGCTGTCGTCGCCGGGGGCAACGAAGAGCGTCTTACGCACGTCGGTATCGGAGATGCTGTTGTAGAGGGCAGCGTCGATAAGCTGGATGGCGCCGACGTCTGTGCCGCCGTAACCGGGGCCATCTATGCTGTGCCAAGAAGCCCACGAAGCAAAGTAGAGGGCGGTCTCAGGCGTCGGGATCATGGCCCAGAGCACTTCCTGGTTGTCGGCATCCTGGTAGTTCCAGTACTCGGCTTCCTGGATGTCGTTGAGGGGGTAGCCCTGACGAGCGTCGTGTGCCATCTGCGCAGCCTCGGCCCACTTGTTCATCACGAGATAGACGCGAGAGAGGAGACCCTGAGCCACGTTCTTGTCGATGACGGTCTTGCTGTCGCGCTGGAAGCCGTCGAGGTAGTCGATGGCCTTGAGCAGGTCCTTCTCCACCTGAGCATATACCTGAGCCACGGTGGCGCGGCCGTCCACGCCGCCTTCTTCCTTGGCGGAGAGCACGATGGGCACACAGGGCAGTTCGGTGCTGGCCTTACCGCCGTTGTTGTAGTCGTTGATATAGGTGCGCTGATAGAACTGTGCCAGATAAGCCAGGGCGATGCCGCGGAAGGCGTAGGCCTGACCGACCATGGGGCGTGCCGATTCGGCCATATCGTCTTCGTTCACTACGCCGATCACGGCGTTGGCGTCGTTGATGATGGCATAGAACCAACTCCAGACCCAACGGGTGCGGACGTACTGCTCTGCACCGTAGTCGAGGGCGTGGTCGAAGTGCCAGGGATCGCCGCCACCCAAAGCGAGCGAGATGTCGTTCGACATGGCGTCGGAAAGCATCATGATGCCGCCGAAGCCGACGCTCATGTGGTCGTTGATATTGCCGGCGCTGGTACCACGTCTGTAGTTCCAGTCGGTGTAGCAACCCTTAAGTTGCGAACCGAGTACTTTCTCGGGATCTTCCTTCGATACCTGCTCAATCTGGTCCTGCGAAACGCTGGTCGAGGAGGTCTCATCGAAGAAACTGTCGCTACAAGCGCTGACCATGCCTCCGCAGAGTGCGAGGGCAAGATATTTAGTAAGTTTCATGGATTCGTTTGTTTGGATGAATGATGTGTTAATTATTCTCCGTGCATGTATTTCCTTTTGGCGCCGGGCTTAGAAGTTGAGCGTCAGACCGAAGGAGAATGTGCGCAGTGCCGAGTAGGAGTGGCTATCGACGGTACCGCTGAGATACTGACGGGGGTCGAGACCCTTACGCTTGCTGCCGAGGAAGAGGTTGTCGCCCATGGCATATACGCGTACCGAGGTCAGACCGGGCACGTTGGCCACGATGTGCTGCGGCAGGGTGTAGCCCAAGGTGATGTTGCGGATGGAGAAGTAGTCCGAGCGGGTGAGGAAGCGGTCGTTGGTTACGCCACCGGTCATGCGGTAGCCCGTTTCGAGGCGGGGCACGTCGGTGATGTCGCCGGGCTTCTGCCAACGCTTGTAGATATCGGTGCTGTAGGTACCACCGTTGCTCATGTTGTCGCCCATGAGGCCGGCGTAGTTGCCGTCATAGGTCCAACCGCCGAGCGAGTAGGCCATCTGAACGCTCAGGTCGAAGCCGTAAGCCTGTACAGAGGTGCTGATACCACCGAAGAGGGCGGGCAGGGCCGACTTGCCGAGCTCATAGCGCGTAGCCTTGTTGGCATCGTTGGTGGTCTGCATCTCGGTGTGGGTCATAGCCACGCCGTTCTCGTCGAGGATGGGGTTGCCGGCCTCATCGAGGGTGGGCACTTCTACGTCCATGAAGTAGAGGGCGTCACCGTTGTTGGGGTCAACACCAGCGTAGCGTACCATATACCAGTCGTAGTAGGAGTTGCCCTTCTTACGCCAGTAGTCGCCGCTCTGGTAGCCTTCGGCGGGACGGCCTTCCTGCAGGCGGGTCATCTCGTTCTTGTAGTGGGTCATGTTGACCTGTGCGGTCCACACGATGTTGCTCTTCTTGATGATGGTACCGCTGATCTGAGCCTCGAAGCCGGTGTTGCGCATGGCCTGCTCGTTGGTCAGGATGCTCGAGGGCGAACCCTGCGAGGAGGGCAGCGAGTGGTAGCCGATCATGTCGTCGGTGTTCTTCACGAAGAAGTCGAACTCAACGTTCAGGCGGTTGTCGAAGAAGCCGGCTTCCAGACCTACGTCGAAGGTCTTGCTCTTTTCCCACGTCAGATCGGGGTTACCCAGGTAGGTCTTCACAATGGCAAATTCGGGATTGTCGTCCGTACCGGCGTTGGAGACGCTGTAGTGGTCGAGCCAGCCGCCATATACGCCGATACCGTCGTTACCCTGCGTACCGTAGCTGGCGCGGAGCTTGAGGTTGCTGACGATGTGGCCCAGGCTCTGCTTGAACCAGTTTTCCAGACCGATGTTCCAAGCACCACCGACAGACCAGAAGTGGCCTACGTTCTTGTCGGGGTGGAACATGCTGGAGCGGTCGCGACGATAGGAGGCCGAGAAGTTGTACAGGTGGTTGTAGCTGTACTCGGCGCGGCCCAGGTAGCTCTCCAGATGGTAGTTATTGTCGCTGCTGGAGGGAGCATCCATGTTGAGCAGCGAGTAGGAGAAGTTGTTCTCGTTCAGGAAGAAGTACTTGCGGTAAGCGCCCAGACCAACGCTGTTCTCGGTCTTGGTCTCGTGGGCAGCCATGAGGCCGATGCTGTGCTTGCCGAAGGTCTTGTCGTAGTTGAGGCGCTGGGTGGCGTTGACCACGGTGGAGCGGCTCATCTCCTTGTAGCCATAACCCTTAGACGCTGCGGCATCTGCGGTGATGGGACTGGTGAACGAGTTCCACTCCGAGGTGAAGTTGTCCACACCCAGGTCAACGCGTGCCGTCAGACCGTCAAGGATAGCCACCTCGGCATAGGCGCGGCCGGTGAAGGCGTCGCGGCGGGTAGCCTCCTGGTTGTTATAGACGTTGATGAGGGGGTTCTGGCTCAGCGAGAAGAGACGGGTGCGGCCGTAGGCGTTACCAAGGTCAAACTGGGTGTTGCCGTTGGCGTCGAGCACGAGGTTACCCTGCTGGTCGCGCAGATATACGGGATAGATGGGCGCGATGTGGTCGGTGAAGCTGAAGAGGTTGGCAGCCTTACCCGACTCTGCCGACAGACCGTTGGTCGTAGAGTTGGCATACGATACGCTGGCGCCGAGGTTGAGCCATTCGAAAGCCTTGTGGTCAATGCGCAGACGGCCGGTGAGGCGCTCGAAGTCCGACTTCTTGACGTAGGCCTTATCGCTGAGGTAGTTGAACGAGAGGTAGTACTGCGTGCGGTCGTCACCACCCGACATACCCAGGTTATACTCCTGACGCATGCCGTTGTGGAAGGAGGCGTCTTCCCACTCGTTGCCGTAGAGCAGACTGGCAGCGGGGTTGACCAGACCCGTCAGGGGGTCGATGAGTTGGTTGTCGGCCACGTTGAAGGCGTTGTAACCGCCGAGGGTCTTGACCAGGTCGCGGCTGGCGCTGATGCGTGCCTGCAGGTCGCTCATGCCGTTCTTGTTGGCATACTGGTTGCGGAGGCTCTCCCAGGCAATCTGGTAGTAGTCGCCGGCATTTTCGATGGTCTCATACTTCGACACACCACGTTCGTTCCAGCCCCACTTGGCGTCGAGGGTGACGCGGGTACGGCCGGCACGACCCTTCTTGGTGGTGATATAGAGGATACCGTTGGCACCGCGGGCACCGTAGATAGAGGTAGCCGAGGCGTCCTTCTGCAGGTTGATGCTCTCGATATCCATGGGGTTGATGCTGCTCATGGCACCTTCGTAGGGCGTACCGTCGAGGATGATGAGCGGGGCGGTGTTGGCGCTGATCGAACCGATACCGCGCACAAAGATGCTGGCGCTGCTACCGGGCTGGCCCGTCGAGGACGTGGTCTGCAGACCCGGAATCATACCTTCAAGTGCCTTGGTCACGTTCGATACCTGCACCTTCTCGAGCTGGTCGCCCTTGACAGCCGTTACCGAACCGGTGAAATCGCCTTTCTTCACCTTGCCGTAGCCTACTACGATGGCCTCGTCAAGGGTGTTGTCGTTGTCTTTGAGCACCACGCGGACGTTGCCCGAGATAGACACCGTCTGTTCCTCCTTACCGATGTAGGTGATGCGCAGGTGCTGAGCCGAAGCGGGCACGTTCTGCAGCTGGAAACGGCCTTCGCCGTCGGTCACAGCTACGCCCTTGTGTCCGGCCACACGTACGGTAGCGCCGATGATGGGCTGGCCGTCTGTGTCGAGCACACGTCCCGTCACGCGCTTCTGGGCGGAAGCACTGGCTGCCGTAAGCAGCATCGTTGCTCCCAAGAGCACTAATTTTTTGTTCATAATATAACCGTTAAATTAAACATTTGTATGTTTCGTTCCATTTGTCGGGCGCCGCGGCGGCTACTTCGTGCCACACCGCGCAGGGGGTTTCTTCATCTCAATCCGGTCACCAACACTTAGGCCCGGCGGGCTTCCGAGGCGTAAATAAGCTTCCCAACAAGCGGCAAAGGTAGCACTTAATTTTTATTAACCAAACGTTTAGTTATGTTTATGTTAATTTTCATAGCATAGAACAGGGTGTTACGCACACAAAACTGCACACAGAGATAGCAAAATGTTACATTTTCCCATTATGAGGCCCGCCGCCACCACTATTGTGGGTACCACACCTATTATATATTATTGCTGTCCGGTAAACCGTCTCTATGTTCTATACCACAGGCGATTTCAATGCGACAAGCCTCTTAGCGGCGATGAGGATGGCTGAAGGCCATCCCTCGACCTCCGCAGGAGGGAGAGCGTGTAGCCCAGGGCAAACGACCGAAGGGAGTGACACCCTGGGTAGACCGCCCGAGCGATCCACGCCCTGACAGGGCAAAAGCCTTAGTAGAGGGCAACGCCCTCGCTAAGCGGATATGTGCCCTTTGAACCATCGCCCACCGGGGGCGCTGCCCCCTTTTAGTGCTTTTGCACTTACAGCGCGAGGCGGGCTCGGCGACCCTACCCAGGGTGTCGCTCCCTTCGGTCGCTTGCCCCGGGCTACAAGCAAACCCGCCTACGTCGGGTTTGGGATGGCCTTCAGCCATCCTCCGCCCCGCAGAACTTTTACCGGACAGCAATAATTATATATAGTATATGAATCACCGCTACTTCTACCTCCGAATTTCGACGTGTGCAAAACGGCTTTTAACGTCCGTTAACCTCGAGAAGGGGCTTGAAATCTACGGGAAATAGGGCGGACGAAAATAACGCCAACATGAAGGGGTTGGTTTTGACAGTATATTGCTATATTTTTAGGTCGCCTTCGCTTCTTTTGTTAAATCTACTGAATTTTCTATGAAAAACACGCGAAAAGGGGCTTCGTCGCCGGGGTGGAGGGTTGGCCATTTGGCCTCCACTGTAAGCGTTACAGGATTTTCTGTCGCCCAAACAGGAAAATCTGTCGCCCTAACAGTGGCGCCGGTTAGCGTTTTTCGCCCGGCGCAAAGCCTTTTCGCTTCTGTTTGCGCGGCGGAGTTTGTCAATATTTATGACCACGAGATTCACGTTTTCAGACAAGTGTGCAATGTCATACGACAACCATATTATTTGGAGACGACAACCATAACAACAAGAACAACCTGCTATGTTGTATAAGTTGTGCCTGTTGTCGTCTAATAAAAACACGACAACCAAAACAACAAGAACAACATTCTTTGTTGTACAAGTTGTTCAAGTTGTCGTCCTTAAAATATAACACGACAACCAAAACAACAAGAACAACATTCTTTGTTGTACAAGTTGTTTGAGTTGTCGTCCTAAAATAATACACGACAACCAAAACAACAAGAACAACATTCTTTGTTGTATAGGTTGTTCAAGTTGTCGTCCAAAAAAATATAACACGACAACCAAAACAACAAGAACAACATTCTTTGTTGTACAAGTTGTTTGAGTTGTCGTCCTAAAATTATAACACGACAACCAAAACAACGAGGACAACATTCTTTGTTGTATAAGTTGTTCCTGTTGTCGTCTAATAAAAACACGACAACCAAAACAACGGAGACAACTTTGATGGTTGTACAAGTTGTTCCAGTTGTCGTCCACAAAAATAAACACGACAACCAAAACAACGGAGACAACATTCTTTGTTGTATAAGTTGTTCAAGTTGTCGTCCTAAAATTATAACATATATATTGTTGTTTGGTGAAAGTTTGTCGGCGGCAGGGCGGCCGTGGCGAAAATTGTGTGTATCTTTGCCCATACTATGAACAAGATGCGATACATATTATATATATGGTCTGTGGCGCTCGTCCTGACGGCGTGCGGCGGTAGCGGCCGGCAGCCGGCCGGCGATGAGTCCGTCGCACCTGCCGACAGCATGATCGACGATGGCGCCACGGAGGAGGGTGTGGCCGACACCACGGCTACGGTCGCTGACGCTGACGAACGCGCCGGCGCGCCTGCCGATACCACCGCCGCAGCCCAAGACATGGCCGATGCTGACCTGCAAGGGCTGACGCCGACGGAACGGCGGATGGCAGAGGCCGGAATGGTGGACGTACTGACGCTCGACAGCAGTCTGCACGTCAGTCTGATGTACAGCCGGGCGGACAACTTCACGGGGCGCACGCTCTACCGTGACCTCTCGCGCGCCTTCCTCCACCCCGAGGCGGCCCGCGCCTTGGTGGCTGCCCAGCGGGCGCTGCGGCGCGAACGGCCGGACCTGTCGCTCATCGTCTATGACGCCGCGCGGCCGATGGCCATCCAGGCCGAGATGTACCGCGTGGTGGAGGGCACGGACCAGGCCATCTACGTCAGCAACCCCGCCAATGGCGGCGGTTTGCACAACTACGGTCTGGCGGTTGACCTCTCGCTCTGTGATGCCGCCACGGGCGACACCCTGCCCATGGGCACCGTCATCGACTACATGGGCCCGGCCGCGCATACCGATGCAGAAGAGGCCCTCGTGGCCGACGGACGGATGAGCGCCGAAGCCCTCAGCAACCGCCGCCTGCTGCGCCGCGTCATGGCTGCCGGCGGCTACCGCGTGCTGCGCACCGAATGGTGGCACTTCAACCTGCGC
This sequence comes from Bacteroidales bacterium, assembly GCA_022772475.1. Taxonomy (GTDB): domain Bacteria; phylum Bacteroidota; class Bacteroidia; order Bacteroidales; family Bacteroidaceae; genus Alloprevotella. Next base: position 23,876 of record JALEZQ010000040.1, on the reverse strand, counting down.
TCACGCGCCGAGGCGCGCCGCAGGTATGCGGTCATCCCCTGACGCGGTTTCAACGCCGGCGAGACGCTGCCGTCAACCCATATAACGACTTACAAATTACCTCCATATCCTCTATGTCCACACCCCACGACCCTCTGCTCCGGCGCGAGGCGCAGGCCCTGGCAGCCCGTCTGCAACGCAAGGTGCCGGCCTGGCATGATGCGGCGGACCTGGTGCTGCCCACACGTCTGGCGCTGGAGCAGTGCTCGGGCGGAGCGGCAGCGGCCTACAAGGCCGAGGTGGTGCGACGCCTGACGGGCGGACGCGGCGGCAGCATGGCCGACCTGACGGGCGGACTGGGCGTCGATTTCGTCCATCTGGCCCCTGTCTTCGCCCGCGCCACGTATGTGGAGCAGCGCGACGAACTGGTCCGCGCGGCGCGCCACAACCTGCCGCGCCTGTTGCCCGCCGAGGCCGACGGCGGCCCCTGCGTCACCATCGTCCACGGCGACGGCACGGCATGGATCGAGGCGCAGAACGACGTGCTCGACCTGCTCTTCCTCGACCCCGCACGCCGCGACGGCACGGGGCGCAAGACGGTGGCGCTGGCCGACTGCACGCCGGACGTGGAGCGCCTCATGCCCATGCTGCGGCGCCACGCCCGCCACGTGATGGTCAAACTATCGCCCATGCTCGACATCAGCGCCGCCGTGCGTGCCCTGCCGGCAGTGACGGAGGTGCATGTGGCAGGCGACGGCAACGAGTGCAAAGAACTGCTCCTCGTCATCCGCGGAATGGCAGACGGCGACGCCGACGACAGCGCCGACAACAACGCCGACGACAGCGCCGCGGACATCCCGACGCTCTACGTGGCCGACGGCGGGCAACGGCTGACCCTGCCCTACGATGCCGAGGCGCAGAGCGTGGCGACCACGGCCGCGCGCCCCGCGACGTACCTCTACGAGCCGTCGGCGGCGGTGCTCAAGGCGGGCCTTTTCCGCTGGGTATCGGCCCATTACGGGCTGGACAAACTGCACCCGCTGACGCACCTCTACACCGCCGACCGCCTGGTGGCGCCCTTCCCCGGCCGCACCTTCGCCGTCGAGGGCGTCCACGGCTTCGGCAAGCGCGAGGTGCGCCAACTCGTGGCCGCCATGCCGCAGGCCAACCTGGCCGTGCGCCACTTCCCCACGCCGGCCGAGACGCTGCGCCGCCGCTTCCATCTGCGCGACGGCGGCGACCACTACTGGTTTGCCACGACGCTGGCCGACGGCAGCCACGCCCTCATCGTATGCCGCAAGGTGGACCATGCGGCAACAGCCTTGGACGAGAGCCCTCAGCGGCCTTAGCCCTTTCCCCTTTGATTTTATCTTACTATCCACACAAACTATATGAAGAAATTGCTCCTCTCCCTTGCCTGCGCCCTGACGCTGACCGCCGGCGCACAGCAGGCTGCCGAATGTCCCATCGTACCCCTGCCGCTCCACTATGCCGCGACCGACGGCGGTGCCTACCGTCTGACGGCCAAGACCGTCATCGCTGCCGACGCGGCGCTGATGCCGCAGGCCCGCTATCTGGCCGAGACGCTGGCCGAGCCCACGGGGTGGGACCTGACTGTGCGTGAGGGCCGCCGCGGCGACATCGTCATCGCGATGGACACCGTCGGCGTGCCGCAGGCCGAGGGCTACCGCCTGAGCGTCAGTCGCCGCGGCGTGCGCATTGCCGCCCACGATGCCGCCGGCGCCTTCTACGCCGTGCAGTCCATGCTCCAGACCATGCCCGCCGACATCCATGGCAGCAGGCGCATAGCAGGCGCCACGTGGACCATCCCCGCCGTCGAGATGGAGGATGCCCCCTGCCACCCCTGGCGCGGATTCATGCTCGACGCCGCACGCTACTATTACGACAAGGCCTTCGTCAAGAAGTGTATCGACATGATGGCCATGTATAAGATGAACAAACTGCAGTTTCACTTCATCGACGACTGCGGCTGGCGCTTAGAGAGCAAGAAGTATCCCCGCCTGACGGAGGTGGGCGCCTGGGCCGGAAAAGGCGAGCGGCGCATCGGCGGCTACTACACGCAGGACGACATCCGCGACATCGTGGCCTATGCCGCCGTGCGCGGCGTGGACGTGGTGCCCGAGATTGAGTTTCCCGCCCACTTGCTGTCGGCCGTGGTGGCCTATCCTTGGATTTCGTGTACCGGGCGTCAGCACGAGGTGCCCGAGCAGCACTTCATCAGCCGCGACATCCTCTGTGTGGGCAACGACAGCGCCATGCAGTTTCTGCGCGACATCCTCGACGAGACCATCAGCCTCTTCCCCTCGCGCTACATCAACATCGGCGGCGACGAGGCCGTCTATACCCGCTGGGAGCAGTGCCCGAAATGCCAGGCGCGCATGAAGCGCGAAGGGCTGACGAAGACCAGCCAGCTGCAGGGATGGCTCACCAACCAGGTGGCGGCATGGATGAAAGAGAAGGGACGCACCATCATGGGATGGGAGGAAATCGTCATGCGCGGCAAGGTGAACGAGCAGGCCGTGGCCGTGATGTGGCACCAGCCGGCCGACTCGGCACACGTGGTCAACGACGGCCACCTGGCCGTGATCTCGTCGTGCTACTACAACTACTTCGACTTTCCCGAGAGCAGTACGCCGGGCGAGCCGCAGCACGCCACGTGGTGCCCGCCCATCCCGCTGAAGAAGGTGTATGAGACGCCGCTGCCCGACTACACCCCGGGCCGCTCGCACGTCATCGGCACGCAGGCCTGCCTCTGGAGCGACCAGTTCATCCACGGCCGCGCCCTGCAGGAACTGGCCCCCATCAACGAGAACCGGTCGGAAAACTATGTGGAATACTTCATCTTCCCCCGCCTCGTGGCCCTGTCGGAGGTGGCATGGACGCCGCAGGGCGCCCGCCGCTACGCCGACTTCCGGCAGCGCATGGCGGCACAGTATGCACGTCTCGACGCCAAGGGCTGCAACTACCGCGTGCCCGAGCCCGAGGTGGTGCGCTGTGACGAGAGCGCGGCCGGCGTGACCTACACCCTCGCCCCCAACGTCGAGGGCGCTGAGATACGCTACACCACCGACGGCACATGGCCCACGGTCCACTCGCCGCGCTACACCGAGCCCGTCACCGTGGCCCGCAAGTCGGACTTCCTGGCCATACAGGTGGTCAGTCCGACACACTACTCGCTGCCCCTGCTCACGCGCCCCGACTACTCCGCCTACAAAGCCTACGGTACGCTGACGGCAGAGTGGGCACCGCTGACGGTGCAGCCCACGCCCTCGCCCTGGCGCATGGAGTGCACCGGTAAGGTGGGCAGCAACGGCCGCTACACCGTAACCTTCATCCCGCAGCGCGGCGCCAACCGCCTGGCCCTCGGCGCGATGCGCGTGCTCAAGCGCGACGAGTGCGTGGCCACGGCCGAGCCGCTGCCGCAGGCCGACGGCACCACGGCCTACACCTTCGACGTCAGCGCCTTCGAGGCCGGCACGCCTTTCTACCTCGAGGTCATCGCCTCGGGCGACGGCGGCAACGACACCGCCGGACTGGTGTTCGTCAGAAAGCACTGACACGAGGCGGCAGAGGGCGTGAGAGGGTGTGTCAAAAATGCAAATTTTGACGCGCACTCAAAGGCAGAGGGCGCCAACAAGCGGTTGTCAAAAGAAAAGGGCCTTTTCCTTGCATTTCAGTCTGCATTTCCGTAACTTTGCCAACAAATTCGTAACATCCACCCCTATGCACCTTTTCTCAAGCCTCAAGGGCCGGATAGCGGCGGTCGTCACCGCCATAGCCGCCATGGCGGGTACCGCAGCAGCACAGACGGCGGCGCCCGTCATGTACGTCACGGCGGACGACGGCACGGAGACGGACGAGACGCGCTATGACGGTTCGGCGCCGATGACGGCACGCTTCGAGGCACGCCCGCAGGACGTCGGCGCCTATCAGGCCCGCTACGAATGGCGCTTCACACGCCAGGGGCAGGAGACGCCCTTCCTGGTGCGCTACGACGAGAACACCAGCTATACCTTCACCGAGAGCGGACAGTTTTCGGTGGAGCTCATGGTGACCTTCACCCTGCAGGGCGACACCATAGAATATGTCATGGACGAGCCCTTCAGCGTCAGCATCAGCGAATCGCGGCTGGAACTGCCGAACGTGTTCACCCCCAACGGCGACGGCATCAACGATGTCTATCGCGTGAAGGAGGGCTATAAGAGCATCATCAGTTTTGAGGCCACGGTGTTCAGCCGCTGGGGCCGCAAAATCTACGCGTGGACCGACCTGGAGGGCGGATGGGACGGACGCAGCGGCGGGAGCGAATGCCCGGCGGGCGCCTACTACCTTGTGGTAAAGGCGCAGGGGGCGGACGGCCGACGCTACAATATCAAGAAAACCATCAACATACTGCGCGGATATAGCGAGGACACGGGCGGCGGCAGCCTGCCATGACCATGGGCGGCAGGGCAGGTGTTTTCCCCTACCCCTTCTCCCTCCACCCCCTATTCTCTCCACCCCCTTCCCTCTCCTCCCGCACACCCCCCCTCTCTCAGAACACACATTGGCAAACGACCACAACCACATAGAGATTCTCGGCGCCCGCGTGCACAACCTGCAAAACATCGACGTCACGCTGCCGCGCCACCAGCTGAGCGTCATCACCGGACTGAGCGGTTCGGGGAAAAGTTCGTTGGCCTTCGACACCCTCTACGCCGAAGGCCAGCGCCGCTATATCGAGACCTTCTCGGCCTACGCGCGCAACTTCCTGGACCATATCGAGCGGCCCGACGTGGATAAGATAAGCGGGCTGAGCCCCGTCATCAGTATCGAGCAGAAGACCACCAACCGCAACCCGCGCTCCACCGTGGGCACCGTCACCGAGGTGTACGACTTCCTGCGTCTGCTCTACGCCCGCGCCGCCACACCCTATAGTTACCGCACGGGGCGCCCCATGGTGAGATACACCGAGGATCAGGTGCTCGACCTGGTGATGCAGCGCTACGACGGGCAGCGCATCATGCTGCTGGCACCCGTCGTGCGCAACCGCAAGGGACACTACCGCGAACTCTTCGACACGCTGCGCAAGAAGGGCTTCCTCAACGTCCGCATCGACGGCGAGATGAAGAGTCTGGAGATGGGCATGAAGGTGGACCGCTACAAAAACCACAACATCGAGGTGGTGGTGGACAAACTGGCCGTCAAGGAGAAAGACCGCCAGCGTCTGCGCCAAAGCATCGCCCTGACGATGATTCAGGGCGACGGCCTGATGATGGTATGCTGCAAGACGGACGAGGGACTGACCGAGCCGGACTTCTTCTCCAAACACCTGATGGACGCCGAGAGCGGACTGTCGTACCACGAGCCGGCGCCGCACAACTTCTCGTTCAACTCACCCCGAGGGGCCTGCCCCCAATGTCACGGCATGGGGACGGTGAACATCGTGGACCGCAGCAAGGCCATGGAGCCCCGCCTGTCGGTGCGCAAGGGCGGCTTCATCCCCCTGGGCACCATGCAGCGCACCCCCGTATTCATGGGCATCGGCGCCGTGCTGCAGAAATATGGCTTCGACATCGACACGCCCGTGGGCGAACTGCCCGACGAGGTGCTGGACGAACTCTTTGACGGCACGAACGACGAACTGCCCGTGCCCAAGGCCGTCAACCCCTTTGCACGGCCCATGACGACGACCTTCGACGGCATCACGCGCTACGTGGTCAGCATGGCCGACGACGACCTGCTGCCCGCCGCCGCACGCCGCTGGGCGGAGGAGTTTGTCACCGAGACCACATGCCCCCTCTGCGGCGGCACACGCCTCAACGCCGAGGCCCTGGCCTACCGCCTGGACGGCAAGAACATCGCCCAACTGGCGGCGATGGAACTGTCGGACCTCTACCGCTGGCTCGACGGCATAGAAGAACGGCTGCCCGAACGGCAGGCCGCCATAGCACGCGAAATACTCAAGGAGATACGCACCCGGCTGCGCTTCCTGCTCGACGTGGGCCTGAACTACCTCTCGCTGGACCGCAGCACGATGAGCCTCTCGGGCGGCGAGAGCCAGCGCATACGACTGGCCACGCAGATAGGGTCGCAACTGGTGAACGTGCTCTACATCCTCGACGAGCCGTCCATCGGCCTGCATCAGCGCGACAACGTCCGCCTCATCCGCTCGCTCAAGGCGCTGCGCGACCTGGGCAACACAGTGGTGGTGGTGGAGCACGACCGCGACATGATGATGGCGGCGGACTATGTGGTGGACATCGGACCGCTGGCCGGACGCCGGGGCGGCAAGGTGGTGTTTCAGGGCACCCCCGAAGCCATGGCGCAGGCCAATACGCTCACGGCCGACTACCTCAACGGCCGACGCGACATTGCCCTGCCCGCACAGCGGCGCAGCGGCAACGGCCACAGCCTGGTCATCAGCGGCGCAAAAGGCAACAACCTGAAGGACGTCACCATGACGCTGCCACTGGGCACGATGGTCTGCGTCACGGGCGTCAGCGGCTCGGGAAAGAGCACACTCATCAACGACACGCTCTATCCCATCCTGGCCCAACGCTTCTACCACGCCCTGCAAGCCCCCCTGCCCTACGACAGCATCAGCGGCATAGAGCACATCGACAAGGTGGTGGGCGTAGATCAGAGCCCCATAGGACGCACACCGCGCTCCAACCCCGCTACCTACACGGGCGTCTTCACCGACATACGCAACCTCTTCGTCAGTCTGCCCGAGGCCAAGATGCGCGGATACAAGCCGGGACGCTTCTCCTTCAACGTCAGCGGCGGACGCTGCGAGACCTGCAAGGGCAACGGATACAAAGCCATCGAAATGAACTTCATGCCGGACGTCTATGTGCCCTGCGAGTGCTGCCACGGCAAGCGCTACAACCGCGAGACGCTCGAGGTGCGCTACAAGGGCAAGAGCATCGCCGACGTCCTGGACATGACCATCAACCAGGCGGTGGAGTTCTTCGCCAACGTGCCGGCCATCCTGCGCAAGATCGTTGCCCTGCAGGAGGTAGGTCTGGGCTACATCCGTCTGGGGCAGTCGTCCACCACGCTGTCGGGCGGCGAGAGCCAGCGCGTCAAGTTGGCCACCGAACTGTCGAAGCGCGATACAGGGCGCACGCTCTACATCCTCGACGAGCCCACCACGGGCCTACACTTCGAGGACATCCGCGTGCTGCTCGGCGTGCTGAACCGCCTGGTGGATAAGGGCAACACCGTCGTGGTCATCGAGCACAACCTCGACGTCATCAAGGCCGCCGACCACATCATCGACCTGGGACCCGACGGCGGCGCCGCCGGCGGACAGATAGTGGCCACAGGCACGCCGGAAGAGGTGGCGGCAGCGGGCATCGGACCCACAGCGCCCTTCCTCAAAGAAGAACTGGAGCGCTCACGCCGCGTACAGAGCCTGCAACCGGCATTCCCCGAAGCCTATACCACAGAAGCCGATGCCCCGGCGCCGACCAAACGGGCCAAGAAGTCCAAGAAGCCCGCAGCCGAAGACACGGCACCCAAGAAGAAAAGCACGAAGACAAAGAAAGAATCCTAAATATACAATCATTAATCACAACCTAAAACACTACAACCAATGTTTGAAGGACAGCCAAAGGGTCTTTACACCCTTGCCCTCGCCAACACCGGTGAGCGCTTCGGTTACTACACCATGCTGGCCATCTTCACGCTTTTCCTACAAGCGAAATTTGGCTACACGGCCAAGGAGACCAGCACCATCTTCGCCAGCTTCCTGGCCTGCGTTTACTTCATGCCCGTCATCGGCGGCTATCTGGCCGACAAGTTCGGCTACGGCCGAATGGTGACGCTCGGCGTCTGCGTCATGTTTGCGGGCTACGTGCTCCTCTCCATCCCGTTCGAGGGCGCTGCACCCATGTTCATCGCCCTCTTCGCCATATCGCTGGGTACGGGCCTCTTCAAGGGTAACCTGCAAGTGATGGTCGGCAACCTGTATGACGACCCGCGCTACTCGGCAAAGCGCGACACGGCCTTCTCTATCTTCTACATGGCCATCAACGTCGGCGCCCTGTTCGCCCCGACGGCTGCCAACAAGGTGGCCGGCTACTTCCTGGGCAAATCGGGCCTGACTTACGACCCCGACATACCCTCGCTGGCTAACGTTCTGGTACGCGACCCCGAGAACATGACGGTGAAGCAGGTGGCCAATCTGGCTGACCTGGCAGGAAAGCAGGGCGTAGATGCCCAGCAGCTGGAAGGCATCACCAAGTTCTGCAACGAATACGGCAGCGTGGAGCAACTGGCCAACGCCCCGATTTCAAAACTGGGCGAGCATGTGGGCAACATCGACGTTGCCGCCATGCTGCAGCCGCTGACGGAGTTCTCAAGCAAGTACCTGAACGAACTGTCGGGCGCCTACCACTGGGGCTTCGCCGTAGCCTGCATCTCGCTGATTATCTCGATGCTCATCTACGTTCTGGGCCGCAGCACCTTCAGAGGTGTCGAAGGCAAGAGCACCGTAGCGCCCAAGACCGCTGCCAAGGGTGACGACAAACCCACCGGCCTGGAAGAACTCTCGCAGAGCGAAACCCGCCAGCGCATCACCGCCCTCGTCCTGGTCTTCGCCGTAGTCATCTTCTTCTGGATGTCGTTCCACCAGAACGGATTGACGCTGACCTTCTTTGCCCGCGACTACACCGCCAAGAGCATCGCCGGCATCGGCACCATCGCCTTCAACGTCATCAACCTGGCGCTCATCATCGTGGCTTTCTACGCCCTGTTCAATGTATTCCAGAGCAAGAGCGGACGCAGCCGCATCATCTCGGGCGGCCTTATCGTGGCCTGTATGCTCGCCATCTGGGGCATCTACGTAGGTAGCGGCTCGGGCGAAGAGATGAAGGTTGGTCCCGAACTCTACCAGCAGTTCAACCCCTTCTTCGTCGTCCTCCTCACCCCCGTTTCGCTGGCCATCTTCGGCGCCCTTGCCAAGCGCGGCAAAGAGCCCTCGGCACCCTTCAAGATTGGTCTGGGTATGATTATCGCCGCCCTGGGCTTCCTGGTGATGGCCATCGGTTCGATGGGCCTGCCCAAGCCCGAAGTGGCCGCCGACGTGCAGACCAGCGGTTGGGACGCCGCACAGTGGGGCGCCTTCTTCAACCAGTATCTTCCGCTCGTCGGACAGGGTGACGGCATCGCCGCTGCGGCCGAATCGTTCTCGCGCATCTCGCCGATGTGGCTCATCTGCACCTATCTCGTGCTGACGTTCGCCGAACTGCTGCTCTCGCCCATGGGTATCTCCTTCGTATCGAAGGTGGCTCCTCCCAAGTACAAGGGTCTGATGATGGGTGGCTGGTTTGCCGCTACCGCCATCGGTAACTACCTCGTTGCCGTCATCGGCTACCTGTGGGGCGCCGTTGACCTGTGGATGCTGTGGGGCATTCTCATCTGCCTCTGCCTCATCTCCGCCCTCTTCATCTTCTCCATCCTCAAGCGTCTGGAGAAGGTGTGCTGACAAGCAAACTTTTCACCTGAAAGACATACCACACATAACACACATCACACGATGAAGAAAATCAAAGCCGCCGTAGTGGGCTATGGCAACATAGGCCACTACACCCTGCAGGCCCTGCAGGCTGCTCCCGATTTTGAAATCGTAGGCATCGTGCGCCGTCGCGGCGCCGAAGACTGCCCCGAAGAACTGAAAAAGTACGCTGTCGTCAAGGACATCCGCGAACTGGAGAAGCCCGACGTGGCCATCCTCTGCACCCCCACACGCAGCGTCGAGGCCTATGCCAAGGACATTCTGGCCCTGGGCATCAACACCGTCGATAGCTTCGACATCCACACGCAGATTCCCCAGCTGCGCCGCACGCTCGGCGAAGCCGCCAAGGCCGCCGGTGCCGTGAGCATCATCTCGGCCGGATGGGACCCGGGCAGCGACAGCATCGTCCGCACCCTGCTGCAGGCCATCGCTCCCAAGGGCATCACCTACACCAACTTCGGACCGGGTATGTCGATGGGCCACACCGTCGCCGTCAAAGCCATCGACGGCGTCAAGGCCGCCCTCTCGATGACCATCCCCACCGGCACGGGCATACACCGCCGCATGGTCTATATTGAGGTGGAAGAGGACCACGACTTCAACACCGTAGCCGCCGCCATCAAGGCCGACCCCTACTTTGCCAACGATGAGACGCACGTCATGCAGGTGCCCTGTGTCAACGACGTCATCGACATGGGCCACGGCGTCAACCTCACCCGCAAGGGCGTGAGCGGCGTGACGCAAAACCAGCTCTTCGAGTTCAACATGCGCATCAACAACCCCGCCCTCACCGGCCAGGTGCTCGTCTGCGTGGCCCGCGCCACCATGCACCGCGCCCCGGGTTGCTACACCATGATTGAGGTGCCCGTCATCGACCTGCTCCCCGGCGACCGCGAAGACATCATCGCCCACCTGGTATAATTCCCCCACTTCCGCGCCCCCTGAGCGCGGCGCCATCACCAAGGGCCTGCCCTCCCCCCCAAAGGGAGCGGCAGGCCCTTCATTATTCCCCTTTGCGACGACAAAGAAAAAAGTGGGCGCACGCCTTGGGCGGGCAGATAATAATTCGTAGATTTGCGGATAGTTAGAACATAACACCCCAATAACATACAACGCTATGAAACCTACACTCTTTCTCCTCGCAGCAGGTATGGGCAGCCGTTATGGCGGCCTGAAACAGCTTGACGGTCTCGGCCCCCACGGCGAAACCATCATGGACTACTCCATCTACGACGCCATCCACGCCGGTTTTGGCAAACTGGTCTTCGTCATCCGCAAAGACTTCGAGCAGGACTTCCGCGACAAGGTGCTCAGCAAGTATGAGGGCCACATCCCCTGCGAAATCGTCTTCCAGAGCCTCGACGCTCTTCCCGAAGGCTTCACCTGCCCCGAAGGCCGCACCAAGCCCTGGGGTACGAACCACGCCGTGATGATGGGCCAGCACGTCATCAACGAGCCCTTCGCCGTTATCAACTGCGACGACTTCTACGATCGCGATGCTTTCCAGGTAATGGGCAAGTTCCTGAGCGAACTGCCCGAAGGCAGCACCGGCAAGTATGCCATGGTCGGCTTCCGCGTGGACAACACCCTCTCTGAAAGCGGTACCGTGAGCCGCGGCGTCTGCGAGTATGACGACAACCACCACCTCACCTCCGTTGTGGAGCGCACGAAGATTCAGCGCATCGACGGCGTCGTGAAGTATCTCGACGAGAACGACGAGTGGGTGGCCCTGCCCGACAACACCCCCGTGTCGATGAACTTCTGGGGCTTCACCCCCGACTACTTCGCTCACAGCAACGAATTCTTCAAGACCTTCCTTTCGGACGAGAAGAACATGGCCAACCTCAAGAGCGAGTTCTTCATCCCCCTCATGGTGGACAAACTCATCAACGACGGCACGGCTACCTGCGAGGTGCTCGACACCACGTCCAAGTGGTTCGGCGTAACCTATCCCGAGGACCGTCCCGAGGTAGTGGCCAAGTTTGAAAAACTCGGTGCCGACGGCGTATATCCCGAAAAGATGTTCTAACAGCCGCCACACCCCCAACACCTATTAACGACGAGGCTTCGCCCACATCCCCGCAGGGATGGGCGAAGCCTCGCTTGTTGTTTGAGTATGTAGAAAGAGGGGAGAGGACCACAGAGGGGCGAAGGCTACGGCCGGCCCCTCCGGTCTTTGGCGAAGGGCGATGGGCTCAGCGTTCGCCCTTGAGATAGTCGTCGAAGTAGCGGGTGATGCGCTCGTGGAGGTGCACCATGTCGCGGCCCATCATGTTGTGGCCCTGGCCGGGATAGACGAAGTAGTCGGGCTGGGTGCCGGCATCCTCGCAGGCACGGAGGAAGGAGAGGCTGTGCTGCAGCACGCAGGTGGGGTCGTTGTAGCCCACGATGATCTGCAGGCGGCCCTTGAGGTTCTTGGCCTTGTTCAGCAGACTGGACGACTTGTAGCCCTCGGGGTTCTCCTGGGGCGTGTCCATGTAGCGCTCGCCGTACATCACCTCGTAGAATTTCCAGTCGATGACAGGGCCGCCGGCCACGCCGACCTTGAAGACGTCGGGGTAGGAGCACATCAGGTTGGTGGTCATGAAGCCGCCGAACGACCATCCGTGTACGCCCAGACGGTCGGCATCGACGAAGGGCTGCTGCTTGAGGAACTTGACGCCCTCTATCTGGTCGGCCATCTCGGTGTCGCCCAGGTGGCGGTGCGTGACGCTCTCGAAGGCGAAGCCGCGGTCTTCCGAGCCACGGTTATCAACGACAAAGATGACGTAGCCGCGCTGCGCCATGTAGATCTCCCAGGGGCGCGTCATGTACATCCACGAGGCTTCGACGTTGTGGGCGTGCGGACCGCCATAGACATAGACCACGGCGGGATATTTCTTGTTGGCGTCGAAATTGGTGGGGAGCACCATGCGATAGTAGAGGTCGGTCTTGCCGTCGGCGGCCTTGATGGTGCCGTTCTTCACCTGCGGCACGTCATAGTCCTGCCAGGGGTTGGGCAGTTGCCAGAGCGTCTGTGCGCTGCCGGCCTTGGCGGTGTTGAGCAGGTCGTAGCGGCGGTACATGCCGGGGTTGCTCCAGGTGTCGCAGACGTAGGTGCCGCCGGCCGACAGACTGGGATGGTGGCTGCCGCCGTCGGCGGAGAGGCGCTGACGCTTGCCGTCCTTGACGCTGACGCTGAAGATATGGCGCTCGATGGGACTGCCCTCGTTGCTCACATAGACGATGCTGCGCTTGGCGGCATTGAAGCCCACCATCTCCGTCACCTCATACTCGCCGCGGGTGAGCTGCACGGGCTCGCCGCCGTTGACCGAGCAGAGGTAGAGGTGGTTGTAGCCGTCGCGGCGCGACTGCATGATATAGTGCGTAGCGTCCCAGGGCAGGAACACGATGGGGTGCATGGGCTCAACGTAGCGGGCGTTGGTCTCGGTGTAGAGCGTGCCGAGACAATCGCCCGTAGCGGCATCGTAGCGGATGAGTTCGGCCTTGTCCTGTGTGCGGGGCAGTTCGAACATATACACCGTCTTCTCGTCGGGGCTCCAGGCGATGTTGGTGAAGTAGCGGTCGGTGGGGTCGGCCGTCTTGAGATATACCGTCCGGCCGGTGGCGGGGTTGTAGATGCCGACGCTCACCTTGTGGCTGGTCATGCCCGCCATGGGGTATTTCTCGGGGGCGAGGGTGGCCACGCGGGGACTGTTGTCCACCAAGGGGAAGTCGGTCACCATGGTCTGGTCCATGCGGTAGAAGGCCAGGAGCGAGCCCTTGGGACTCCAGAACAGGCCCTCGTGGATGCCAAACTCGTCGCGGTGTACGCTCAGACCGTACTGCAGTTCGCGGTTGCCGTCGTGGCTCACCTGACGCGTCGTGCCGTCGGGCGTGGTAACATAGACGTTATAGTCCTTGACGAAGGCTATGGCCATATTGGCGGCCATCTTGCTGGCCTGCGTGCCGCGCTCGGTGGGGACGAAGGCCGTCACAGTGCGCGTCTGCCAGTTGTAGCGGACGATGCCCTTGCTGGTGTTGAGTTGCACGATGGGGCTGCCGGCTTCGGGGAAACTGGCCGATCCCGTGCCGTGGAGCTGTCCGTGCTTGGCCTGGTCGAGGGCGGCGCGGACGTCGCTTTCGGTGAAGAGGGTGACGGGCGTCTTGAGGGTGCGGCCTTTGGCATCGGTGATTTGCTTGACGGCATCGCTGACGTTTTCTACGAGGCAGTTGCCCCACCATGCGGCGAAGTGGGAGCGGGGCATGAGGTTCCAGTAGTTGGAGCCGCCCCACATCAGGTCGTCGAGGGTGAAGGTCTTTTTGGTTTGTGCGGTCATGGCGTTGGGCAGGAGCAGCAGGCAGAGGGCTGCGGCCTTGAGGATATGTCTGAACATGGCGGTGAATGTGTGTGGTTGTCGGTGAGGATGGGGGGGCCGGAGCTTTTCCGGAGGTTCCGGATGTTCCGGAGTTTCCGGAGAATCCGGAGAATCCGGGTTATCCGGGCGGGGCGCGGCGCTTATCGGTCGTTGCGGCCGCCCTTAAAGCCGCCGCCTTTTGAGCCGCCGCCCTTGAAGCCGCCGCCCTTGAAGCCGGCGCCGCCCTTGAAGCCCTCCTTGCGTTTGGGGCGTTCGCTGCGCTCGGGGCGTTCGCTGCGTTCCTTGCGCTCAAACTTCCGCTCAAACTCGAAGTGGCGGTTGCGCAGGATGCGGTAGCCCTCGGGCGTATCGTCGTCCTGCTCGCCGCGGCTGTCGCGGCGTTCGGCGGTGCGGCCGTTGAAGTCGCCGCGGTTCATCTTGAAGCGGCGTTTCTCGCCCATGCGCTTGCGCTCGTCATCGCTCTTGACGTCGCCGCCGGCGGCGCGAAACTCCTCCAGTTTGCCGCTGAACATCTGGTACTTGCGAAACTCACAGTCGAGCGAGCCGTTGTAGAGCGGTATCTTGATGCTGGCCTTCAGGCCAATCTCGTCGAAACACTCCTGACGATAGGAGATGACCCAGGCCTCGCCGCCGGCAAACTCGTGCTTGAGGCGTTCGCCCAGCGTGTGATAGAGGCCCAGCAGGTCGGCGCTGACCAGACGCTCGCCATAGGGCGGATTGGTCACCATGAGGGCGGGCTGTTCGGGGTGGACGAACTTGCGGATGTCGCGCTGTTCGACCGTGATGAGGTCGGCCACGCCGGCATTCTTGGCATTGGTGCGTGTGGCCTCGAGGGCGTGGACGTTGATGTCGTAGCCGTAGAGGTGGTGGTCGAAGGGCCGTTCGGCCGAGTCGTCGTTATAGATGCGGTCCAGCAGGTCGGCGTCGAAGTCTTTCCACTTCTCAAAGCCAAAACTCTTGCGGAAGATGCCGGGGTAGATGTTGCGCGCCATGAGGGCGGCCTCGATGAGCAGCGTGCCCGAGCCGCAGAAGGGGTCGATGAAGTCCGTGTCGAACTTCCAGCCCGTGAGGCGTATCAGTCCGGCGGCCAGCACCTCGTTGATGGGCGCCTCGACCGATGCCGTGCGGTAGCCGCGCAGATGCAGGCTTTCGCCCGACGAGTCGAGCGAGAGGGTGCAGTCGTCCTCGGCGATATGGATGTTGAGGCGGATATCGGGATTGGTCAGGCGGATGTTGGGGCGCTGACCCGTCGTTTCGCGGAAGTAATCGACGATGGCGTCCTTGACCTTGTAGGCCACGAACTTGCTGTGGCGAAATTCCTGCGAATAGACCACCGAATCGACGGCCAGCGTCGTCTCGAGGTCCAGATACTGACTCCAGTCGATGGCGCGCACGGCCGCATATACGTCGTCGGCGTCCGAGGCCTTGAAATGCTTGATGGGCTTGAGGATGCGTACGGCGGTGCGCAGACAGAAGTTGGCACGGTACATCATCTCTTTGTCGCCGGTAAACGACACCATGCGGCGACCGATGGCCACGTTGTTGGCGCCCAGTTCGGTCAGTTCCTGGGCCAGCACTTCTTCCAGACCTTGGAAAGTCTTGGCGATGAGTTCAAATTCTTCCATTAGCGTTGTGGAGGGGAAGGGAGGGAAGGGGGAGATAAAGGATGGGTAGGACACGAGGCATGTAGCGGCGGACCGCCCTATACCTATTATATTATAAGGAGTGTGTATTCTTGCGCAGAGCCTGCCGACGGGGGGGGGCTATTGGTCCTTCGTGACCTTTTCGCCCGGCGCCACGTCGCGCGTGAGCCATACGTTGGCCCCGATGACGGCCTGCCGGCCAATGGTGACGCGGCCCAGGATGGTGGCGTTGCTATAGACGATGACGCCGTCTTCGAGGATGGGGTGGCGGGGGATGTTCTTGACGGGATTGCCCTGGTCATCGAGGGGAAAACTCTTGGCGCCGAGGGTGACGCCCTGGTAAAGTTTCACCCCCGTACCGATGACGCAGGTGGCGCCGATGACCACGCCCGTGCCGTGGTCGATGGTAAACTGCTCGCCGATTTGCGCCCCGGGGTGGATGTCGATACCCGTCTCGCTGTGGGCCATCTCCGTGAGGATGCGCGGGATGAGCTGCACATGGTGCTGGTAGAGCTCGTGGGCCACGCGGTAGCAGGTCAGGGCCTTGATGACGGGGTAGCAACTGATGACCTCGCCGTAGTTTTGCGCCGCGGGGTCGCCCAGATAGGCCGCCTCGACGTCGGTGGCCAGCGTGCGGCGCACCTGCGGCAGGCGATCGATGACGGCGGCGGCAATCTCGGCCGCCTCGTCGTGGCGCGAGCCCGCCGACGACGTGGCGTCGAAGCACAGGCCGGCCTCCACCTGACTGGTGAGCAGGGCGAACAGTTGCTCGAGCGCCGTACCGATGTGGTAGCGGATGGTGACGTTGTGCAGGGCCGACCGCCCGTAGTAGCCCGGGAAGAGCACGGCGCGGCAGAGCGCCACAATCTCCTGCAGCGCCGGTGCCGACGGCAGGGGGTCGCCATGGCGGTGCTGGTGAAAGAGGCCCTTCATCAGCGACGTGTCCGACATCCGTTCGGCGGTGGCAGCGATGCGTTGTACGTAGTTTTCGGTTGCAGTCATGGTGGGCAAAGCGCTTTGGCCAACAAAGGTAAACATTATTTTTCAGTCTGCGCCCGGAGCGGACCGCATTTTATCCGCTTTTCGTCCCGCAGCGCTTCCGTTGTGCACCGCAGCGCGCATGATTGGGACTAACGCGTATGATTGGAACAAAAAGGAAAGCGCGCTGCATTGCACTCTCGAAAGCAACGATGGTTAACGTGGCGATTGCACACAGAAATAAAATCGGTATCGCGCTGTGCCGCGATGACGATACTAAAGTCTTAGAGAGACCATGCACAGACAATACCCTCCGCCACCTGCACAGCCCCCTATTTTGTTTCTTTGGCAGATTGGTGTTGGCTATCGCAAAAAAAATGCCTACTTTTGCAGATTGTAGTCAGAACAGGCAACAAATACAACCCTGCATATTCTCACACACTTACTGCGAAATGAAACAGTACAAACTGGTCAACAACATTTCGGGCTGGCTCGTCTTCCTGGTGGCGGCCATCACCTACTGCCTTACGGTGGAGCCCACCGCGAGCTTCTGGGACTGCCCCGAGTTTATCACCACGGGCTACAAACTGGAAGTGGGACACCCGCCCGGCGCACCCTTCTTCATGCTGACGGCCAACTTCTTCACACAGTTTACTAACGACCCGGCCAACGTGGCCTACTGTGTCAACATCATGTCGGCGTTGCTCTCGGCCTTCTGCATCCTGTTCCTCTTCTGGAGCATCACGCACCTGACGCGCAAGTTGGTGTGTCCCGGCGGCCAGGTGCAGAGCCTGGGGCAGATGGTGACGGTCATCGCCGCCGGCGTGACAGGCGCCCTGGCCTATACGTGGAGCGACACGTTCTGGTTCTCGGCCGTCGAGGGTGAGGTGTATGCCTATTCGTCGATGTTTACCGCACTGGTATTCTGGCTCATCCTCAAGTGGGAAGAGCATGCCGACGAGCCCCACTCCGACCGCTATCTGGTGCTTATCTTCTACCTCACCGGCCTGTCCATCGGCGTGCACCTGCTCAACCTGCTGTGCCTGCCGGCCATCGTCCTGGTCTATTACTACCACAAGAAGCCGCAGGCCAACGCCAAAGGTTCGCTGGCCGCCCTCGGCGTGGCCATGCTGCTCATCGTGGCCGTGCTCTATGGCGTCGTGCCGGGCATCGTGAAGGTGGGCGGTTGGTTTGAACTGTTCTTTGTCAACGTGTTGGGCCTTGGCTTCAACACCGGCCTCATCATCTATATCCTGCTGCTCATCGCCGTGGTGCTCACCGCCATCTGGGCCACCACCACAACCCGCCGCGTACTGGCCAACGTGCTCTATGTACTGTCGGTGACGCTGCTGGGTATCCCCTTCTTCATGGGCCACGGCCTGATGGCCATCATCGTCGGCATCCTGATTATCGGCGGTCTTTCGGCCCTGATGTTCTACCAGAAAGACGGGCAGCACATTGTGCGTAAGCGCCTGATGAACACCTCGCTGCTGTGCATGCTCATGCTCATGATCGGCTACTCGTCGTACGCCGTCATCGTGGTGCGCTCCACGTCCAACACCCCGATGGACCAGAACTCGCCCGAGGACATCTTCACCCTGGGCACCTATCTGGGCCGCGAGCAGTATGGCGAGACGCCGCTGCTCTACGGCCAGGCCTTCTCGTCCAAGCCCTGCTATCAGAAAGCCTACGAGGAAGACCCTGTGACGGGCGAGAAAGTGCCCCTGCTCGACTATGACGCGCAGGGCAACGCCTACTACCGCTACGAGGTGATGTCGGCCAGCAGCACGCAGACCCAGCGTCACGAGAAGGCCGACCCCAACGAGCCCGACCGCTACGACATCCTGCCCGTGCGCGGCAGCACGCTCTACCCCTCGGGCATGAAGATGTTCTTCCCCCGCATGTACGCCTCGGCCCACACCGCCTCGTACCAGAGCTGGCTGGGCGACAATCTGGATATGAACGACGTCGACGCCTCGTGGGACACGCCGATGGGCGAAGAATCGACCAGCGGCGAAATGCCCTCGTTCCTGAGCAACCTGAGGTTCTTCATGTCGTACCAGATTAACTTCATGTACTGGCGCTACTTCATGTGGAACTTCGCCGGCCGCCAGAACGACATGCAGACCCATGGCCAGTTGGACAAGGGCAACTGGATAACGGGCTTCCCCTTCATCGACAACCTGCTCTACGGCGACCAGAGCGAGCTGCCCGACGACGTGCGCGACAATGCCGGCCGCAACGTCTTCTTCTGTCTGCCGCTGCTGCTCGGATTGCTGGGTCTGTTCTGGCAAGCCTTCAAGGGCCGCGAGGGCATCCAGCAGTTCTGGGTTGTGTTCTTCCTCTTCTTCATGACGGGTCTGGCCATCGTGCTCTACCTCAACCAGACGCCCAGTCAGCCGCGTGAGCGCGACTATGCCTACGCCGGCTCGTTCTATGCCTTCGCCATCTGGATTGGCATGGGCGTCGCCGCCCTGGCCCAGTGGCTGACGGCGCTGGCCCGCAAGATGCGCATGCCCGAGAAAGCCGCCATCGGCCTGGCCTCCGTCATCGGCCTCATCGTGCCCCTGCAGATGGTCAGCCAGACGTGGGACGACCACGACCGCAGCGGCCGCTACGCCTGCCGCGATTTCGGCATGAACTACCTCAACAGTATGGAGGAGAAGCACATGCCCATCATCTTCACCAACGGCGACAACGACACCTTCCCCCTCTGGTACGCCCAGGAAACGGAAGGACAGCGCACCGATGCCCGCGTCTGCAACCTGTCGTACCTGCAGACCGACTGGTACACCGACCAGATGCGCCGCCCCGCCTACGAGTCGGAGAGTCTGCCCATCGCCTGGAACCGCTACGAATACGTCGACAACCGCGGCAAGGGCTTCGACTACTACGAGATAGATACCAGCCTGCGCCACGAACTCGACGAGGAGAAGGCCCGCACGGGCGTCAACACCTACGAACTGTCGTGGATTATCGACCACTATATCCGTGGCCGCGTGGCCAACGACCAGCCCGGCGTATGGCCTACCGACTCGGCCGTGGTCCGCGTCAACCGCGACAACGTCCTGGCACAGGGCATCACCGTGCCCGCCGGGCAGGAGATTCCCGAGTACATCACCATCAGTTTCCGCGGCCGCGACCATATCACCAAGTCGCAGATG
Organism: Bacteroidales bacterium; assembly: GCA_022772475.1. GTDB lineage: Bacteria > Bacteroidota > Bacteroidia > Bacteroidales > Bacteroidaceae > Alloprevotella. The sequence continues at coordinate 4,231 of JALEZQ010000040.1, read as the reverse complement.
ATGGTCTATGAGATGGTGGGCCGCAACAACTGGGAGCGCCCCATCTACATGTCCGTCACCCTCGGTACGCCCAACAACAGCAACGGCAACTATGCCGGTCTGCAGGACTACCTCGTGCTCGAAGGTCTGGCCTACCGCCTGACGCCCTTCTTCAGCCCCGGCGCCAGCGCCGTGGATAGCGAGAAGATGTACCACAATATGATGGACCGCTTCCGCTACGGCAATGTCAACGACCCCGGCGTCTATCTCGACGAGACGGTACGCCGCATGGCCGCCACCCACCGCAACATGTTCACCATCCTGGCCCAGCAGTTGCTCAACGAGGGCAAGACGGCCAAGGCGCTCAAGGTGTTGGAACGCTGCAAGAAGGAAATCCCCGACTGCAACACGCCTTACGACCAGTATGACATCCAGCTGGCACGCCTCTGGCTCCGCGCCGGCAAGAAGGCCGAGGCAGCCCGCGTGGCCGAGATTATCGGCAACCGCGCCCTACAGTACCTGAAATGGGCCTCGTCGCTCCGAGAGGGCCAGATGAGCCACACGCTCAGCGACTGCCACAAGCAGGTTTCGACCGTCTATAACGCTGCCGACATCCTGACCGAGGCCGACTCGGCCAAGGCGCAAGCCTTTGAAATGAAGGTGAAGGCCGTCGAGACACTGCCCGTCATCAACATGCTGTACAACTATCTGCAAATGCAGCACATGCAGCAGAGTGGCGGTCTGGACGCCGACCTTGGCGACTACGGCGAAGGCTACGACGAATAAGCGCGCCCCGAGGCATCCTCTGCAAGCCCCCCTCACCGCAGCCTATGATCATCGAGCAACCTGCGAAATTCCTACGCTGGCTATACCCCGGCGCCCTATGGCGGATGGACCCCACGAAGAAAGCGGTTTACCTCACTTTCGACGACGGGCCCATCCCCGAAGTGACGCCATGGGTGCTCGACGTCCTCGACCACTACGGCATACGCGCCACCTTCTTCATGGTGGGTGACAACATACGCAAGCACCCCCGCGAATTTGAGATGGTCAAGGCCCGCGGACACCGCCTCGGCAACCATACCTTCAACCACATCGGCGGCTTCCGCCACGGCATCAGCAGTTATGTGCGCAACGTCGATAAGGCCAACTACTACCTGCACACCGACCTGTTCCGCCCGCCCCACGGCTGGATGAAGTGGGAACAGTATGCCGCGGTGAGGAAACGCTACCGCGTGGTCATGTGGGACTTGGTCACCCGCGACTACTCCACACGCCTCAACGGCCGCGACGTGCTGCGCAACGTCCAGCGCTTTGCCCGCCCGGGAAGCATCATCACCTTCCACGACTCGCTGAAAAGCCACGACAAACTGCTCTACGCCTTGCCGCGCGCCATAGAATGGCTCAGAGACCAAGGCTACGCGTTCCGCGTCTTCGACTGAAGGCGTACCCTCCCGCCCAAACACCTAACCTCCTATTCCCAACACACTCATGACATTAGAACAAACGCTCACCGCCGACGTACAGGCCGCCGTCAAAGCCCTCTACGGCCAGGACATCACGCCGCAACAGATACAACTGCAAAAGACCAAGCGCGAGTTTGAAGGACACCTGACGCTCGTGGCCTTCCCCCTGCTGCGCATCTCGCGCAAGAAACCCGAGGAGACGGCCGAAGAGATAGGCCGCTATCTGAAGGAGCACACCGAGGCTGTCGCCGCCTACAACGTGGTCAAGGGCTTCCTCAACCTGGTCATCGCCCCCGCCGAATGGGTGAAGATGCTCGCCGACATCGACGCCGACGCCACCTACGGCTACACCGCGCCGACGGAGAAGTCGCCCCTGGTGATGATCGAGTATTCCTCGCCCAACACCAACAAGCCTCTTCACCTGGGCCATGTGCGCAACAACCTGCTGGGCTGGTCCATGGCACAGATACAGGAAGCCTGCGGCAACCGCGTGGTCAAGACCAACATCGTCAACGACCGCGGCATCCACATCTGCAAGTCGATGCTCGCCTGGCTCAAGTATGGCAACGGCGAGACGCCCGAATCGTCCGGCAAGAAGGGCGACCACCTCATCGGCGACTACTACGTGGCCTTCGACAAGCACTACAAGGCACAGGTTCAGGACATCACCGCACGCCTCATCGCCGAAGGCATTGACGAAGAGACGGCCATTGCCCGCGCCAAGGAGGAGGCCCCGCTCATGCAGGAGGCCCGCGCCATGCTCGTCAAGTGGGAGCAGGGCGACGAAGAGGTGCGCACCCTCTGGCGCCGCATGAACGAATGGGTCTATGAGGGCTTCGCCGAAACCTACAAGGCCCTCGGCGTCTCGTTCGACAAAATCTACTACGAGAGCGACACCTACCTCGAAGGCAAGGAAAAGGTGGAGGAAGGTCTGGCAAAAGGCATCTTCTACCGCCGTCCCGACGGCTCGGTATGGGCCGACCTCACCGCCGAAGGTCTGGACGAAAAACTCCTCCTCCGCTCCGACGGCACCAGCGTCTATATGACGCAGGACATCGGCACGGCCAAACTCCGTTTCCGCGACTACCCCATCGACAAGATGATCTACGTCGTGGGCAACGAGCAGAACTACCACTTCCAGGTGCTCTCCATCCTCCTCGACAAACTCGGTTTCGAGTGGGGCAAGAGTCTGGTCCACTTCTCCTACGGCATGGTCGAACTGCCCACGGGCAAGATGAAGAGCCGCGAAGGCACCGTCGTCGATGCCGACGACCTGGTGGCCGAGATGGTGGCCCAGGCCCGCACCACGGCCGACGAGAACGGCAAGTTTGCCGACATGACCGAGGACGAGAAGAACGAGGTGGCACGCATCGTGGGCATGGGCGCCCTCAAGTACTTCCTGCTCAAGGTGGATGCCCGCAAAAATATGATGTTCAACCCCGAGGAGAGCATCGACTTCAACGGCAACACCGGCCCCTTCATTCAATATACCTACGCCCGCATCCGCTCCGTCCTGCGCAAGGCCCAGGACGCCGGCATCGTGCTGCCCGATACCCTGCCCACCCACATTGCCCTCAGCGACAAGGAGGAGGACATCATCCAGCACATCGCCGACTTCAAGGCCGTCGTGCAGGCTGCCGGTCAGGCCTACTCGCCCTCGACCATCGCCGCCTACTGCTACGACCTGGTCAAGGAGTACAACCAGTTCTACCACGACTACCCCATCCTCCGCGAGGAAGACGCCGACAAGCGCGCCTTCCGTCTGGTGCTCTCGCGCAACGTGGCCAAGGTGGTACGTCTGGGCATGAACCTGCTGGGCATCGAGATGCCCGAGCGCATGTAAGAGGCAGATGGCCAAGGCCAAGCAGAAATGGTATGTGGTATGGCGGGGCAAGCAGCCCGGCATCTATACCACCTGGGCCGACTGTGAGGCCCAGGTGAAGGGTGCGCAAGCCTCGCTCTACAAAGCCTTCAGCACGCCACAGGAAGCCGAGGCCGCCTTTGCCGGCAACCCCTACGACTACATCGGGCAGCGCCGCGACAGCGCTGTGCAGCCGTCCAACAACGCTGCCGGAGGTCCGGCCGGAGGTCCGGCCGGAAGGCCGTCGGGATGTCCGCCCAAAGGCCCTGCCGGCTGTCCGCCGCCTCCGCCTGCCTACCGCCACGACACCGTCCTGCCCCTGCCCCCCGCCGTGACGGCCGACGCCTGGGCCGTCGATGCCGCCTGCGCACACAACCCCGGGCCCATGGAGTATCGCGGCATCGACCTGCGCACCGGCGCCGTCGTATTCCACTTCGGACCCATCTACGGCACGAACAACATCGGCGAGTTCCTGGCCATCGTCCACGCCATGGCCCTCATGACGCAGCGCGGCGAGCGCCGTACCATCTACTCCGACAGCGTCAACGCCATGTCGTGGGTCAAGCAACGGTGCTGCAAGAGCAAGTTGGAGCAGAATGCCCGAAGCCAACAGGCATGGCAACTCATCGAACGCGCCGTCGCGTGGCTGCAGAGCCACGACGTCAAGCCCTTTCCCCTGCGGAAATGGGAAACCCATCTGTGGGGCGAGATTCCCGCCGACTTCGGACGGAAATAACGCCTGCCACTCCCCCTTCAGCAATCACCACCCTCACCAGAACCATCCATTATGAGAGAGTTCTTCCACGTGATGCGGCAGTATGTCGCGCCCTACAAGAAGTATCTGGTCGGATCGCTCGTGTTCAACCTGCTGTCCGCCGTGCTCAACGTGTTCTCGTTCATGACCCTCATCCCGATGCTCAACCTC
>JALEZQ010000009.1 GCA_022772475.1 Bacteroidales bacterium | reverse complement strand
CCAATCTGCTGCATTGCTATCGTCTTCGGGCTTGGTCATGTACTTCAGTACACTCCCGGCGCCCTCATCCTCAGCGCCTTGCATCTTAACCATTCTGACGCACCTTCGCGTGTGCGTCAAAATTTGCATTTTGACACACCCACTTTGCTTTGTCTTGTCCTTCGTCCTCGCTACGGTTGGACGGTGGCGTTAACGAAGGGGGGTGGGTCATTTCGGCTGAATCTGCCGGAGGAGGTCCATCATACGGGCCACCACCTTGGGGTTGCTCTCGGCCACATTGGTCTGCTCGTCCTCGGCGCGGCGCATATCGTAGAGTTGCGGCACGGGGGCGTTGCCCGTCTCGATGCGCGGGCCCCAGGTGATCATCGGGCCGCCGTCGTGGGGCGGGATGAACTTCCAGCGGTCGGTGCGCAGGACGATGTTGTGGTTGGCGGCATACTTGGCGGCGAAGGAGCGGCTCTTCTTGCTCTTACCCAGCCAGGTCTTGAGGGCATCCTGACTGTCGGCGGCAGCGCCCTCGGGCACCTCGGCGCCGATGAGGCTGGCCAGCGTGGCGACATTGTCAATCTGCGAAACGAGGGCGTCGCTGGTGCGTCCGCCGCGTACATGGCCGGGCCAGTGGACGATGAAGGGCACGACGCTGCCGGCCTCGAACGAACTGTACTTGCCGCCGCGGAAGGGACCGCCGGGGCGGTGGTCGCCGGCCAGGGAGATGGCCTCGTCGGCATAGCCGTCGTCAAGGACGGGGCCGTTGTCGCTGGTGATGATGAGCAGGGTGTTGTCCGACAGGCCGAGACGGCGCAGGGCATCGGTGACCTGACGCACGGTCTCGTCAAACTGCAGGATGGCTTCGCCACGCAGGCCCATAGCACTCTTGCCGCGGAAGCGCTCGTGCGGCATACGGGGCACGTGGATGTCGTTCGTACAGAGGTACATGAAGAAGGGCTGGTCGCGGTGTGCCTCGATAAATGCGACGGCGTGGCTGGCGATGCTGTCGGCGATGTCCTCGTCGCGCCAGAGGGCTTTGCCGCCGCCCTTCATGAAGCCGATGCGCGAGATGCCGTTGACGATGCTCTGGTCGTGACCGTGGCTGGGGCGCAGTTTGGTGAGCAGTTCGGGGTTGCTTCGTCCCGTGGGCTCGCCGTCAAAGTTTTTGCGATAGCTCACCTCTACAGGTGCCGAGGGGTCGAAGTTGGCAATGCGGCCGTTCTCGATGAAGACGCAGGGCACGCGGTCGGCCGTGGCAGCCATGATATAGTGGTACTGGAAACCCAGGTCGCGCGGCGACTGGTCGAGTTCGCCGTTCCAATCCTGCTGCGCCGTACGACTGCCCAGACCCAGATGCCACTTGCCCAGCGCGGCCGTGGCATAGCCCTGAGAGGCAAAGGCGTCGGCCACGGTGTAGGTCTCGGGGTGGATAATCATGCCCGCATTGCCGGCGGCCACGTCGGTGCCTTTCTGACGGAAAGGATAGAGGCCGGTGAGCAGGGAGAAGCGCGACGGCGTACTGGTGGAGGCGGTGGCATGGGCGTCGGTGAAGCGCAGGCCGGCGTTGGCCAGACTATCGACGCAGGGCGTGCTCACGCGGGTGGCGCCATAGCAGGAGAGGTCGCCGTAGCCCAGGTCGTCGGCCACGAGCAGGATGACGTTGGGGCGTTGCTGCGCCTGAGCGGCCATGCCCAGTGCCAAAGCGGGAAGGAGGAGGGGAGTCTTTTTCATCGTATCAGTCGTAGAAGAGTTAGGGGGATCATTGCATGCGTTGCCGCTGTGAGAGGAGCAGAACCATGACCACAGGCACGCCCACCAGCGGCGTGACGATGCCCGGCGGCAGCGTGCGCCCGTCAAGCAGGTGGCCGGGCAGCGTCGCGGCCAGCAGCAGGCAGGCGCCCCAGAGGGCCGTGAGGGGCAGCAGGGCGAAGTGGCTGTGCGTGCCGTGGACGAAGCGCGTGAGGTGCGGCGCCGTCAAGCCGATGAAGCCGATGGGACCGCAGAGGGCCGTCACCGCCGCACAGAGCAGGGCCGACAGCAGGAGGAGCAGCGTGCGCTCACGGCGTATGCTCACGCCGAGGTTGGCGGCATAGCGTTCGCCCAAGAGCATGGCGTTGAGGGCTTTGGCACGGGCAAAGAGCAGCAGCAGGGGGATGGCCACCAGCGTGAGGAAGGCGGGCAGACGCTCGGCCGTGATGCCCGTCAGGTCGCCCATGCCCCAGAGCATATAGCCCTGCAGACCCTCGGCCGAGGCGAAGAAGCCCATCACCGACACCGCCGCGCCGCAGATATAACTGAGCATGACGCCGGCGATGAGCAGGCGGAAGGCGTCGGTCAGTACGGCGGAGAGCAGCAGGAGCAGCGCCGTCACCATCACCGCGCCAATGGCGGCGCAGAGCATCGTGGCGACATAGCCGCCCGTGGCTGTGCCCAGAAACGGCAGTGCGGCGCCCGGCAGCAGCATGGCCACAGCGGCGCCCACGGCGGCACCGGCATTGATGCCGAGGAGTGAGGGGTCGGCCAACGGATTGTCGAAGACGGTCTGCATCACCAGTCCGGCCACACCCATGGCGGCACCGGCGGCCACCGCACTGGCCATCTGCGGCAGACGCAGATGGCGCACGATGTAGGCGGCGGTACTGCCGTCGTCGGTCCAGAGGGCGCTCCAGGCCTCGGCCGCAGGAATATCGACGCTGCCCCACAGCAGCGCCGCTAAGCACAGCAGGGGAAGGAGGAGCAGGGGGAGGAACAGGAGGAGCGGATGGCGGCGGCGCATCATTGTCGGGAGACGTTAAGGCATGGGATGATAGTAGGCCGGCTGTGCCTCGGCGTCCACCTCGGGATGGAAGATGGCCACGAGGTCGCGCAGCAGGCGCTCGGGGTGGAAGGGGGTCTCTTCGTAGTAGGGCACGGCCAGCGTGTTGCAGGCCCAGACGCGGCGCTCGCGCCAGGGACGCAGGCGGCGCACGGGGGCGTAGTCGGCGGCTAACGAGGCATAGGTCCGGGGCTCGGCCTGACCGTATTTCACGATCCACACGTCGGCCTCGGCGCCCTCGGCCATAACGGTCTCCACGCTGAGGGCCACGGACCCGCTGCCGCGGTGGCGGGCAAAGACGTAGTCGGCGCCGGCATCGGCATAGAGGCGTGCCAGGTAACTGTCGGCACCGGGCACGTACCAGGCGGCAGCCTGCTTCATATCGACGATGAGGCGGGGCCGCGGGCTCCGGGCCTCGGCGGCGACGCGGCACAGGGCGTCGTAGGTGCGCTCGGTGGCGGCAAAGAGGCTGTCGGCACGCTCGCCGCAGCCCCACAGCCGGCCGTAGAAGCGCATCCACTCGGCGCGGCCCAGGGGCGTCTGCTCCATGTAGTCGGCGCACTCGATGAGCGGTATGCCGGTGGCGGCGAGGGCGCCGTAGCCCGTATGCTCCATCGGCGACACCGTGACGGCGTCGGGCGCGAGAGCTACGAGGCGCTCCATGTCGGGGGCGAAGGAGGCGCCGAGGGCGGCGGTGCGCCCGCTACGCAGATCGGTGCGCAGCAGGGGGTGCATAACGTAGGCGGTATCGCAGAGGCCGGCCACGAGGTGGCGGCAGCCCAGGTCGGCGGCCAGCGCGGCATGGACGGACGAGGTGGCGACCATGCGGCGCAGGGGGGTGCGTACCAATGTGCCTTCGGGCAGACCCGCGGGCACGCTGTCGGCACGGGGCACGAGGAGGTAGCGGTGCATCACGCGCCCTTCGTGCCACGGGTCCATCACCTCGGCCACCGTGGCCGTGCCTTCTTGGCGCATACGCAGCAGGCGGGCATGCTGCAGACCCTCGGCCGTGCCGGCGCCTTCGGGGGCACAGGCGGTGCAGAGCAGGACCGTCAGGACGGTGAGCAGGAGGGGGCGCAACAGGTGGAGCATGAGAGGGAGGGAGAGGAGAGAGGGGGTGAAGGGAAAAAAAGCGAGGGAGCGCGCCGCGGCGGCCGTCAGACGGTGATTTCGCCCGCCAGACTGCGGCTCATGCGGCGCTTGACTTCGTCGGCCGGCAAACCGTGCCCGAGGAGGAACATCAGTTTGGTCACCGTGCCCTCGAGCGTGCTGTCGTAGCCGTTGATGACGCCGGCCTGAAGGAGTTGCAGGCCCGTGCCGTAACGGTGCATCTCGACCGTGCCCTGCGAGCACTGCGTGATGTTGACCAGCACAACGCCGGCGGCATTGAGGCGGCGCAGGATATCGATGAGCCACGGCTTCTGCGGCGCATTGCCCGAGCCATAGGTCTTGAGCACAACGCCCTTGAGGCCCGGCATACGCGCCACGGCGTGGACATACTCCTCGCGCAGGCCGGGGAAGATGGTCAGCACGATGACGTGGTTGTCCATGAGGAAGTGGGGCTTGAACAGGGCACCGCGGGGCGGGCGGTAGAGCAGGTTGTGCTCGTAGCGGATGTGTATGCCGGCCTTGGCCAGCGCGGGATAGTTGTGCGAGCGGAAGGCATTGAAGCCTTCGGCATTGATTTTCGTGGTGCGGTTGCCGCGCATCAAGCGGTTTTCGAAGAAGATGCACACCTCGGTGACGATGGGGCGGCCGGCCTCGTCTTTGTCGGCGGCAATCTCGATGCTGGTGAGGAGGTTTTCCTTACCGTCGGTGCGAAGCTTGAGGATGGGGAGTTGGGAGCCGGTGATGATGACGGGCTTGCCGAGGTTCTCGAGCATAAAACTGAGGGCGGAGGCGGTGAAGGCCATGGTGTCGGTGCCGTGGAGAACGACGAAGCCGTCGTAGCGGTCGTAGCAGTCGGCTATCATGCGGGCCAGTTTCACCCAGTACTTGGGCTCCATATCGCTCGAGTCGATGGGCGGGTCGAAGGCGGTGAAGTCGATGTCGTACTGGAAGCGGCCGAGCTCGGGCACATGGCGGCGGAGGTGCGCCAGGTCGAAGTTTTCGAGGGCGCCCGTCTCGGGGTTTTCCATCATGCCGATGGTACCGCCGGTGTAGATGATGAGGATGCTTGACACGGGGGGATGGGGGTTAAGGGCGGGGATGGGGGATGGGGGCTAAGTCTTCTAGAATTTCTAGGACCTCTAGATTTTCTAGGATTTCTAGGATTTTTCGGGCTTTCCTTTCAGGCTGGCGCGGATGTGGGCGGCGGCGCGCTCGGGGGCGCCGGGCTGTCCGAGGCGGCGGCGCATGTCGTCATAGCCCGCCAGCACCTCGGCGCGGCGTGTGCCGCCGGGCAGCACCAGGGCCAGTTCGTCGGCCACGCGGCGGGGCGTCATGCCGTCGGCGACCAGTTCGGTGACCACCTCGCGCCGGCACACCAGGTTGACCAGCGAGACGTACTTCACCTTGAGCAACAGGCGGCGCAGCAGCGACACCAGGCGTCCGCAGGCCACATAGTAGCAGACCACCTGCGGCACGCCCATGATGGCCGTCTCGAGGGTGGCCGTGCCGCTGGTGACGAGGGCCGTGCCGGCGCGGTCGAGCAGGGCGAAGGTGTCGCCGCGGACCAGGTCGATACGGTTGCCGTCGATGCCGCTGCGGTCGATGAGTGCGGCGTAGAAATCGTCCGTGATGGCAGGCGCAGCGGCGATGGCCAGGCGGTAGCCCTCGGCGGTCAGGGGCATGGCGGCGCGGAGCATACGCTGCAGGTTGTCCTTGATTTCGTGCGTCCGCGAGCCCGGCAGCAGGGCTATCAGGCGCTCGTCGCGCACGGCGGGGGCATGGCTGTCGCGCCAGGCGGCAATCTCATCGACGGTGGGGTTGCCCACGTAGGTGACGTCATAGCCGTGGCGCCCGCGGAAGTAGTCGGGCTCGAAGGGCAGGATGGAGTAGAGGGCATCGACGTCGCGGCGGATGGCCTTGATGCGGCCTTCTTTCCACGCCCAAATCTTCGGGGCTATATAATAATGTATGGGGCAGATGCCGCGGCGCTTGACGTAGCGGGCTATCTTGAGGTTGAAGCCGGGGTAGTCGATGAGGATGAGCACGTCGGGGCGCCACGCCTCAATCTGCTGCTTGCAGCGCTTCATGCCGCGCAGGATGGTGCGCAGGTGCAGCAGGACGGGGATGAAGCCCATGTAGGCCAGGTCGCGGTAGTGGCACAGCAGTTGGGCGCCGGCCTCTGCCATGGCGTCGCCGCCGTAGCATTGAAAGCGGGCCTCGGGGTCGAGTTTGCTCAGGGCGCGTATCAGGGCGGCGCCGTGAAGGTCGCCGCTGGCCTCGCCGGCTATGAGGAAATAGCGCATAGGGGATGGGGGATGAAGTTCTTGATACGTATGGTCTGACGGAGGGCACAGGGGCAGAATAGCGGTGCAGACGGCCGTCAGCAGGGCGTGGCTTCGGTGGCGCTGTCTTCGTTCCAGCCCTGCAGGGCGTCCTTCATGCCATAGTGGGTGACGTCGAGGTTGACGGGGGTGATGGCCACGTAGCCGTGGGCCAGGGCCCAGCGGTCGGTGTCGGGCGCCTCGGGCTCGAGTTCGCGACACTCGCCGACGAGCCAGAAGTACTTCGGACCGAAGGGATGCCGGCGCATCTCCACTTCTTTCTCCCAGCGGCTCTTGGCCATACGGCATACGCGGATACCGTTGAACCGGCTGCACAGGGGGAAGTTGATATTGAGGCAGGTAAAGGGCTGCATGTGCAGGTCGAGGGCCTGCTGTACCAGCCGCGGCAGGTAGGGGCCGAGGGGTGTGAAGTCGGCCTTCTGACTGAAGTCACAGAGCGAGAAGGCCACAGCGGGCAGGCCCTGCAGCGCCCCCTCGGTGGCGACGCCCATGGTGCCGGAATAGTGGGCGTTGACGGAGGCGTTGTCGCCATGGTTGATGCCGCCGACGACCATATCGGGCCGCCGCTCGGCCAGCACGTTGAGGGCCAGTTTGACGCAATCGACGGGCGTCCCCGTGCAGGCATAGATACTCAGGCCGGGCTCGCTGCTGACCTCGCGGTAGCGCAGGGGCTGCGTGGAGGTGATGGAGCAACTGTAGCCGGAGCGCGGACCGTCGGGCGCCACCACCAGCAGGTCGGCCATAGGGCGAAGGGCTTGGATGAGGAACTGCAGGCCGGGGGCGCTGACCCCGTCATCGTTGGAGAGAAGAAGGTAGGGACGTTTCATGAAGAATGAGGATGGATTTTAAGGCACCGGCACGCGTACTGGCCTGCCGCAAGCAAAAATACAAAAAAAACAGCGTTGCACATCTGTCAGCCAACGCTTATTTCGCAGCCAGCAACAGTGGACAACAGTGGACGGCCTCTATCGCGCAGATGGAAGCGGAAAAGCGCCGCGGCGAAAAAAACATTGATGCCCATTGTCACAACGGAACGAACATTTTGCAAATCGGGCCTATTTCACATAAATACTAAAGAATCTCGCGGAAACAATGGGCTGTTCGCAAAACTCTTCGTAACTTTGGCGTTTAGAAAAACAAATCTATTTTCTATCATAACAAAACTATGAAACCTGCACAAGGAAAATTAGGCGTGATGTGCGTCGGCCTCGGCGCCGTCACCACCACGTTCATGACGGGCGTACTCATGGCCCGCAAAGGCTTGGCTAAGCCCGTTGGCTCGATGACGCAGTATGACAAGATTCGCGTCGGCCGCGGCAAGGACAAGAAATATCTGCACTATGGCGACATCATCTCGCTGGCCAACCTGAACGACATCGTCTTCGGTGCATGGGACGTCTATCCCGCCAACGCTTACGAGAGCGCCATGTACGCCGAAGTGCTCAAGGAAAAGGACATCAACCCCGTAGCCGACGAACTGAAGGCCATCGTGCCGATGAAGGCTGCCTTCGACAAGAACTATGCCGCACGTCTGGACGGCGACAACGTGAAGGACTGCAAGACGCGCTGGGACATGGTTGAGGCGCTCCGCGAGGATATCCGCCGCTTCAAGGCCGAGAACAACTGCGACCGCATCGTCGTTATCTGGGCCGCCTCGACGGAAATCTACGTGCCCGTCGATGAGAAGGTGCACGGCACGCTGGCCGCCCTCGAAGAGGCTATGAAGGCCGACGACCGCGAGCACGTGGCTCCCTCGATGTGCTACGCCTACGCCGCCCTCAAGGAGGGTGCCCCCTTCATCATGGGTGCCCCCAACACGACGGTCGATATTCCCGCCATGTGGCAACTGGCCGAAGAAACGAAGATGCCCATCGCCGGCAAGGACTTCAAGACGGGCCAGACGCTGGTGAAGTCGGGCTTCGCTCCCATCATCGGCACGCGCTGTCTGGGTCTGTCGGGATGGTTCTCCACCAACATCCTGGGCAACCGCGACGGTCTGGTGCTGGACGAGCCGGCCAACTTCCACACCAAGGAGGTGTCGAAACTCTCTACGCTGGAGAGCATCCTCGTGCCCGAAGAGCAGCCTGACCTCTACACGGACTACTACCACAAGGTGCGCATCAACTACTACCCGCCCCGCAACGACAATAAGGAGGGTTGGGACAACATCGACATCTTCGGCTGGATGGGCTACCCCATGCAGATCAAAATCAACTTCCTCTGCCGCGACGCTATCCTGGCCGCCCCGCTGCTCCTCGACCTCGTGCTGCTGAGCGACGCCGCTGCCCGCGATGGCCGCTACGGCACGCAGCGCTTCCTCAGTTTCTTCCTCAAGAGCCCGATGCACGACTACACGCAGAACGAGGTGCCCGTCAACCACCTGTTCCAGCAGTATGTCATGCTGAAGAACGCCATCCGCGAGATGGGCGGCTACGAAGCCGACGAGGAGATTGACTAAACACGCCTCCGTGCTATGATAGCACAGCGCTTCGATAGCACAGCGCTTCGATAGCGCTCCATCATCACACAACATAAAGTCAGCCGCTGAGCCCGTAGGTTCGGCGGCTGACTTTATCTTATGGCTACTGCCCAAGGAGCGAGGCGGGGCAGCGGCGGTATTTACCAGTAGTCTTCGGGCAGGACGTCGTTATAGACGGCCTTCGAGGCATACTCGAAATAGTCCAGGTTGAGCTCGGCGTCGAGCTTGCGGAGGGCCGACTTGAAGCGGAGGTAGTAGGTCTTGTCGGCCTTCAAATCGGC
>JALEZQ010000066.1 GCA_022772475.1 Bacteroidales bacterium | reverse complement strand
GAAATATACGGTGTGAATGCCATTCCCGAAATAGTACTGATTGATCCCGACGGGAAGATTATTGCGACGGGGCTTCGCGAACAGGAATTGGAGGCGAAGCTTGATGAAATTTTTAATGGTAGATAATTCTTGCCTCTCTCTGCAGGCGGCCATCGGCGCTGCCCTCAGCATGGGGCGAGGAGGGAAAGTGTATGAAAAACATACAGCCGGGCGTATGATTATCATACATTCGTCCCCTGCGGGGTCTGCCGAGCCTTGGCCCGTGGCGGGAAAGCCTTACCTTTGCGGCAAAAGCAGAAACAATGAAAAGAATTGTGATGGTATTTCTGCTGGCAGTCTGTGCCGGGAACACGATGGCGTCCGCGTCTGACACGCTGGTGCTGGACCTCAAGGGGGCCATCGCCCTGGCGCAGCGTCACTCGCCGTCGGCGCAGCGGGCACGCAGCACGTTCCTTGCGGCCTACTGGCAGTATCGCTACTTCCGCGCCAACTACCTGCCGTCCGTCACGCTCACCTCCTCGCCCTACCTGAATAAGGAGATGAACAAGATTGTGCAGAGCGACGGCACGGCGCGCTTCATCCGGCAGGACCAGCTCGGGGCCGACCTGACGATCAAGGTCAACCAGAACATCGGCTGGACGGGCGGCAGCCTCTTCGTCAAGAGCACGCTGCACCGCATCGACGAACTGCGCAACAAGACCACGGCCTTCAGTTCGCAGCCGCTCATCATCGGCTACGAGCAGACGCTGGGCGGCTACAACGCCCTGAAGTGGGACCGGCGCATCGAACCGCTGCGCTACAGCGAGGCCAAGAAGCAGTATGCCGAGACGCTCGAGAGCATCGCCACCGGCACATGCAGCCGTTTCTTTGCCCTGGCCTCGGCACAGACCTCGCTCGACATGGCGCGCCAAAACTTCGCCGCGGCCGACACGCTCTTCAGCATGGCGCAGGGGCGCTACCGCATCGGCACCATCACGGAGAACGAGATGCTGCAGCTGGAGATCAACCGCCTCAATGAGGAGACCGGCGTCATGGACGCTCAGGTCGAGGTCAAGGAGGCGCAGCAGGACCTGCGCTCGTTTCTGGGCCTCACGCAGGACACGGAGATTCGCCTGCTTCTGGCCGACAGCGTGCCGGCCTTCGACGTCCCCGTGCAGCAGGCCGTTGACCTGGCGCTGGCCCACAGCGCCACGCCCGACTACTACCGCCGCCTCCGGCAGGAGAGCGCCGCCAGTCTGGCGCAGGCCCGTGCCAACCGCGGCTTCCGCGCCGACCTCTACGTCCAGTTTGGCCTCTCGCAGACGGGCGACAATATGGGCAGCGTCTATCGCCACCTGCTCAACCAGGAGTATGCCAGCCTCTCGCTGACCATCCCCATCCTCGACTGGGGACGCGGCAAAGGCAAGGTGCGCGTGGCGCAGTCGCAACTGGACCTGACGCGCACGCAGGCCGAGCAGGGCATGACGGACTTCACGCAGGGGGTGCAGAAACTGGTCCTTCAGTTTAACATGCAGGCCCGCAAGGTGCACGTGGCAGCCCTCACGGACCAACGCGCGGAGCAGCGCCACCACATCGCCCGCCGCCTATACATCATGGGGCGCAACAGCCTGCTCGACCTCAATGCCGCCGTCAACGAGAAGAATGCCGCCAAGCGGCAGTTCATCTACACGCTCCAGACCTACTGGACGCTCTATTTCACCCTACGCGGCATGACGGCCTACGACTTTGAGCGCCGCATGCCCCTGACAGAGCAACTGCCTATACACTGAGCCAAACTGAGCCAAACATTCCCTACGCCACAATAACCCCTAAACCACACTCATCTCTCATGAAAAAACTCCTCTCCCTCATGGCCTGCGGTCTTCTGACCATGGCCGCTCCCCTCAGCGCCCAGCGCACGCTGAAGGCGCCGGCAGCGCTGGGCTGCATGAACATCTACCGTGGGTCGCTGACGGCCCGCGAGGTGGTCTTTGCCGACACGGCCACCACCGTGCGCTTCACGATGGACTACAGGCCCGGCTCCAGCTTCCGCATCAGCAGCCGGTGCTACCTCATCGACGAGGCGGGCAAGCGCTATCCGCTGCGCTCGTCGGCCGGCTTGCCGATGGACACGTGGGTGACGTCGCCCGCAAACCGCACCACCGACTTCACGCTTCACTTCGAGCCGCTGCCGAAGCGCACGCGGGTGTTCGACTTCATGGAGGGCGACAGCAACGGCAGTTTCATGCTGCTCGGCATCCACGACCCGAAGCACAAACTGCACCTGCCGGCCACGGGCGACCTGCCGCTGCGCAAGGCCGACACCAAGGCGGGCGCCGTGCCGACCCGCTGGTTCGTCACCGACAGCGTGACCCTGCGCGGACGCATCGAGGGCTATCAGGCCGGCGCGGGCTTCCCCACCACGATAGAGGGCTACCTTAACAATCAGCTTGAGAAGGACGACCAAGTCTTGCTGATGGAAATTCAGCCGGACGGCACGTTCACGAAGCGCTGGAAGATGGACTATCCCATGGTGATATCGTTCAGCCTGTCGGAGCCGCTGCCGGGCATGTCAAGGATGGAGGTCTATGCTGTCCCCGGCGAGACCATCGACGTCGCCCTGCGCAAGGGCGACGACGGACAGTACCGCTGCCACTACCTGAGCGGCAGCAGCCGCGACGTGGCGCGATGGCTGGGGGCGAACCTCGACTTCTCGAGCCTCAGCTTGAGCCGGTTTGAAGGCTCGGCCGCACAGGCCGCGGCCAAGGCCGACACGCTGTGGCAACTCATGGCCTACCGCCTGCAGAGGGATGCCCGCCGCCATGGCTTCACGCCGCAGGAGATGCAGTTGGCCAAGGCCGACGCGCAGGCCTGCTTCGCCAAAGCCGTAATGGACTATGCCGTGGAGAAGCAGTTTGCCGGGCCGTCTGAGCAACGGACGGCGGCCGACAGCGCCGACATCGCAGCCCTCAGCCGGCCGGCGTTCTACAGCCCCCTGTTCCACCGCATCGACTTCGACAACCCGCTGATGATGGCCAGCGACGCCTACGACATCCTGGTCAACCGCATGACGTTTTCCATGCCTATACAAATAGCCAATAAGCCTGTGGTACTGACCGACGGCGACGTGTGGGCCTATACGCCCGACACCATCAAGCACGAGATGGAAATCCGCTATGCCGTATGGCGCGAGATGATGGGCAGCGACAAGGACAACCTGCTGGCGCAGATGTGCCTGTACAGAAACGTGCTGGGCGACTACGGCATGTGGCGCAATCTGGAGAAGACAAGGAGCGCCGTGCTGGCCGACACCACCCTGAGCCCGGCGGAGCGTCAGCGCCGCGCCGAGCGCGTGCCCTGCGCCAGCCAGGTGATTCCCGCCGTGCTGCCCATCTTCCCCAACGAGGGCATACGCCGCCATGTCGAGCAGTATCACGCCTACCGTCAGGCGCAGGTGCTGCCGGTCACGCCGCTGCCCGAGGGCATTGCCGCCGACATCGTCCGTTCGCTACAGAAGCGCTACCCCGGCCGCTATCTCCTCATCGACTTCTGGGGCATGAACTGCGGGCCCTGCCGCGGGGCCATCCAGAGCAGCAAGGCGCTGCGCGAAGAGATTGCCCGCCGCTGGGACATCAAACTGGTGTTCATCGCCGACGAGGAGACGGCAGAGGGCAGCGAGGCGTACCATAAGTACGTCAGTGAATGGTTGGCCAACGAAGAGACCATCTGCCTGTCGCACGCCGACTTCGCCCGTCTGCAGGAGGCGTTCCGGTTCAACGCCATCCCCCACTACGAGACCATCACGCCCGAAGGCCAACGCGTGGATGAGGAGTACCGCTTCAAGGGGCTGTACAACTTTGAGATGGACATGAAGCACCTGCGCTCGGCCTTCGAGTGACCCGCCAATCAGACACGCCTCGATGATTCACACCTATTATATATTATTGCTGTCCGGTAAACCGACTCTATGTACTATACCAAAGGCGATTTCATTGCGACAAGCCTCTTAGCGGCGATGTGGATGGCTGAAGGCCATCCCTCGACCTCCGCAGGAGGGAGAGCTTGTAGCCCAG
>JALEZQ010000060.1 GCA_022772475.1 Bacteroidales bacterium | reverse complement strand
TGCTCGGAAGTGATCGACAAGTCGAACCTCGTGGTCAAGAGCGAACTGACCGCTGCCGACTACATCAGCCAGAACCCCGATTTCTCCCTGGCCGAGGCCCTCTTCAAGCGCGTCAAACTGGGAAACTCTGACGGCGCATCGCCCATCTACAGCGTGCTCTCCGCCCGCGGCAACTATACCGTCTTCCTGCCCACCAACGAGGCCGTGCAGCACCACCTCGACTCCCTCGGCGTGGCCACCCTCGATGAACTCTCCGATGAGGAGCTCGACGCCATGGCCAAGAGCTGCATCATCGACAACGGCGACAACACCGCCTACGAGACGCCCGACTTCCCCACCAGCGGCGCCTTCCCCGTGTCGTGCCTCTCGGACCGTCTGCTCTCCTGCAACATGGACGACAATGCCGACTTCATCATCAACGGCACGTCGCGCGTCATCAAGAGCGACATCGAGGTGTCGAACGGCTTCATCCACGTCGTCGATGCCGTCATCTTCCCCTCGCTCAACACCCTTGACGAGCAGATTGCTCAGGCCGACAACCTCAAAGTCTTCTCCTACCTGCTGCAGCGCACCACCTTCTGCGACTCGCTCCACGAGTATCTCGACATGTCGTACGAGCGCAACGATCGTCCCCTGACGGTACATCTGGGCGAGTTCACCTACAACTATGCCCAGCACCGCTACGTGGGCTACACCGCCTTCGTCGAGCCCGACGACGTCTATGCACGCACCCTCGGCATCGCCCCGCAGGTCGATGAGGAAGGCAACCTGACCAACGGCGAGGAAATCATTCAACGCCTGCAAGAGCAAGACTATGTGCAAGCCGCCTACGGCTCGAGCCACCTCGACGACTTCACCCACCCCGACAACCCCGTCAACCGCTTCGTCGGCTACCACCTGCTCTACGGCCGCATGGCCTACAACCGCATGGTCTTCCACTACAACGAAACGGGCTATAAGTACGGCGACTGGAAGAACCCGCAGATGGTCAACGCGCCCACTAACGTGTGGGAGTTCTACACCACCATGGGCCGCCACCACGGTCTGGTAAAGATTACGCAGGTGGGCGACGCCGGCTTTGAGCACGACATGGACCACAAGATTTTCCTCAACCGCATCTCTACATACGCTAACGGTCCCCACGACGACTACCACGAGACGGGCGTCGTGCCCGGTTACGCCGGCATACCGGTCAACACCGACAATGGCGAGAACGACAACAACGCCATCAACGGCTACTACCACACCATCAACGACCTGCTGGTCTATACCCCCGGCGTGCGCAACGAGATGTACAAGCGCCGCATCCGCATGGACATCGCCTCGACACTGCCCGAACTGGCCACGAACAACCTGCGCGGTGACTTCAAGACGGCCTTCGACAAGGGTTACCTCTCGCGCTTTGTCCGCGTAAGTTCGGAGACGCAGATTGGCCACAGCCATGCGCAAGGCTCGGGCTGGCTGGCGCTGTGGGGCGACGAGTTCCGCGTGTTTGGCCTCTACGACTTCGTCTATCAGCTGCCGCCCGTGCCCAAGGACGGCACCTACGAACTGCGCATGGGCATATCGCACGGTCCCATCCGCGGCATGGCGCAGATATACTTTGGCGAAAACCCGGACAACCTCGGCCCCGCCGGCCTGCCCTATGACATGCGTCAGACGCCCGGCGCCAACAACACGGCTATCACCTGGATTGCCGACGTGGACGATGCCAGCGTCAACGCCGAGAACGACAAGACGCTGCGCAACCAGGGCTATCTCAAGGGCCCCCTCTACTTCACCTACTCCACCGGCCGCGCCGACCAGCCCATACGCCACATGTCGGGCTCCTACTGCCACATCCGCAAAATTATCCTCACCGCCGATTTGAAGGCCGACAAGACCTACTACCTCCGCTTCAAGTCGGCCCTCCGCAAGCTCGACGCCGAGCTCAACCTGGACTATTTCGAGTATGCCTCGAAGGCCGTCTATAACGACGTCCTGCCCGAAGACTACTGGTAA
>JALEZQ010000056.1 GCA_022772475.1 Bacteroidales bacterium | reverse complement strand
GCAGCTTAGTAGGGCCATGTCCATTGACATGGCACCGGGGCGTAGCCGCGTTTTTTTGCGGCAAAGAATAGGTGTCGCGGCCGACGCCGCGACGCGTGCTGAGTGCCACGTCAATGGACATGGCACTACTACGCGGCCTCATCCATTGACGTGCCACTCGCGGCGCAGCCGCGTTTTTTCGGCAAAGAATAGGTGTCGCGGCCGACGCCGCGACGCGTGCTGAGTGCCACGTCTATGGACATGGCACCGCTATACTGCGCCGCATAATGACAATAGGCCAACACAAGCGTCCATTATTTTCGCACAGATCCTTTACTGACAGCAATAATCATCCTGCGTAAACAACAAGACGGACAATGCGCCACCTGCGAAGAGGCAGCGACATTGTCCGTCTAAAAACAAAGTATGAACGATGACGTCGTCAGGCCATGGAACCGCCCACGATGTCGAGGAGTTCGGTGGTGATGGCTTGCTGACGCGTCTTGTTGTAGGTCAGGGTGAGCTCGCGGAGCAGTTCGTCGGCATTGTCGGTAGCCACCTGCATGGCGATGACCCGCGCAGCATGTTCGCTGGCGATGTTATCGAGCAAAGCGGCATGGAGCGACAGGGTGATGGTCTGCGGGAGAAGCGTCTGGAGTACAGTAGCGGCATCGGGCTCGACGATATAGGCATCGGCACCTGCGCTGTGCTGTCCATCGGCCTCAGACGCATCGATGGGCAAGAGCGTGGCTGTGGTCAGGACCTGCGAGCCGGCACTACGGAAGTGGTGATAGACCAGCACGACCTTGTCCCACTCACCGGCGATGAAGCCTTGCATCAGTTCGCGGGCTATGACCGAGGAGCCGGCATACGCGGGATGGTCCACGAGATTGTGGTGATCGGCCACAATGGGCAGCCCCGTCTTGCGGACGCTCTCTGCCCCCTTCTTGCCCACGGTATAGATGCGGGCTATCTCCACGCCCTGCTGCTGCATTGTCTGTACGTTGTGCAACAGTTGCTTGACAGCATTGGCATTGAAGGCGCCGCAGAGGCTCGAGTTGGAGGTGAAAAGCACCATTGCCACACGATGGACCGGACGCGGTGCATACTGCGCTGCGGGACCGGCATCACCGGCAAGAAAGCGCGACGTCATGTTTCTGACATTGTCGGCATAGGGGCGGAGACGCTCGATATCCTGCTGCGCATGATGCAGCTTGGACGAGGCCACCATTTTCATGGCACTCGTAATCTTGCGCGTGCTCTGTACGGTCGAGATTCTATTCTTTACTTCTTTCAGTGAAGCCATGGTCGCGAGAGATAAACGGGTGTTCTATTGTGAGGATTAGGCGCTGAATGCTCCTGCCACCTCGGCAGCAATCTTTTCGAGTGCCGCAGTGACCTCGTCGTTGAGCTGGCCTTCACCGAGGGGCTTGAGCACCTTGTCGGCGTAACTGCTGCGAAGGGTCTGAAGGAAGGTGTCCTGAAACTCGCGAACCTTTTCCAGAGGCACATTGGCCAGCAGGCCGCGCGTACCGAGGTAGAGGATAGCCACCTGTTCGGCGACGGGCATGGGGCTGTACTGTGCCTGAATGAGGAGCTGGTTGTTCTTGCGCCCCTTGTCGATGGTCATGGCAGTGACGGGGTCCATATCGGAAGAGAACTTGGCAAAGGCCTCGAGCTCGCGATACTGCGCCTGGTCAATCTTCAACGTACCGGCCACCTTCTTCATACTCTTAATCTGTGCGGCACCACCCACACGACTTACGGAGATACCGACGTCGATGGCGGGGCGGAATCCCTGGTTGAAGAGGTCTCCGACAAGATAAATCTGTCCGTCGGTGATGGAGATAACGTTGGTGGGGATATAGGCGGACACGTCGCCGGCCTGCGTCTCAATGATGGGCAGTGCGGTGAGGCTTCCCCCACCCTTCACCTTGCCTTGCAGACACTCGGGGAGGTCGTTCATGCGCTGGGCCACCTCGGTCTGGTTGTTGATCTTGGCAGCGCGCTCGAGCAGACGCGAGTGGAGGTAGAAGACGTCGCCGGGATAGGCCTCACGACCCGAAGGACGGCGGAGGATGAGCGACACCTCACGATAGGCTACGGCCTGCTTGGACAGGTCGTCATAGACCACGAGGGCGTGCAGACCACGGTCGCGGAAGTACTCGCCGATGGCAGCACCGGCAAAGGGTGCGAAGTACTGCAGGGCGGCGGGCTCGGCAGCAGTGGCAGACACGACGATGGTATAGGGCATGGCGCCATGGGCCTTGAGCGTACCGACGATGGAGGCCACAGTGGAGGCCTTTTGGCCAATGGCCACATAGATACAATAGACGGGGTCGCCGTTCTCGTAGTTGCTCTTTTGGTTGATGATGGTGTCGATGGCGATGGCGGTCTTACCCGTTTGGCGGTCGCCGATGATAAGTTCGCGCTGGCCGCGGCCAATGGGAATCATGGAATCGACGGCCTTGATACCGGTCTGGAGGGCCTGGCTAACGGGCTGGCGATAGATGACACCCGGTGCCTTGCGGTCGAGCGGCATGAGGAACTTCTCGCCGCCAATGGCGGGACCGCCGTCGAGGGGCTGGCCGAGAGGGTTGATGACACGACCGAGCATCTGCTCGCTCACTTCGATGGAAGCCACGCGGCCCGTACGGCGCACGCTCTGTCCCTCCTTGATACCCTCAGAAGCACCCATGAGCACAACGCCCACGTTGTCTTCCTCCAGGTTCATGGCGACGCCCATCGTGCCCGACTCGAACTCGACAAGTTCGTTTTCCGTGACTTGCGTTAAACCATATACACGAGCCACGCCATCGCCGATGGAGAGCACAACACCGCTCTCCTCGAACGTGAGGCTGTCGGTGATGCCACGCAACTGGTCAAGCAGCACGGACGATACTTCGCTCGGTTTGATATTGTTTGACATATTCTTCTGACAAAAGTTTGTTTGTGCATGATGGCTGGCCCACTGCTGTGGCCGAAGGCCAGCTTAACGATTGGGGCTTCAACCTAACGCTCTGAGGATGCGCGCACGTGCTGTGCGTAGGCTGGCGTCGCAACGATAGGTGTCGTACGAGAGGATGAAGCCGCCCTCGATGGTGGGGTCAACGACCACCTCCATATCAACGTGGCAGTTTGCCGCTTTTTCGACAAGCGCCTGAAGACGGTCGCGCGTGGCCGTGTCAATCTGGCAGGGCACGACAAGGCTACCGCTGACAATGCCTTTATCACGACGATAGAGCGTGGCGTAACTATGGGCTACGAAATTGTACAAATCGCCGCGACCGGCAGAGACCAGCAGGTCGATGAAGCGTTCCGTTGTAGCCGACAATTGGCCATCTATGGTGCACGCCGCCTTGAGCGCCTGTGCTTTCTGGGCTGTTCGCAGCACAGGGTTGGTCATCACCTCGTGAAGGAGAGGCACCTGCCGGGCACAGGCAGCAAGGCGTCGCATCTCGTCATAGACCAGATGCTCGGCCTTATTTTCTTTGGCAAAGGCCAGCAATGCTTTGGCGTAGCGTTTGGTTACGATACCAGTGTTCATAGATTGTGCGAATGGTATTGTTCCTTAAAGATGCGCTGTGAAGCGCTTCCGAGGGTTCGAGATGGGGGATGCCCCTTTACTTGACGGTGACGTCGTCGAGCAGACGCTGGATATACTGCTGCTGCGCTGCATCGCTCTCCAGTTTCTGTCGCAAAATCTTCTCGGAAATCTGCACAGACAGCTCGGCCACGGTGCCACGGATAGAGCGCAGGGCATTCTGCTTTTCAGCCTCAATCTGTGCTTTGGCGTCGGCAATGATGGTGGCGGCGTCATCAGCGGCCTTTTTGCGGGCTTCGCTGACGATGGCGTCGCGGGTGGCCATGGTCTCTTTGAGCAATGCGGCCTGCTTCTCACGCGTGGACTGCATCATCTTCTCGCATTCCTGCTGTACAGCCATGAGTTTTTCGTTGGCCTCATGGGCTTTCTGGAGCGACTCGTCGATGTAGTTCTGGCGCTTTTCCACCATCTGCAAGATGACGGGGAAACCATACTTCCATAACAGCAGGAATACTGTCATGAAGGCAAGGAACATCCAGAATAGAAGTCCCAAGTCGGGGGTGAGTATGGATGGCATAACCTTTACTATTATTAATTACATATCTATATGGCACAGCATGGACGTCTGTCCTGCCGTGGGCATACTTTTTGCATAGAAGGGGACGTGTACGGCACAGTGCTCATGCACACTGTCCAATCAACGATGGGTAGCCGGCATTGGGCGCCGGCCGTACACGTCCGTGTGGGGAGTGGTTCTACAAGACCTCAGCAGATTAGAGGAAGAGGCAGAGCAGACACACAATCACAGCGAAGAGGGCGACACCCTCGACCAGCGCTGCGATGATAATCATGTTGGAGCGGATATCAGAGGTTGCTTCGGGCTGACGGGCGATGGCCTCCATAGCCGAACTACCAATACGACCAATACCAAGGCCAGCACCAATGGCGGCAATACCAGCACCGATAGCAGCACCCAGTTTTGCGGATGCAGCAGCTTCAAGTAAAGCAAGTAATAACATAGCGTTTGTTTTTAAGAATGATTGATTTAGATTGTTTTCTATTTGGAACGGCGACATGGGCAGGGACCTCTGCCATGAAGGGCTCTGCCCTATGCGCGGTCGCCAGAGTAAGCATTAGGCTTTGTGGGCATGATGCTCGGGCTGTGCCAGACCGATAAACACGGCGCTGAGCATGGTGAATACATAGGCCTGGATGAAGGCAACCAGAAACTCAAGCGCATTCATGAATATCATCATGACAAAGCTGACGATGGAGATAGAGGCGCCCACGGCTACGCCAATTTGGCAGGTAATGAAGATGACGCAGGTGATGGACAGGATGATGGCGTGTCCGGCCATGATGTTGGCAAAGAGACGGACCATCAGGGCGAAGGGCTTGGTGAAGACGCCGAAGAACTCGATGACGGGCATGATGGGAATCGGTGCCTTGAGCCACGTGGGGACCTCGGGCCAGAAGATTTCCTTCCAGTACTCCTTGTTGCCGAAGAGGTTGACGGCAAGCATGGTGAACATGGCCAGGAAGAAGGTAATGGTGATATTGCCTGTCACATTGGCACCACCGGGGAAGATGGGGATGAGGCCGAGCAGGTTGGTAATGAAGATGAAGAAGAAGGCGCACAGCAGATAAGGCGCAAAGAAACGGGCCTTGCGCTCACCTACGCTGGGGCGGATCAGGTCATCGTATATCATCATCACGAACATCTCGACAAGTCCCACGATACCGCCCGGTGCCTGACGTGTCACGTCATGACGACGATACCAGCGCGCCGCACCGATGAAGAGCCACAGCATGATGGCCACGACAATCCATATCTGCAGCACGTCCTTGGTGATGGACAAATCGAGCGGGCGCACGATGCTTCCATCGTCCAGACGCTCGTAAATCTTGCCGTTCTGCGTCTCGTCGATGAAGAAGCCCTCGTAACTGTGGCCATGGTCCAACTGTGACGACATGAAGACATGCCAACCGCTGTGCTCGCCCTTAACAATGACGGGCAGGGGGATGGACACATGGTGGCCGTTCCATGTCACAATGTGCCAGGAATAGGCGTCGCTCATGTGGCCCAGAACAATTTCCTTGACATCGATACCCGGCTCCTCGCTTTCCGAGGCGGCGGCCGTCTGCGGCAGGAAGGAGAACAGGGCGACGACGGTTGAGACGATAAATAGGGATAGTCTATTCATTAGTGTGACTGGATGAAGCGTTGGGTTTTCGCTCTTTCCCGGCACGGCCCGAGGCCATGCCCGAGAGGACGAGCGTGATGAGGTAATAGACCAAGAGGTTGATGACGAAGACAAGGCGGTAATCGTCACAGGCGATGCAATAGACAAGGAGCATGACCACCGTCAGGAGCAGACGCAGGACGCCGCTTACCATCACGGCCGCCACAGCATGGCGGGGATTGGCCATGAAGGGCCTTCGCACGACTGTCATATATAAGCCGCAGAAGACAAAATAGACAGTGGCAACTACAGCCAGAGGCCAAGCCATGGCATGCGCCGCTCCGGGGCTGGCCAGATGGTCCGCATAGAGCATGACCGGCGCAGCCAAAATATAGACGGCTGCGGCGGCCAAAAGGGCGCGATAGGGTATCATGGCTGCTCAACAGGGGTCGCCGATTCTACACAGACTGTGACGTTGCCGTCAGAGACTTCGGCGAAGCCTCCTTCCACCCGGAACGCAGTACGTTCCTGGGCGTTACGGCAGACCACCGTACCGGCAGTGAGCACCGAGATGATGGGAGCATGGCGGTCGAGAACCTCGAAGCGGCCCATCACACCCGGCAGGTGTACCGCATCGGCAGGGCCGTCGTAGAGCGTCTGTCCAGGGGATATTACTTTTACGTTCATGGTTACTTGGAAATGAGGAGGCGGGATTACTTGGCCTGCGAGAGGATGCGGTTACCCTTCTCGATGGCATCGTCAATGGTACCCACATTGAGGAAGGCCTGTTCGGGCAGGTGGTCCACCTCGCCGTCCATAATCATATTGAAGCCGCGGATGCACTCTTCGATGGGTACCATGACGCCCGGTACGCCGGTAAACTTCTCTGCCACAGTAAAGGGCTGACTCAGGAAACGCTGTACACGGCGGGCACGGTTGACGGTCAGGCGGTCTTCGTCAGAGAGTTCGTCCATACCGAGGATGGCAATGATATCCTGCAGTTCCTTATACTTCTGGAGAATCTGCTTGACGCGACCTGCGCACTCATAGTGTTCCTTGCCGATGATGGCGGGATCGAGGATACGCGAGGTGGAGTCGAGGGGGTCAACGGCGGGATAGATACCCAGCTCGGTAATCTTTCGGCTAAGCACGGTGGTGGCATCCAGGTGGGTAAAGGTGGTGGCAGGCGCAGGGTCGGTCAAGTCGTCGGCAGGCACATAGACGGCCTGGATGGAGGTAATTGAACCGTTCTTCGTTGAGGTGATGCGCTCCTGCATGGCACCCATCTCGCTGGCCAGCGTCGGCTGATAACCTACGGCCGAAGGCATACGGCCCAGCAGGGCGGATACCTCAGAACCTGCCTGGGTGAAGCGGAAAATGTTGTCGATAAAGAAGAGAATGTCTGTGGCCTTACCACTCTTAGCACCGGCATCACGGAACGACTCGGCCACAGACAGACCCGAAAGGGCGACCGAGGCACGGGCGCCGGGAGGCTCGTTCATCTGACCATAGACGAGCGTGGCCTGGCTCTTGGCCATCTCGTCATAGTCCACCTTGCTCAGATCCCATTCGCCGCGCTCCATGGCTTCGGCAAAGGCCTCGCCATATTTCACAACGCCCGACTCAATCATCTCGCGCAACAGGTCGTTACCTTCGCGGGTACGCTCACCGACGCCGGCGAATACGGAGAAACCGTCGTGGCCCTTGGCGATGTTGTTGATGAGCTCCATGATGAGCACAGTCTTGCCCACACCGGCACCGCCGAAGAGACCAATTTTACCACCTTTGGCATAGGGTTCGAGCAGGTCGATAACCTTGATACCCGTGTAGAGCACCTCGCTACTGGTCTTGAGGTCTTCAAACTTTGGAGCTTCGCGATGGATGGGATAAGCCTCAACACCTTTGTCGAGGGGGCGGAGACCGTCGATGCAATCACCGGTCACATTGAGCATACGTCCCTTAATCTGGTCGCCAACGGGCATCGAGATGGGCGTGCCGAGCGAAACAGCCTCAAGGCCACGCTTCAGCCCGTCGGTATTGTCCATAGCCACACAACGCACGGTATCTTCACCGATATGTTGCTGTACTTCAAGGACAATCTTGCGTCCGTCGGGGTGTACCACCTCGAGGGCATCGTGTATTTTGGGCAACACCTCATCGGCTTCATGCCCGGCCTTGTCGAAGGCCACGTCAACCACAGGACCGATAATCTGCGAGATTCGCCCGGAAGTTGCTATACTGTTTTTGTTCATATCGTTATGTATAAATAGGGAGTTTCTTGTCTGTTGGCTACCTTGAACAGAGGAGTCAGAGGAAAAGCCGGGTAGGAATAGAAATCAGATGGAAAGTTCGTCGAGCACTTTGATGAGTTGCTTATCCATCATTTTCTGCTTGCCGATGGCTTCGATGAAGGGCACATAGACGACCTCGTTGTTACGCACGCCAACCATGACGTTGCGCTGGCCTTTGACGATAGCCTCGATGGCACCGACGCCAACGCGGCTGGCCAAAATGCGGTCACGGGCCGAGGGACTGCCGCCGCGCTGCAGGTGTCCAAGGATGGACACGCGGACGTCAAATTCGGGATATTCCTTGTTGACGCGCTCGGCATAGTGCATGGCGCCGCAGGTCGGACTCTCGCTGACGATGACGATGCAACTTTTCTTGCTCTTGCGGATACCGCGTTCCATGAACTTTATCAACTGGTCGCTGCCGGTGCGGTCCTCGGGGATGATAGCAGCCTCGGCACCGGCGGCAATGGCACTATTCTGGGCCAAGAAACCGGCGTCACGCCCCATGACTTCAACGAAGAAAATGCGCTCGTGCGAGGTCGCCGTATCGCGTATTTTATCGATACACTGCGTGATGGTGTTGAGCGTAGTGTCGTAACCGATGGTGCTATCTGTTCCATACAGGTCGTTATCGATGGTGCCGGGCAGACCGATACAGGGGAAGTCGTACTCCTCTGCCAGCGTCATGGCGCCGGTGAGCGAGCCGTTACCGCCAATGACCACCAGGGCATCTATACCCTCTTTCTTCAGCGTCTGATAGGCTTTCAGACGACCTTCGGGGGTTTGGAAGGCTTTGCAGCGGGCTGTGCGCAGAATGGTACCGCCCGTCTGGATGATATTGCTCACATCCTCGGTGGTGAAGGTCTTGACTTCATCGTTTATCAAGCCGTCATATCCACGGTAGATTCCCTTTATCTTAAAGCCGTTGCAGATGCCGCTGCGCGTCACGGAGCGTATGGCGGCGTTCATTCCCGGGGCATCTCCTCCCGAGGTTAAGATTCCAATACATCTGATTTTACCCATGATTTCTGAAGTATTTTAGGTAGTTATCCGACTGTTGCGTATGCTAACTGTGCGTGCTAATAGACGAAATAGACCATAATGTAATAGACCAGCAGACCCACTACCCAACCTGCAAGTACCTTGCCCGAGATATGGCTTAGATAGGTGCGCCACTTCACGCCCTCCATCCGCATCAAGGCAAAGCCGGCCATCGTACCGGCGGGTAGCAGCAGCGAACCGACGGCGGTGGAGTAACTGATGAGCGGCCAAAAATAGCCGTTGGGGGCGTAAATGGGGACAAGTTCGGCGTGAGGCTCTACGACGTCGGGCGAGCAGACGGACATGTTGGCCAGCACGGTGGCCACGTTACCAAAGACGGACGACAGGGCACCCATAGAGGTGGCAATGACAAAGAAACTGTCCAGTTTTACGGCGCACCAGTCGAAGAATCGCGTCAGGATTCCCGTTTCGTTGACGGCGCCAAAGGCCAGCGTCAAGCCGATGAACAGCAGGATGTGCTGGATGTTAACATACTGAAGGGCTTCGGGCAGGCGTTTCTGAACCATGCGGTCGCTACCCAGCAGAGCCCGGTTGCACAATTCGTTGACAATCCACAGCAAGGCCAGCACACACAGACAACCGACAAAGGGCGGCAGGAGGGTGATGCGGTGGAAGGTGGGGATAAACCACAGACCGCCGATGCCCACTGCCAAAAGAGCCAGACGCTGCCAGCGCGTCAGCACGGTGTCGTCGCCGCGGTAGGGAGCTACGGTGCGGGTAAGGGCCAGACGATGAGGCAGACTGCGGCTCATCAGGCCCAAGATGGTCAGCAGGGCGGCCAGACACGGCAGAATGGTCATACCGGAATAGGTTGTCGGCGTCACGCGACCGCCGGTCCATAACGCCAGACTGGTCACGTCGCCTATCACGGTGAATGCACCGCCGCATGCCGCCGAAATCACGATGGCCGAACCGAAGATGAGGCGCTGACGGCTGTCGGAAATCATGGAGTGCATGATACCGAGCATCAGGCAGGCGGTGGTCAGGTTGTCCATATTGGCGGAGATGACGAACGTAATGCCCGACACCATCCACAAGTAGTGCAACGGCCTGCGCGTACGCAACCATTCGGGGATAAAGTCGAAACAGCCGTTGTTATTAAGCACCTCCACGATGGTCATGGTTCCAAGAAGGAACAAAACCACTTCGGCGCCGGCTACAACGTATCTGATAAAGATGGAGGATGCAATAAAGGATTTGACAGATCGACTTCCTACGCTGTTGTCGGAAAGATACGAAAGGAAGTCTATCTGGTGCTCGGCCACGACGAAATCCGTACCGTAACCGATATAAATAAGCCAGCAAATCACGCCCACAAACATTGCCACAGCCGCCTTGTTCATCCTGTTGAGGCTCTCTGTCGCCATCAGTATGAGGCCGATTGCCAAAATCGAAAGAATGATCAGGATTGCCATGGGTAATGTTTTGCTCTCAAGCCAAGGATGAGACTATGGTTGGGTATTTGCTGTGGAGCGGCAAACGGGGTTCGAACCCGCGACCCTTGGCTTGGGAAGCCAATGCTCTACCAACTGAGCTACTGCCGCATATACGCTGTTTTGCTATGTGTAGCGTCAAAAAGACGTTGCAAATATAGACGATTCCTGCGGATGGGGCAAGAAATTACCTCTATTTTTTTGTCGGTGCCCAACGTTAGGGGATATATAGAATAAATATCGCCTACCGTTGGCACATTTCAAGGTCCTACCGATGACAGCCACCCGCCTACTCCGCCCTCTTCAGGCGGAACAGGCGGATGCCGATGAACGAGGGATGCTCGGAAAGATAGGTCTCCAAGGGCACTTCGTCCAGCACGACGCGGTGGTAGAGCATCGAGGCGTTAAGCAGATGCAGGCGGCCGTCGCGTCCCCATTTGGCAAAGCCCAGATGGGCATAGTCCAACCCCTTTTTGGAAGTAAGGATGGCAATAATGTCGCCGTCCTGAATGGTGGGCAGTGCCTTTCTCCCCCACCCTGTCGCCTCCTTTTTGAGATAGGTAACAGTGTCGCCGTTTTCAGCGCGCTCCAACGCCTTGATACTGTCGGTCCATTCGGGATGGGCCACGAGCATGGGATAGGCCTCGGCGTGTTCGTCCATAAAGGTGCAGGCGATGCGCCTGCGCGCGGTGCCTGCTGCGGGCAGAGGCACTTCCTCTAAGCGGCTTTGCCGGAGGTGGCAGTTGCTCCACCAGGTGAAGTAGTGCAGGCGCGACAGGTAGCCGTCCGGACGTCCCTGCCGGTAACGCCAACGGGCCAGATGGCGGCAGTAGGCATCGAAGTCTGTCTGTCTTTCTCGTCTGGCGGTGGTCAGCGCCAAAACGGTTTCTACAAAGGTAGCACAGTCCAGTTCCTTTAGGTTGACTATCAACACTTCGGGGTCATGTCGTTCGAGCGTTTGTCCCACATAGGGCCGGCCGACGAGACGCATGGCATACTGCATAACGTCGAGGGTATCAGGGGCCAGGGGCATGGCCAGCAGGCGTTCCACCTCGGCAGAGTCGGCAGGGGTATAGACCACGCTGTCCATCCACGTCGGGCGGACGGGCTCAACATTGGTCGCATCGGTCATCGCAGGGCTATCAGCGGCCAGACTATCGGTGGGATTAAGTGTGGAAGACCGGGATGCCTTATTGCACCCTAAACATAGCGCCGCAGCAGCTACTACAGACATAACAGAGAGAGACAGGGACATAGACTGTGTGTGGGGAGGATAGTGGAAAGAAATGGAAGGTGTGCCAAAGGTTGCTCTGACGACACGGAAGTTTAGCAAGAAAGGGAAAAGGCCGGGAAAGTCTGGGACGTCGTGTCACGTCCGTGCGCTTTCCCGGCCTTTAGTTGTATGGTTTTATTTACCAATCATATCGATGCTGCGCTCCACGAACTTGGCCAGGGCTTCGCCTTGCAGCAGGCCGTTCTGAAGCAGAGCCAGGTCAACCAACTGAGAGATGGTGGCATTACCGGCGGCATACTCGGCATAGGCGGCATCTTTCTTGTCTTGCTGCGCCTTGATGTCGGCATCACACTGGTTGAGGGCTTCGCGGTCCTCGGCAGGCACATCGTTGTAAGCCTTGCCTTCGCCCTTCTTCTCGATGGCGGCACGGCGGGCCTGAAGTCCGGCCAGTTCGGCATCGATGGGGGCCAGTTTGTCGGCCATGGCGGTAGTAGCGTCGGCGAGCACGCGCTGTACCAAACGGTGGTCGGCATTAAGGACAACGGTGTACATATCGGGCATCTCGCCATAGAAGGACATGCCGGCCTGCAGGTGGCTCATCTCCTTCATGCGGCGCATATACTCGCTCTGCGTGATGACGACGGGGGCGGAGGTCACACCCATGCTTTCGGTCTCGACATGAAATTCCACCTTATCTACCTTGGGCAGAGCGCTGCGGAAGACGCCGCAAAGTTGGGCGCTCTCTTCTGCACCGAGGGCATGGGGACGACTGTCGCTCTTGACAATCAGGCGATCTATGACGTCGGCATCGACGCGGCTGAAGCGGGTCTTCTCCATCTTCTGCTCGAGCATCTGCACCAGCGGCGAATCGAGCTGGCCGTCCATAAGCAGAACATTGTAGCCTTTCTTCTGAGCTTCAGCGATATAGGCATACTGCGCTGTAGTATCACTTGCATAGAGGCAAATGAGGTTACCGTCCTTGTCGGTCTGGGTGGGCTTTACCAGATCGCGATATTCGTCGTAGGTGTAGTGCTTGCCGTCCACGTCGGTCAGCAGGGCGTATGCCTTGGCTTTTTCGTAGAAATCTTCCTGCGAGAGCATACCGTAGTGGATGAAGAGTTTGAGGTCGTTCCACTTTTCTTCATACACCGCACGTTCGGTCTTGAAGATGGACTGCAGGCGATCGCTGACCTTCTTTGTGATATACTGCGAGATTTTCTTGACGTTGGCATCGCTCTGCAGATAGCTGCGGCTGACGTTGAGGGGGATGTCGGGCGAATCGATAACGCCGTGCAGGAGGGTGAGAAACTCGGGCACGATGTTCTCTACCTCATCGGTGACGAACACCTGATTGCAGTAGAGCTGAATCTTGTGGCGGTTGATGTCCAGATTGTTCTTAATCTTGGGGAAATAGAGCACGCCCGTCAGATGGAAGGGGTAATCTACATTGAGGTGTATCCAGAACAGGGGCTCGTCGGCCATCGGATAGAGGTCGCGGTAGAAGTTGCGGTAGTCTTCGTCCTTGAGCGTTGACGGTGTGCGCGTCCACAGCGGGTTGGTGTCGTTGATAACATTATCCTCGTCCGTCGGCACCTGCTTGCCGTCTTTCCATTCGGTTTTCTTGCCAAAAGCGATGGCAACCGGCAGGAAGTGGCAGTACTTGCGGAGCAGACTTTCCACCTTGGCGTTTTCGAGAAACTCCTGACAGTCGTCTGCGACATGGAGCACAATGTCGGTACCGCGGTCTGCCTTCTCACACTCGGTGATTTCGTAGGCAGGACTGCCGTCGCAGGTCCATTTCACGGCCTGTGCGCCTTCCTGCATACTCAGTGTGACGATGTCCACGCGGTCGGCCACCATGAAGGCGGAATAGAATCCCAAGCCAAAGTGACCGATGATAGCCTGCGCGTCGTCCTTATACTTCTCAAGGAAGTCGTTAGCACCGGAGAAGGCTATCTGGTTAATGTACTTGTCAATCTCTTCGGCCGTCATGCCGATACCGCGATCACTGATGGTCAGCGTCTTGGCCTCTTTGTCAACACTGACGCGGATGGTCAGGTCGCCCAGGTCGCCCTTGAAATCGCCGCGCATGGCATAGGTCTTGAGCTTTTGCGTGGCATCCACGGCGTTCGACACGAGTTCGCGAAGAAAAATCTCGTGGTCACTGTAAAGAAACTTCTTGATGACGGGGAAGATGTTCTCGGTAGTAATACCAATGTTACCTTTTTGCATGATAATATGTATATGTTTAACGTGTTCTTCCCCTATCATTGCAAAATCTATGCCATTGTCGCAATGCGGCACCGATCGATGTCAATTAGGCGCACTCATCCGGTCAACAAAAACCATCGCGAAGCAGACGCGACACCTCTATTATAATTGCGCAATCGATGAAGAACCGAGATGGGGGGAGGATAATACGGAACGGACGGCATCATGCACGCAAATATAACAGAGCGAGGTGTCACGACTGCGGAGCGACGGCAACAAAAACCGGTCACTGTCTTTTTGTTTTATAATGGCAAAGATACAACTTCTTTTGATTTGTTGCAAATTTACACCCGTCATTTTCACAAAATCTTGACAGGCCGCGTCACAATGATTGGTGCACGACATTTTACAGCCTGCGCGCGTAAGAGGGTTGGATTCTGCTTGGATTGGGCAGTACACTCAACAAATTTCAACAACATGTGAAACATTGCTTTCTGCGGCGCAAGGGCCGTCACATCTTAACGTGTGCAATCGCGCATTTCACATTCGTTAACCTCGAGAATGCCCGCGAAACCCACCGGCCAACCTCGTGCTCGGAAATAACGCAAGCATGGCGCAACAGATTTTGTCAATATATTGCAAAAACCAAGAGAAAGCACCCACCCTTAGTTAAGTTTATCAAAAATTCGGCTTTTCGCACGCAAAAATAGCCTTCTTCTATCGTCTGAAGAGGCTGCGATGTGGGCGACACTATATCGGCTACAGGATTTTCTGTCGCACAAACAGTAAAATCTGTCGCCCAAACAGTGCGGGCCGTATGCGTTTTTCGACCTTCGCCACGCTTTTGGGCTTCTATTTGCACGGCTGTGGGCATTCACGTTTTCTGAGGAAAAATTCACGTTGTGCACAGGGTGTGCAAAATTATCATCGTGCAGATGCGCCACTATGAAACTGCCGGACGGTGCATGGCCCCTCACAATGCCTTACGACAGTTTTTCAAGGGCAGGGATTTCTATGCGGCCGCGATGCTGGGTGATAAGGCCGCGGTCAGCATAATGGCGCAGCATCTCGAGGAGTTTGGCCTCTGTGGCAAGAAGATGGCGTGCCAGGGTTGAGCGCGTAGTGCTTATACACTTGTAGCCTGCGGGATAGAGGGACAGACTGTTGAGCATGCGTACAAATCGCTCATCAAGACGCGGTGAGGGCACACGTGTAAGATGGCGCATACTGCGTTGACGCATGACGCTGAGCATATTGACATAATTGATACGGAAGGTGGGGTAATGGAACAGCAGGTCGCGAACTGCCCATTTATCGACAGAGAGAATCTCGGATGGTTCGGCCGCGGCATAGGTGCGCTCATAACGTGTAGGAAGTCCGAAGAGAGCTTCGGGTTCGATAACCATCTGTCTGCTACATAGTTCCTCAAAAACCATGCCGTTCTCGGGCAGGCGGAGGGAGGCTGTCAGACTTCCCGACAGCAGAAAATGAAGGGCTGTGACGTCGGTGCCTGCGGCTGCCAGCACCTTACCGGTTTCAAGCCGCTGGAACCCGATGCGTATGCGGGCGGAAATATGCTGAAAGTCTTCGCGACACATGCCTTGAAAGAGGGGAAGCATGAGGATGCGGTCGCTGAAAGCCGAGGAACTGAGCATGATGTCTGTACGATAATAAAACTACGGGGTGGGATTCTCAATGCCATCATGGCACACTGGGGTGCAGGTCCTTGCTATGCCACTCGTCATAGTGTCCATCGCCGGCGTCCATAATCAGGTAAGCCTTCAGCGAGGGCATACGCTCCACAATGGTGCGGGCGCTATCGGCACCCATCACCATGAAAGCGGTGGCAAGGGCATCGGCCATGGCACAGGTTGGGGCAACGACGGTGGCCGAGAGCAGAGGGTGCTGCACGGGGTGGCCGCTGTGCGGATCGATGGTATGGGCATAACGGCGGCCGTCGCGCTCGTAATAGCGGCGGTAATTGCCGCTGGTTGCCAGAGCGGCGTCCTCAAACTGTAGCGTCACGCGGACGTTGCGCGCGGCATCATCGTCGGCGGGTTTCTCGATGCCCACAGACCAAGGGCGGCCTTCGGGGTGGCGACCACGAGTAACCACCTCGCCACCTATCTCGATGAGGTAGTCGGCGATGTGGAGACTATCGAAGAGGGCTGCCACATGGTCGAGAGCAAAGCCTTTAGCCACGGCGCTGAAGTCGAACATCAGGCGAGGGTCGGCCTTGACCACACGGCCGTCAACCAGACGTACCTTGTCCATGCCGACAAAGGCCAACATGCTGTCAACGGCTGCGCTGTCCACAACACCGCCTTGCCGAATGCCGAACCCCCAGGCGTTGACCAAGGGAGCCACGGTGGGGTCGAAAGCGCCATGGGTGAGGCGCCAAACGCTGTCGGACAGGGCAAAGACGCGACAGAACAGGGCATCGGCGCGGTCGGTCTCGCCACGGTTGATGCGCGACACCGTACTTTTGCTGTTGAACATGCTCAGCGAGGCATCAACCTGACGCAGGCGCTCAAGGACAAGACTATCTACATTGCCGGTGGCCATATAGGAGATATGGTAATAGGTTCCGAAAACGGGGCCTTGAGTGGTATGGAGCACGGGGCGCTTGCGGCAGCCCAGAATATAAATGGTGCCGGCAATAAGAAAAAGCAGGAAGAAGGCGTTGAGGATGGACTTTTTACGAATCATCGGAAGGAAGCGGTGTGAGGAAAACAGAAAAGGCCGAGGTGTATGAAACCTGGCCTATGGGATGGTTGATATGATGGCCCGGAACAAGGCTTTGGGTATGGTTACCACTCGAAGGAAAGGAAGAAATTGGCGGTGATGGCATGGCCATCGTTGACGCCGAAGCCGGGGACGTACCAGGGTTCGCCGTGCGGGTCGGCCTTGTGGCTGAGCCGGATGTTATAGCGTGCATTCCAGCCTGCATGAACAAAGCCCCACAGTTTGGCCTCCAGGCCGAAAACGAGTTCGGCCCAGTGCATACGCCCCTTCATCCCCTCAAAACTAAAGGGCACGACATCGCCCCAAACGGGGTCTTGCAGGGCGGGGCCGCTCATATCATACGCAAAAGAGGTGAAGCCGTAGCGCAGGCCGACAAGGATGCGGCCCGGAGCGCGTAGGTCGCGCGCCAGATTGTAGTCGCAGCCCAGGCGAAAGAAAGGAGCACTGGCGGCATAGTGGATGCCGGTGGTCTCGTCGTCACGGTCGGACGTGCCCCACCCCACTTCGATGGTGGGGAAATAGCGTCCGCGAAGCCCTACCGACAGGCGGGCCTGATAATGGCCGTAGTTGCTGAGGAGCGCCAGACCTGCGCCGGCCAAATCTCCGCCAATGCTGATGCTGGAGATGCGAGGCATGGGGCGATGGAGGAGGCTGTCGATGGAGGCGTCGTACTGGATACCACGCACCTGACCCGGACGAAGACTGTCGGGCTGGCTGCTGCGCTGCGTTGCGGTGGGAGCGGGCGTGGGGCGGGGCGTGGGGCGGGCATTCTGGGCGGATAGCGCCATACTAATGCTCGACCACAGCACGCAGATAAATACGGAGGTTCTCCAAATCTTCATAGGTAACATTATGATTGCTAACGAAGACGCTGTCGATGGTTAGGGGCATGAGGGCCAAAGGATGCGAGGTGTGGCGCACCTGCACCAGCTGATGATAGACGCCGGCGGGACAGTCGGGCTTGTCGAAATGGACGGCGGCAGTGTGGCTGACGAAGAGGGTGTCGGTGGCCGACTGACCCGTAGCAGAAGAAAAGCGGAAGAGCAGGGTGTCGGTGCCTGTGGTATAGCGCAGCGGCAACTGGAAGGTCTTCATGCCGATGGCTTTGTTGAGCAGGACGGTATCTTTGCTTCCGGCAATACTGACGGTGAGGCTGTCCTCGAGGGTGAGCGCCTGCCGAGAACCGGCATCGTAAAGGCCACAGGTCATGGCAACCACATTGTCGAGCGGGCAGTCGATATTGGTACACCCCACTGTCAATGTGGCTGCCATGGCAATACCGCAGCCACGGCGTAAAAGGCTTAATAAATTGTTGCGCATCAATCAGATGGTCTTTTCTATCTGGTAGTGGTTACGTCCGGCGGCATTGCGACTGATGAGTTCGCCAAGGAAGCCTGCCAGGAATAGTTGGGTTCCCAGCACCATCATGGTGAGGGCTATATAGAAATAGGGACTGTCGGTCACGAGGGGGGCCGGGACGCCTTGTATAATGGCGGTCAGTTTGATGCCTCCGACGATCAAGATGGCAACGAAGCCCAGGAAGAACATGATGGTACCGAGGAAACCGAAGACATGCATGGGCTTACGGCCGAAGACGGCGATAAACCACAGCGACAGCAGGTCCAGATAGCCGTTGACGAAGCGGTTGAGGCCGCCGAACTTCGTCTTGCCAAACTTGCGAGCCTGATGGTGCACCACCTTTTCGGCTATCTTGTCGAAGCCGGCATTCTTGGCCAGATAGGGCACGTAGCGGTGCATCTCGCCATAGACCTCGATATTCTTTACCACCTCCGAGCGGTAGGCCTTGAGGCCGCAGTTGAAATCGTGGAGGTTGTGGATGCCACTGACCTTGCGTGCCGTGGCATTGAAGAGTTTGGTGGGTATCGTCTTGGAGAGGGGGTCGTAGCGCTTCTGCTTATAGCCGGAAACGAGGTCGTAGCCGTCCTCGACAATCATGCGATAGAGTTCGGGGATTTCATCGGGCGAGTCTTGCAGGTCGGCATCCATGGTGATGACCACGCGGCCCTTGCTGGCCTGAAAGCCACAGTGCAGGGCGGGCGACTTGCCGTAGTTGCGACGGAACTTGATGCCATGAACAGCCGGGTCGGTCTTAGAGAGTTCCTCAATGACTTGCCACGAGCTGTCGGTGCTGCCATCGTTGACAAAGATGATTTCGTAGGAAAAGTTGTTGGCCTTCATCACGCGAACAATCCAAGCGTGAAGTTCGGGCAGGCTTTCTTCCTCATTATAGAGGGGTACAACAACGGAAATATCAATAATCTGTTCCACAACAAAGATAGATTGGTTAGATAATGTTCGGAAGATGGGTTACATACAATAGGGATAACACCTTGCGCACGTGCTCATCGCCCCGTCGTAAGGCGCGGCCGGCGCTTGGTTATCAAGGCTATAAGGGCGGAAAAGAGGGGCGACGTAAGGAGGGTCATGTAAATGACCATGCCGGCATATTGGGCTGCGGGTATGCGTTGCAGAGCCTCTATGAAATGGGCCACACTGCCACCCGTCTGGTCAAGGAGTCCGCTCTGCTCAAGAAGCAGCTTGTTTTCGGGAATGGCAAACATTCGCTCGTAGGCGCTCCATATATATCCACCGTCCAGCCACTGGAGATAAACGAAGACGAAGAGGGCGATGAGCAGCGAGGCGTAGATGCTCTGCACAAAATTGAAGAGGAAAGCGCGCCCAAAGGTAAAGCCTTCTTCCGCAGTAGAGACCTCACGCCGAAAGCGCACGGTGAGCCAGCCGGCACAGACGGGCGACCCCAAGAACAGCAGTGTACTGAGGGACGAGAGCAACGGCACAGAGAGCGAGGCTCCTAACACGACGAGGCTCACAATGCCCCATAAGCCCAGCAGCGTGCCGTACTGCATGGCATAGGCATTCGTTTGGGGAAGGGCGGAGGGGGCTGGATTCATAGGCGCAAAGCGATGGAGGGATTGGAGGGGGGGGGACTATGAGTAGTTCATTCAAGGAGTATCTGCCACTTATGTCGTTCAACCATCATTTGTTTGAACACTAACAAACAGAAATCCCTGAAAAACACAGCGCCTCATGAGAAACGCTGCGTACACGACGGCGGGTCGCTGAAACGACAGGCCGCCGGCATATCAGCATTGCTCATGAGGCGGAATAGTATTTAGTATTCTTGCCAGCACTTGATGTCGAGGTCTTCTTTCTTCACCGTACAGAAGGCATAGATGAAGGCGGAAGCCAGACGGGCGTTGGTAATGAGGGGCACGTTCAGGTCGATGGCGGCACGACGAATCTTGTAACCGTTGGTCAGTTCGCCGGAAGAGAGGTTCTTGGGCACATTGACCACCATGTCTATCTCGCCGTTGTGCAGCATGTCAATGGCCTGGGGCTGACCTTCTTCGCTGGGCCAATAGACCATAGTATTCTCGATGCCGTTCTCGGTGAGATAACGGCTGGTACCACCCGTGGCATAGAGGGTGTAGCCATGTTCACGCAGGATGTGGCAGGCGGCGAGCATCTCGGCCTTCTGCTTACCGTTGCCCGTAGAGAGCAGGATGTTCTTCTTGGGGATGCGGTGGCCGACAGCCAGCATGGACTTGAGCAGGGCAGTGCGCGAGTCTTCACCGAGACAGCCCACCTCGCCGGTTGAGGCCATATCGACGCCGAGCACGGGGTCGGCCTTCTGAAGGCGGTTGAACGAGAACTGCGAGGCCTTGATGCCGACGTAGTCCAGGTCGAAGAGGCTCTTGGCGGGCTTCTCGACAGGCAGGCCGAGCATGATGCGCGTGGCCAGTTCGATAAGGTTTATCTTGAGCACCTTGCTGACGAAGGGGAAAGAGCGCGAAGCACGAAGGTTGCACTCGATGACCTTGATGTCGTTCTCGCGGGCAAGGAACTGGATATTGAAGGGGCCGGAGATATGGAGTTCGCGGGCAATCTGCTTGGAGATTTTCTTGATGCGGCGGGCTGTCTCGACATAGAGTTTCT
The DNA here is from genome assembly GCA_022772475.1 of Bacteroidales bacterium. Lineage (GTDB taxonomy): Bacteria > Bacteroidota > Bacteroidia > Bacteroidales > Bacteroidaceae > Alloprevotella. Next base: position 8,215 of record JALEZQ010000056.1, on the reverse strand, counting down.
GAGGCGGGAACTGGATTGTGGCATCACCGGAGTGGACGCCGGCAAACTCGATATGCTCGGAGATGGCGTAGGCGATGATTTCACCGTCGCGGGCTACGGCATCCATCTCCACCTCTTTGGCGTGCTGCATGAAGCGCGACACGACGACGGGGTGCTTCTTCGACACATTGGCGGCGAGCTTGAGGAAGCGTTCGAGTTCCTCCTCATTGCTGCAGACATTCATGGCAGCGCCGGAGAGGACATACGAGGGACGAACGAGCACAGGGAAGCCCACACGGCTGATGAACTCGTGGATGTCGTCCATCGACGTCAGTGCGCTCCACTCGGGCTGGTCCACGCCGATACGGCCGAGCATGGCGGAGAACTTCTCGCGGTCTTCGGCATTGTCGATATACTTGGCCTGGGTGCCCAGCAGATTGACGTGCTCGGCGTCGAGACGCATGGCCAGGTTGTTGGGTATCTGTCCGCCGGTGGAGACGATAACGCCGTAGGGCATTTCGAGTTCGATGATGTCCATCACGCGCTCGAAGGTCAGTTCGTCGAAGTAGAGGCGGTCGCACATGTCGTAGTCGGTCGATACCGTCTCGGGGTTGTAATTGATCATCACACTGCGATAGCCTTCCTTGCGGATGGTCTGCAGGGCCTGAACGCCGCACCAGTCGAACTCAACCGAAGAGCCGATGCGGTAAGCACCGCTACCCAGCACGACGACGCTGCGCTTGTCGCCCTCGAAGCGGATGTCGTGGGCCACGCCGCTGTAGGTGAGATACAGGTAGTTGGTCTGGGCGGGATATTCGGCGGCCAGCGTGTCAATCTGCTTGACAACGGGCACAATGCCGGCATTCTGGCGACGAGCACGCACGGCCATGATGGCCTTCTCGATGTCCATCTCCTTCTCCATGCCGAGGGCGCGGGCAATCTGGAAGTCGGTGAAACCCTGTACCTTGGCCAGACGCAACAGGTCATTGTCGAGCACGTTGATGTTGGAGCAGGCATGCAGGCGCTGGTCGGTAAGGTGAATCTTATAGAGTTTCTGCAGGAACCACTTGTCAATCTTGGTCAGGTCGTGGATCTGGTCGATGGTATAGCCTGCGGCAAAGGCTTTCTCGATAACGAAGATGCGCTTGTCAGTGGGCTCGCGCAGGGCGGCCTCTACATTGTCAATCTTCAGTTCCTTGTTATCTACGAAGCCGTGCATGCCCTGCCCTATCATGCGCAGGCCCTTCTGAATGACCTCTTCGAAGGTGCGGCCGATGGCCATCACCTCGCCGACGCTCTTCATCGACGAGCCCAGTTCGCGGTCCACGCCGCGGAACTTGCCGAGGTCCCAGCGCGGTATCTTGCAGACCACATAATCGAGGGCGGGCTCAAAGAAGGCGCTGGTGGTCTTGGTGACGGAGTTCTTCAGATCGAAGAGGCCGTAGCCCAGACCCAGTTTGGCGGCAACGAAGGCCAGAGGATAACCCGTGGCCTTCGAGGCGAGGGCCGACGAGCGCGACAGACGGGCGTTGACCTCGATGACGCGGTAGTCTTCGGAGTTGGGGTCGAAGGCATACTGCACGTTACACTCGCCGACGATGCCGACGTGGCGCACGATGCGGATGGAGAGTTCGCGCAGTTTGTGGTATTCGGCGTTGGTCAGGGTCTGCGACGGAGCGATGACGATGCTCTCGCCGGTGTGGATGCCCAGGGGGTCGAAGTTTTCCATGTTGCAGACCGTGATACAGTTGTCGAAACGGTCGCGCACCACTTCATACTCCACTTCTTTCCAGCCCTTGAGGCTCTTTTCCACCAGCACCTGGGGCGAGAAGGCAAAGGCCTTTTCGGCCAGCACATTCAGTTCTTCCTCGTTATCGCAGAAGCCGGAGCCCAGACCGCCCAGAGCATAGGCGGCACGGAGGATGACGGGATAGCCCAGCGCGGCGGCAGCGCGGCGGGCGTCGGCGATGTTGGCGCAAGCCTCGCTCTTGATGGTCTTGACATTAATCTCATTGAGGCGCTCTACGAAGAGCTCGCGGTCTTCGGTGTTCATGATGGCCTCAACGGGCGTACCGAGGACGGTCACGCCATATTTCTCAAGGATGCCTTCCTGATGGAGGGTCACACCGCAGTTGAGGGCGGTTTGACCACCGAAGGCCAGCATGATGCCCTGCGGGCGTTCGCGTTCGATGACCTTCTCGACGAAGAAGGGGGTGACGGGCAAGAAATAGATACGGTCGGCCACGCCCTCGGAAGTCTGTACCGTAGCGATATTGGGGTTGATGAGCACGGTTTCAATGCCTTCTTCCTTGAGGGCTTTCAGGGCCTGCGACCCCGAATAGTCAAACTCGCCGGCTTCGCCTATCTTGAGGGCGCCGGAACCGAGCAACAACACTTTCTTTATTGAGTTGGACATAGTCTGTTCGTTATCTTCGTAGCATTTCCTCCATGGCATCAGCATGGGCCGAAGCCGTTGCTGCACCTGTTGGCACAACTCAGGAGAGGGCTACGGTTGGGGGTTATGGAAGTAGAGATAAGGCTGGATGGCCGGTTGGTGGTCAAAGCAGTTTGACGAAGTCGTCGAAGAGGAACTCCGTATCTACGGGGCCGCTGCAGGCCTCGGGATGGAACTGGGCCGAGAACCAGGGGCGCGATTTATGGCGCACACCCTCGTTGCTGCCGTCGTTCATGTTGACAAAGAGGGTCTCCCAGTCGGCGGGCAGCGTGCGGCTATCAACGGCGTAACCATGGTTCTGTGTGGTGACGAAGCACTTCTCCGTACCTACCATGCGCACGGGCTGGTTATGACTGCGGTGGCCGTACTTCAGTTTGTAAATGCTGGCGCCGGCAGCCTTCGAGAGCAACTGGTTGCCCATGCAGATACCCATGCAGGGGCGGACGCGGTCGTTGGCCAGGAACTGGCGGATGTGTGCCACGGCCTCTTCGCAGGTGTCGGGGTCGCCGGGGCCATTGGCCAAAAACAGACCATCAAATTCGAGGGTGTTGAAGTCGTAGTTCCAAGGAACGCGGACTACCTCCACACCGCGGCGCAGCAGGCAGCGGATGATATTATGCTTCACACCGCAATCGACGAGGACCACGCGGGGACCGGCACCCTCATTATAACGTATCACTTCTTTGCACGACACCTGGGCCACATAGTTCACACCTTCATATTCGCCTTCGGGCGCATCGTCGGGGGTGTCGTCAAAGACAATTTTACCCATCATCACGCCATGCTCGCGCAACACCTTGGTCAGCTCGCGCGTATCAATGCCCGTAATTCCCGGCACCTGCTCGCGCTTGAGCCAGTCGCCCAGGCTCTCTACGGCATTCCAATGGCAGTAGGTGTCGCTGTAGTCGCTCACAATCAAAGCCGAGGCATATATGCGGTCGCTCTCCATGAAGGTGGCAAGACCGTTAGGTTCGAAGGTGAAGGGGGGCACACCATAGTTGCCCACGAGCGGATAGGTCAGGGAAAGCAACTGGCCGGCATACGAGGGGTCGGTAAGGCTCTCGGGATAGCCCATCATGGCTGTGTTGAACACCACCTCGCCGGCCACGGGCTTTTCGTAGCCGAACGATTCGCCATGAAACTGGGTACCATCGCTTAGGATAAGGGTTACTTTGCGCATAACTGTAGAGAGAAAGATTCTGTTCGCCATGCAGACGGGCTATGGTCTGACGACGAAGGCCTTGGCCGTGATGAGGTGACATCACCTTCACACTGGCTGCCCACGCTCGGCACTACAGCGAGCAACGTATGCTGCCGCCACCTTGGCGGGCAAGGCCATATAGTTTATGTTGATTTCTTTTATTATAGAACTCATGCTGCCGCGTCAAGCAGATGCCCAATGTGGGCCTGCCATTTGGCGCAGACTACATGAAGTGCTTTTCGTAGTAGGCTATGAAAGCCTCGTTGCAGCGCTTCACGCCGCCCGGCGTGGGATAGTGGCCGCTGAAGTACCAGTCGCCCGGACTGTTGGGACACGCCGCATGGAGGCCTTCCAGACTCTGATAGACGATGTGCACCTCGGCATTCACGCCCTCAGGGCGAAGCATCTCGGCCATCTTCAGCGAGATTTCATCGGCCGTAAAGGGCTTATATACATCGCGCACGCAGTTTATCATCTGCTCTTTTGGCAGAAGTATTTGCGCCTTACACTGGCGGTATATATTGGCCAGTCGCTGCCACTCGCCGCGCTCGGTGATAAGCGCTATGGCGGCACGGAAGGCAATGAACTCCTCCAGATGGGCCATGTCGATGCCGTAGTAGTCGGGGTAGCGCACCTGGGGCGACGAACTGACCACCACGATTCGCTTGGGATGCAGGCGGTCCAGTATGCGTATGATGCTTTCGCGCAGCGTCGTGCCGCGAACGATGCTGTCGTCGATGACCACGAGATTATCCTTATTCGGACGGATGCACCCGTAGGTGATGTCATAGACGTGGGCTGCCAGGTCGTTGCGACTGTTGCCCTCGGCAATGAAGGTACGCATCTTGATGTCCTTCCAAGCCACCTTCTCGGCGCGCACCCTGCGGTTCATGACGCGCTCCATGTCGGCGTCCGAGGGATTTGGACCCAAGGCTTTCAGCGCTTTTATCTTCTCTGCGTTGAGATAATCCTCGAAGCCCTCGAGCATACCGTAGTACGAACTCTCCGCCGTATTCGGAATGTACGAAATCACGGTGTCGTCCACCTCGCCGTTGACGGCCTTGAGGACAGGCTCTACCAGCATACGGCCGAGGGTCTTGCGCTCCTTATATATATCCTGATCGGAACCGCGACTGAAATAGACGCGCTCAAACGAACAGGCGGCCGGATTCTTCGGTTCCAGTATCTGCTCCATGCGAAACGCGCCGGCCGCGCTCATCAGCAGGGCCTGTCCGGGGAGCAGTTCGTGCACCTGATCGGCCTCCACATCGAGCGAGGTCTGGATAACAGGGCGTTCCGAGGCCACCACCAGCACTTCGTCGTCCATATACCAGAAGGCAGGACGTATACCCCAAGGGTCGCGCAGGGTAAACATCTCACCGCTGCCTGTCATGCCGCAGAGCACGTAGCCGCCATCCCAAACGGGGGCCGACAGCCTCAGCACGTTGGCCAGATTGATATGCTTCTCGATGTACGAGGTAATCTCCAAGTCGGTCAGCCCCTTCGCCAGTGCCTCCTGAAACAGGCGTTCGCTCTCGCGGTCCAGCCGGTGTCCCAACTGCTCCAGCAGGATATACGTATCCGACACCATACGGGGGTGCTGTCCCTTCTGTGCAATCTCGTGGAATATCTCCTCCACGTTGGTCATGTTGAAGTTCGCACAGATGCACAGGTTTTTGGCCCGCCAGTTGTTTCTCCGCATAAACGGATGGACATAGCAAAGGCCACTTTTGCCTGTTGTAGAATAGCGCAAGTGGCCCATATACATCTCGCCAGCAAAGGGGACTTTACGCGCTGCATAGGCAGCGTCGTCCACATGACCTGCGTCGCAGGCGTCAATCTGCTGATGAACTTTCCCAAAGATTTCGCCGATAGCGGTACTGCCAAGGGCTCTCTCGCGATAGAAAAACTCCTCGCCCGGCGCTGCGTGCATCTTCACACAGGCCAACCCGGCACCTTCCTGACCACGATTATGCTGTTTCTCCATCAGCAGATAGAGTTTGTTAAGGCCATAACGCCACGTCCCGTACTTGTCCTTATAGTACTGCAGGGGCTTGCGCAGGCGTATCATCGCCACGCCGCATTCGTGTTTAAGAGGTTCCATCTTGTATATCCTTTGGTTCTGTTTATGGTGTGCCACAAGCGCCACCCAGACTCACTGACAGAGGCCGAATGCCGCACGACAGGCCTGCACGCGAATGCAGACCACGCACTTTTGCACGCAAAGATACACATTTATTTCTTTTCCGCTTGTCCCTACGCGCGAAAATGAGAAAGAAGGTTGCGCGATTATAGATTATCGAAATTTCTGCTTATCCGTTTCAACTGAAAATCACCCATCACAAACAAATGCAAGCACTCAATTCAGGGGCATGTCCTAAATTGAGTGCTTGCAACATTTGCCGGATGCGCAGAGGTTTTGTCAAGGGGAGATAAAACAATACTTACAGTTCATGTCAGTGAAGTTGTTCACATAGCAGAAGCGATAACGCTGCGGACTCTTGTCTGATTCGGGCTGCGTCTCCGAGGGCGTCCAGTTTTCTTCCAGACGACCATCGACCGTCACCTCGACAATCCAACTGCGCGTATCCCGGTACCATTGGGAGAATATGTTATAGGGTACTTTGTGGTACAGAAACTCTGCACCAATTCGCCACGAGGCAGCGCCTCTGTTTGGTACTGGAAATAGAATCTTCCCAAATCTTCACTATTGTACATATCTTCGTATTTTTGACAGCAGCAAAGGTAGGGCATCTAATCGTTAGCCTTTTTTGGACACTTACCAACAGAATATAGAACTATTTATTTAAGAGCATCATGCGCGATAGTTGGGCGAACAACGAGCGACGCAATGCGCGTTGAAGCTGCGGCGAAGCTAGTAGGTGCCGTCCATTGACGGCATCAGGCACGATGATTGGGCGAAGAGGAGCGGCGCAAAAAGCGTTGGAGCTGCGGCGGGGTGCCGTCGAAGGGCCATAATTTGCCAAATAACGACCTATTTTAGCCCTCCCGTTAGTTCAAACGCCATTATGGCATTTAAGAATCTTTAGGTTTATTTAAGGGTACGTTAACATTTCGCGATGAAAAAGTGAGAGAGAAAAAACGAGCTGGGCGACTCGAATCACGACCTGGGCGATAGAATTTACGACTTGGGCGACCGTTTTTACGGTCGCCCAAGTCGTTTTAGGCCGAAAAGACATGAAAAAAAGGGTCGTTGGACCCCTATCTCTACTTTCTATACAAATTTACATCGTCGGCGGTGAAAATGCAAATGTTATTTCACATACGTTGACATTCTGCCTTTTCAGAGAAATTGTTAAGGGGTGTTAACCCAACTTCAACACTTATCGGCCGAGCTATCTGTAGGGTCGGAGCATTGGCGCATTTCCACCCGTTCGCCCAAAGCGTTGTCGGCCTCTGTGGTACTGGTCTTCTGCTCCATCAAATAGTTAGCCCTCGCCTGATTTGCACGATTTCGTCGCAGCACAAATCGGGCAGGTAGTCAGGTGTGAGCATCACCCGCGTATGGACGCGGCCGAGCACATCGCGGAACGACTCCTTTATCTTGTCGTAGTGGAGTATTCGGCCATGTTCAGGACTGAATCGGGTGACGGAGGTGAAGTACATGCCCACAAAGGTAAAACATGTTTCAGGCTGGTGTGGGTATGACAACGGCCTCCAGCGAGGAACCTTCAAAAGGCTATCATTAATATTCAACAAGTTGAAAAGACAGAGGGGCGTAAACAGACCGAAAGTTTATTGAAAAAAGTTTTGACGTTGAAGTTGGGCTAAGAAAAAAGATTTCAAGTCTCCTATAGTTTAGTCTCTCCGTTTAATAATTAACAAGCATGGAAATCGAGGTCATCTAAAAGCAATTCATATTTCTGGTAGAACTTACTATCTCTATCTGTATATCTTTCAACTACAATTTCTTCCTGAGATAGTAAATCATTCATTATCGCAATGTCTGCTATGCTGGAATCCATCGCATCTACAGATTTTTGATAACCGCTCACCATTAAGGCTTGGCACTCTCTTTTGAAGTGTTTTGAGTCGATTTTGTTAGACATTGTTCTACAAGACCCAAAATGAATAACCTTGTCCTTGAAAAAGCCCTTTGCCCACTTTTGTAAGGTAGTGAGGGGTACTGATTTCCCTTCAATCCACAAGCTTTTCTTTTCACCGTGACAGGCGAAATATATAATATCATACTTGTTGAAGTCTTCCTCATCATCACCTTTTGCATGAGTACGAAAGTATCCAAGATAATACTTCAGGTCAGACTTTGTTCTGAATCTTCTATATATCACCTCACAATCGTATGCCTCTTTTAACCAGTTAAGCATTGGCAAGGTGTTAAGGCTAAAGCGGTTTTTCGGGTTTTGCTCGCTATATTCCCATTCCGCTTCTAAGCATATTATATTATGGCTTGTATGCTGTTTCATACGAAAATTATTTGTGCCGTTTTAGTTTATAACGGCTGTTTTACTTTGTCTTTATGTATTCTCTGAGCCAATGACACAAAAAGAGAGAGCACTCACTGTTGGGCAAGTGCGCGGCTGGCATGTTCGGCAATTTAT
>JALEZQ010000005.1 GCA_022772475.1 Bacteroidales bacterium | reverse complement strand
TTTGCCATTTTGCGTCCTCCGGCGCCGATTTGCTTTTCGCCGCGTTTTGTTGTATCTTTGCAGTGGAAATGAAGATAAGGGCCTCTGTGGGGCCCTTTTTTCGTGTCCTAAAGGCACTTCCACGGTTTGGGCGACTGTTTTCTCTGTCGCCCAAACCGTAAAAACGGTCGCCCAAACCGTGTGGCGCGATTGGGCGACTGCCAAATCGGAGGGCGAAACGGGCAAATTTGCAGTCGATACCGTTAAACTTTCCTAAAAGAAGATTTGTAGAAATGTCGGTTCTCGCTATCGGGATGAACCGCCGACGGTCGCTTGCCGCTGGGCTGTGGACAAACCCGCCTTCGTCGGCTTTGGGATGGCCTTCAGCCATCCGCACCTTCGCTCTGAGAACGATGAGGTTTCTTCCTCGGCGCGAAGGGACAACATAAAATCCACTTCTGTGGACACATCGCTTCCGGCTACAGGACAAAGAATGCAGAATCCCATGGCCTGCTGTACGAGAGGCCATGGGATTCTGCTATAGGATGGGGGTGAGGGACGACGCTATCAGTCCTGACCAAAATGGTCGTTGGGGTAGAGGGTGTTCCACCACAGGGGCTGGTCTTTGAGCCAGTGGGCGAACCAGGCGAAGATGACGTTCTGCCAAGCCAGACGCTTCTTGTAGTCGGTGATGACGTGGTTCTCGCCATCCACCTGTACATAACTTACCTTGCGGCCCAAGATGCGCAGGGCGGTGAAGAGCTGCTGGCTCTCGTTGGTGGGCACGTTGGTATCTACCGTACCGTGGAGGAGGAGCAGCGGGGTGTGGATTTTGTCGGCATTGAAGAGGGGCGACTGTTCTACATACAGTTGCTTGTCGTTCCAGGGATAACTGCCGTAGGCGGCCGTCTCGTTATAGGTATAGCCCCAGTAGCCGCCGCCCCAGTAGGAGGCGAGATTGGAGATGCCGGCGTGCGAGATGGCTGCGGCGAAGATGTCGGTGCGGGTCTGGAGGTACTGCGTCATGAAGCCGCCATACGAGGCGCCCATGCAGCCGATGCGCTGGGCATTGACGTAGGGATGCTCGGCGACAAACTGCTTCGTGCCCTCAATGATGTCGTCGGCTGTGCGGCGGCCCCAGGCGCAGACGTGGCGGGCGGCAAACTCCTGACCGTAGCCGATGGTGCCGCTGGGCTCGCAGACATAGATGACGTAGCCCTGAGCGGCGAGCACCTGCAGTGGATATTGAAACTCGAGGGTCTTGCTCGTAGGCGTGCAGCCGCTATAGTAATAGACGATGAGGGGATATTTCTTCGTGGCGTCAAAGTTGGGCGGCAGGAAGTAGAAGCCGTGGATGGTATCGCCGTGCGAGGTGCGGAACGCCCAGTCCTGACACTTGCCAATGGCGACGTTGGCATAGTCGCGGTCGAAGTCCATATCGCCGATACGACGGGCGGCGGGCTTCTCCTTGTCGAGGGTGGCGAGGAACATCTCGCGGGCACGTTCGCCCGTCTGGCCGGTGAAGACGATATAGGGCTTGCGCATGCCCTCGGCGATGCTGAACGATGAGATATAACTCAGCGGCAACTTGAAGCGCGTGCGCTCCAGCGTCTTGGGGTTAAGGCGGTAGATGGTACGGTCGCAGCCCTCGGTGGTCAAGAGGTAAATCTGGTTGTCGCCGTAGGCCCACTTGACCTGGTCAACAGATGGTGCGAAGTGGGGCAGGGCGGGTGTCACCTTGCGCGTGTCGAGGGAGTAGAGGTAGATGCGGTAGTCGAAATGGCTGGGCTCCATATTGGCGGGCATCTCCTTGCCAATGCCACCGAAGGCACCGGGTGAGGCCGTGATGGCGATGGTGCGGCCGTCGGGCGAATAGGTCATGCCGCTGAGGAAGGTGGTGTCGGCCAGCAGGGTGTCGGCCTTGCCGGTGAAGGCGTCCATCTCAATGACAGTGGTGCGGTTGAAGGGCTTGCGCGAGGGCTTCATCGTGCCGTGGCTGATGAGCAGACGCTTGCCGTCGGGCGAGATGTCGGCCAGATAGGCGCTGGCGCTGCCGAAGGTCAGTTGGGTCACCTGGCCTGTGGCAAAGTCGAAGCGGTAGAGCTGCGAGCGGTTGCGCCAGCCGGGCATACGGTCGTCGGGGTCTTCAAGGCGCTTGAGGCCCTGCAGGGGTTCGGTGCGGCCGCCGGTGCTGCGGTAGAACACCATGTAGTCGCCGGTGGGGGCGAGGGTGAACGACGAGGTGGGGAGCGATGTGGCGATGACCTCGCGCTTGAGGGTGGCGGGGTCGAGCGTCTCGAGCGTCGTGCCGAGGTTGTTCTGGCCGGTATAGTAGAGGATGTCGCGGTGAGGCCACCAGTGCACGCTGAGCGAACCATTGGTGCTATAGAGCACGCGGCCGTTGGCCGTCTCGGTAATCTCGGTGGACCACAGGTTGCTGCCGTCGGCCTGCGTGTCGTAGTAGGTCGTGACGAGGTACTTGCCGCTGGGCGAGAGCGAGAGGCTGCGGCAGTGCTTGCCCTGAAGCATGAGCGCCATGTCGTAGGCACGGGGCTGGTCCTCGCCGAGGGTAATGCCCTGAAGGTCCTTGCCCGTGAGGAAGACGTTGAACTTCTGCTTGTCGCCGGGCTTGGTCATGCTGAGCAGGGTGATGATGCTGCGGCCGGGCGTGAGCGTCAGGTTTTTGTCAGAGGTGGCCTTGCCATCGACATAGAGGCGGTAGTTGTCATTGTCCTTGATGTTCAGGCTGACTTTGGCAAAGCGGTCGGCATTGATGGCGAAGCGCAGACCAACGAGCGACTGGCGGGCATCGGCGGTGTCGGCGGGGATGGCGTCGCCCCGGCGGAGGACCTGCGTAAAGAGGGCCGTGCGCTTTACTAACGAGGCATTCTCGTCGTATATCTTGTTGACGTCATAAGTCTTGCCCTGCATGTCGGTGCTGTCGGAGGCATAGGGCCTATGAAAACTGTAGGGGGTGGTCACCTTCGCGGCATCGACCTGGAGGGTGTCCGGCGCGGCAGCGGGTGCTGCCAGCATCATGGCGAATAAGGAAATCATGGCAAATGAGGGTTAGTGTTTTGTGGTGTTGCGTCTATTCTTGTTCTTATGCAACTCTTGTTCTTATGCAGCCTGTCGCGGCACAGTTTAGCGCCGCAGGTTCTGGAAGTCCTTCTTGCGGAGTTTGAACGAGTTGGTCAGGTATTTGTCGCGCACCACCTGGTTCTCGGCCAGTTCTTCGGGCGTGCCCTGAAACAGGATGCGGCCTTCGAAGAGGAGGTAGGCGCGGTCGGTGATGCAAAGGGTCTCCTCGACGTTGTGGTCGGTGATGAGGATGCCGATGTTGCGGTCCTTGAGTTTCCACACAATATATTGTATGTCCTCGACGGCAATGGGGTCAACGCCGGCGAAGGGCTCGTCGAGCATGATAAACTTGGGGTCGATGGCCAGGCAGCGGGCTATCTCCGTGCGTCGGCGCTCGCCACCCGAGAGGCGGTCGCCATTGTTCTTGCGCACCTTCTCCAAGCGGAACTCCTTTATCAGGCTTTCCAGCATGTCGCGCTGTTCCTCGCGGCTCTTGCCGGTCATCTCCAGCACCGAGGCGATATTGTCTTCTACGCTCATCTTGCGGAAGACCGAGTTTTCTTGCGCCAGATAACCGATGCCGGCATGGGCGCGCTTGAAGACGGGGAAGTCGGTAATCTCGTCGTCGCCCAAGAAAATGCGGCCGGCATTGGGCGTGACCAGACCGGTGGTCATATAAAAGGAGGTCGTCTTGCCGGCGCCATTGGGGCCCAGCAGACCGACGATCTCGCCCTGACTGACGTCGAACGACACGCCCTGCACCACAGTGCGGGTGCCGTATTTCTTGACAAGGTTCTCTGTGCGGAGGGTCAGTTTGTCTTCCATATTCGTAAATGGGAAAGGTTTGAATCATTGGTGGCTGTCGGCCGACGGCTGTGCCGCTGTAGGTCCCTCAGCCTTGACGACGCCGCATTTCACGGCCCATATCACGCCACACAGGATGGCTACGCAGCCGATGGCCGCTGTGAGGGAGAAGGTCTCGCCCAAGATGAGAGCGGAGAAGAGGCAGGTGGTCAGCGGGTTGAGGTAGATATAGTTGGCCGAGATGACGGCGCCGAGTTTCTCTACCACCACATTCCAAATAACGTAGCAGGCCAGCGAGGCGATGAGCCCCAGAAAGAGCAGGTTGCCCCAAACTACGAGGGCATCACCGCCGAGGGTCTGCGGCTGTAGCAGGCCGAGCAGGCGTCCCGGATGATGACCGGCCGGCTCCGACAGCGGATAGAGCACCACCATCGACAGCAGGCCGTAGCCGAAGACCTTGCGCGTCAGGAGGGACGTGCCGTAGCGGTTGGTGAGCGGGCCCACGACATTCTGATAGACGGCCCACAGGATGGCGGCGGCCAGAGCCAGCAGGATGCCGGTCAGGGACGAGCGGCCGTCCATGTCGCTCCAGGCGATGAAGAAGACGCCGGTGAGGGCCAGAAACATGCCGGCCCAGAGGTGGGGCGTGAAGGTGCAGTCGCGGTTCCGGCTGAAGGCGCTGAGCGGCACGGTGAAGACCGGCGCCAGGCAGACGATGAACGAGACATAGCCCGCGGGGGCCATTTCGAGGGCGGTGTTCTCGGCAAGGAAATAGAGCGAGCCGCCGGTCAGTCCGGCGAGCAGGGCGATGCCTTCTTCGCGCCGGGAGTTCAGCAGCCATTGGCGGTGACTGATGGCCACCAGTCCGACGTAGGCCAGAAGGAAGCGGACGATGAATATCTCCGAGGGCGTCAGGCCGCTGCCCAGCAGGACTTTGGTCGAGACGAAGGTGGTCCCCCAGATGCAGATGGTCACAAGGGCGAGCAGGTGGTACATGCTTGTTGGCGATGGCTGAACCACGGGCGTGCGGCGGGCAGGTCAGTGCGGGCCGCACGCTCGGTGGTCGGTATCATAGTCCTTGACGCTTGGCTTCGTCCCAGATGGCGTCCATCTCGGCCAGCGACATGTTGTGGAGGTCCTTGCCCTCCTTGATGGTATGCTCCTCTAAGTAGTTGAAGCGGCGGATGAACTTCTGATTGGTGGCTTCAAGGGCATTGTCGGGGTTGATGCCGTAGAGGCGGGCGGCGTTGATGAGGCTGAACATGACGTCGCCCATCTCTGCCTCGGCCTTGGCCTTGTCGCCTTTGGCCACTTCGGCCTCAAACTCGGCTATCTCTTCCTTGACCTTCTGCCATACCATCTCCTTCTCTTCCCAGTCGAAGCCTACGCCGCGGGCCTTGTCCTGGATGCGGTAGGCCTTGATGAGGGTGGGGAGGGCTGTCGGTACGCCGGAGAGGACGGACTTGTTGCCGTCGCGCTCCTTCGTCTTGAGCATCTCCCACTGGGTGATGACCTGGTCGGCGGTATCGGCCTTAGACTGCGCACCCTCCTTGGGCGGATAGACATGGGGGTGGCGGAAGATGAGTTTGTCGCAGAGCCTGTGGCAGACGTCGGCGATGTCGAAGTCCTCCTTTTCCTGCGCTATCTTGGCGTAGAAGCAGACGTGGAGCAGGACGTCGCCCAGTTCTTTGCATATCTCGTGGCTGTCGTTGGCGATGAGGGCCTGGCAGAGTTCGTAGGTCTCCTCAATGGTGTTGGGACGCAGGCTCTCGTTGGTCTGCTTGCGGTCCCACGGACATTTCTCGCGGAGTTCGTCCAGCACATCGAGCAGACGGCCGAACGCCTCCATTTTTTCTTCGCGTGTGTGCATTGTCTTTACTCACAGGATGGTTAGCGGGCTGCCTTGACCGAGGCCTTGTACAGCAAGAAGATGATGAGGGCGTAGGCCACCAGCGATACCCATTGGGCACCGAGGGTGTTCAGCCAGGAGGTCAGTTTGACGTCCACACCAGCAAATTCGAGGGCTACACTGACTACGCCCATCAGGGCACCGCCCGCGATGAGGCCCGAGGCCAGCAGGGTGCCGCGCTCCTGACGCAGACGGATGACGCTCTCCTGCTTTGAACTTTTCATGACGAAGTGGCTCACCAGACCGCCGACGAGCAGCGGGAGGTTGAGTTGCAGGGGGATGAACATACCCAGGGCGAAGGCCAGGGCCGATATGCCACAGGCGTTGAGCACGAGGGCGATGACGCCGCCGATGCCATAGAGCAGCCAGTTGGCGCCCTCGCCGCTCATGAGCGGTTCGATGACGCCGGCCATGGCGCGGGCCTGCGGGGCGGCCATCACGTCAGAGTTGGTCGGGGTGAAGCCGTAGGTGGCGTTGAGCATCATGATGACGCCGGCCACGGTGGCAGCGCTGACCAGGATGCCGAGAAACTTGTAGCCCTCCTGCTTGGCGGGCGTGCTACCCAGCCAATAGCCTATCTTAAGGTCGGTGACAAAGGCACCTGCCGATGACAAGGCCGTACATACCACGCCGCCCATGATGAGGGCAGCCACCATGCCGCCGGGACCTTTGAGGCCGACAAGCACCATGATGATAGAAGAGAGGATGAGCGTCATGAGCGTCATGCCGCTGACGGGGTTTGAACCCACGATGGCGATGGCATTGGCGGCCACGGTGGTAAAGAGGAAGGCGATGATGGCGACAATCAGGATGCCGACGATGGTGAAGAGCAGATTGCCCTCCATGACATCGAAATAGAAGAAGAGGAGCACGGCGAGCAGGGTGGCCATGACGCCGAATGCGATAATCTTCATAGGCAGGTCGCGACCCGTGCGGGGCGTCTGGTCGGCCTCCTGGCCGCCCTTGGCCACCTTGCCCATCAGCGAGAAGGCGCTGCGGATGACGCCCCAACTCTTGACAACGCCGATGACGCCGGCCACAGCGATACCGCCGATACCGATGCTCTTGGCATAGCCGAATATCTGCTCGGGCGAGGCAGCGGCAGCACTAAGCCCTGCCTTGGGGTCAACGATGAGATCGGGGAAGAAAAGACCGATGCCCGGGACAATGACCCACCAGATGAGGGCACTGCCGGCGCAGATGATGGCGGCATACTTCAGACCGACGATATAGCCCATACCCAGCAGGGCGGCGCCGGTGTTGACGCTGAACATCACCTTGGCCTTTTCGGCAATGGTATCGCCCCACAGGATGGCGCGGCTGGTGAAGTTTTCCGTCCACGCGCCAAAGGTGGCTACGGCGAAGTCGTACAGACCGCCGATACCGCCGGCCAGCAGCAGCCAGAGGGTCTGGTTGCCGCCTTTCTCACCGGAGATGAGCACCTGGGTGGATGCCGTGGCTTCGGGGAAGGGGTACTTGCCGTGCATGTCCTTCACAAAGTACTTGCGGAAGGGGATGAGGAAAAGGATGCCGAGCGCACCGCCTAAGGCCGACGCCAGGAACACCTGGAGGAAGTTGACGGAGAGTTCGGGATAGGTGTGCTGAAGGATATAGAGGGCCGGCAGGGTGAAGATGGCACCGGCCACAATCATGCCCGAGCAGGCACCGATGCTCTGGATGATGACATTCTCGCCAAGGGCATTCTTCTGGCCGCGCATACCCGACAGGCCGACGGCGATGATGGTGATGGGGATGGCGGCCTCGAACACCTGGCCCACCTTCAGACCGAGGTAGGCGGTGGCGGCCGAGAAGATGACGGCCATCACCAGACCCCAGATGAGCGACCAGGGGGTAACTTCGGGGTAGGTCTTTTCGGGACGCATCAAGGGCTGATACTCCTCGCCGGGTTTCAACTCACGGAAGGCGTTCTCGGGAAGTTGTACCTCTTCTTTCTTGTTCATTTCTTGCATGGCTCTGCGTGGAACGGGTTATTTGACGTTGGGTTTCTGAAGGCCATAGCCTTTCTTCTTGTCGAGGAAGAGAAGCAGGAAGGAGATAAGGATGGCTACGGCGCCGAAACCGGCGAAGATGGTCATGGTCTGGGTGTAGTCGATGACGCCGTCGGCACCCGTGTTTTGCTGGTTGACTTTACCAATCCATACAGGCACGAGCGAGAGGCCGATGTTCTGGATATAGAAAATGAGGGCGTAGGCCGAACCGAGGAGTTTCATGGGAATAATCTTGGGCACGGAGGGCCACATGGCCGAGGGCACCAGACCGAAGGCAATGCCGAGAATGATCATACATACGATGGCCAGCAGGTAAGAGTGGAGAGGCAGGACGAAGATGAAATGGACCAAGGTGAGCAGCACGCTACCGATAATCATCAACGTGGCACCCTTACCAATTTTATCATACAGTCCACCGAAGAAGGGGGTCAGGAAAATGGTACCGAAGGGCAACATGGCAGGGATAAGACCAGCCACATCCGCATCTACGCCATACTTGAAGACCATGAGTTTGGTGGCAAACTTGAGGAAGGGGAAGACGCCGGCGTAGAACATGAGGCAGAGCAGGGCGACGCACCAGAAGCCGGGGCTCTTGACAAGGATAATCAGATCGGAGAGTTTGAAGCCTTCTTCGCTGCCATTGGCTGCGGTGGCGGCAGAGGCGTCCTCTTTCTTGTCCATCACGCAGTAAACGAGGAAGGCCAGCATACCGGCGCAGAGCATGGCGGCACCGAGAGCGACAGAGGCATGTACGCCGCCAAACGACTTGGCGAAGGGCAGGGCAACGGCCAGCGCACCGGCCGTACCGATACGGGCCAAGGCTACCTGCAGGCCCATGGCCAGCGCGAGCTCGTGGCCGGTGAACCACTTCACAATGACCTTGCTGACGGTGATACCCGCAATCTCGCAGCCTACGCCGTAGATGGCAAAGCCGAGCACGGCCCAAACCACTTGCGTGCTATAGGTGCCGATGCCGAGGGGCAGCGTCATAGTGCCTTCAAACGACTGGCTGACGGCCCAGTATTTAATAAGGGCACCGCCGAACATCAGCACGGTGGAGAGGATGCCTGTGAAGCGGATGCCGAACTTGTCGAGGATGATACCGCCGAAAAACAGCAGCAGAAGGAAAACGTTGAAATAGCCGTAGGCGCCGGAGAAGAAACCGTATTCGTCGCTGCTCCAGCCCAGACCCATGGCCTCTTTGGCGGGGTCGGCGGTAAGCAGGGCTTCCATGGGCGACATGACGTCGGTGAAGAAATAGCCGGCCATCATCGTGAGGCTGACGATGAGAAGAGCGGTCCAGCGGGCGGACTTGGAATCGCTGAGTTTGTGTCTGATTGCTTCAGTCATTGTAGAAGGTTTGATGCTGATGTGAATAAATTGGCGGTGATGAGGTTTGAACGGGTGGCGGCATTTAGACTTGTGGCCTTACTTCTTGAGCCAGCGGTCGAGCCAGCGGAAGAAGGTGCGCTGCCACAGAATGCCGTTCTGGGGCTTGAGCACCCAGTGGTTCTCGTCGGGGAAGAGGAGGAGTTGGGCGTCGATGCCGCGCAGACGGGCTGCCGAGAAGGCGCTCTGAGCCTGTGTGTATTCTATGCGGAAGTCTTTCTGACCATGGATGCAGAGGATGGGGGTGTCCCAACGATCGACGTAGAGGTGGGGCGAGTGGGCAAAGGCGCGTTGCATCTGACCTTCGGCATTGCGCAGCCAGGGGGCGGACTTGAGGTCCCAGTTGGCAAACCACATTTCCTCGGTCTCGACATACTGCTGCTGGGTGTTGAAGATGCCATCGTGCGAGATGAAGCACTTGAAGCGCTTGTCGTGGTTGCCGGCCAGCCAATAGACGCTGTAGCCGCCGAAACTGGCGCCGACGGCACCGAGACGCTCGCGGTCCACATACGGTTCCTTGGCGATGTCGTCGATGGCCGAGAGGTAGTCGCGCATGCACTGGCCGGGATAGTCGCCGCTGATGCTCTCGAGCCATTCCATGCCGAAGCCGGGCAGTCCGCGGCGGTTGGGAGCGATGACGATATAGCCGTTAGCGGCCATAATCTGGAAGTTCCAGCGATAGCTCCAGAACTGGCTGACGGGCGACTGCGGACCGCCCTCGCAGAAGAGCAGGGTGGGGTACTTCATGTTCGGGTCGAACTGTGGCGGATAAACCACCCAGCACAGTTCCTCCTTGCCATCCGTGGTCTTGACCCAGCGCTCGCGCACCTCGCCCCAGTCGAGGGCGTCATACGTCGGCTTGTTCTCGGCCGTGAGGGGGCTGACCTGCGTGAGGCGGCCCTTCTTGTCTAAGTTGATGGCAAAGATCTCGTCGGCACGGCTCATGCTGTGGCGCTTCACTACGAGGCGGCGGCTGCCTGCACAGCCCACCAGAGCATAGTCGGCCACGTCGTCGGTCAGAGCCTGTACCTTGCCGTCAAGGTCGGTGCGGTAAACGTTTGTGCGGCCGTGCCATACGCCGGTGAAGTAGAGCGTGCGGCTGTCGTCGGCCCAAGCAAACTCGTTCACGCCGCTCTCGAACGATTCGGTGACGTAGGTCTTGCGGCCGGAGGCCAGATGAAGGACGCACAGACGGGTGCGGTCGCTCTCGTAGCCATCGCGTGCCATGCTGGTCCAGGCAATGTATTCGCCGTTGGGCGAGAACTGCGGCTGCTGGTCGTAGCCCACGTTATAGTCGCCATCAAGGTGGTTGATGGGCTGGTCCTCCATGGTGCGGGTGGGGTCAAAGTCGGGGGCAACGAAGCCTTCGGGCTTGCAAAGATTGGTCGTTTTGCCGGTGGCGACGTCGTAGAGGAAGATGTCGCTGTCGGTGCTCACGGCATAGGCCACGCCCACTTTCTTGCGGCACGAGTAGGCAATTTTTGTGCCCGTAGGGTCCCAGGCCAGTTCCTCCACGCCGCCGAAGGGCAACGAGGGGCATTCGTAGGGCTCGCCTTCAAGCATGTCCTTGGCTTCGGTGATACGGCCGTTGACGACGCGCGCCACGAAGGGGTGGGGCACAGCGGTGACATACTGGTCCCAGTGTTTGTACATCAGGTCGTTGATGACCATGCCGCTCGACAGGGGCAGGTCGGGCTCCTTGGCGGCGATGGAATGGTGCTGCGGCACGCTCTTCACCAGGATGACACGGCTTCCATCGGGCGAGAAGCGGTAGCCGTCTATGCCATCGGCCTCGTCGGACATCTGGCGGGCATCGCTGCCGTCGAGGTTGGCCGACCATACCTGCATCGTGCCCGAGGCGGCCGACATGTAGGCGATGCGCTGGCCACCGGGGAGGACGGTGGGCGAGTAGGCGTTGACCAGGATGGGCGCCGTAGTGGCCGTCTGGCTGCCGTCGGTGGGGCAGGTGCGGATGATGCTCTGCGACTTGTTCTTTTCGATGCTATAGTAGGTGACGCTGTAAAACGCCTGTTTGCCGTCGGGCGTGAGGCTGACGTCACCGATGCGGCCCATGCTCCACAGCGCCTCTGGCGTGAGGCGGCGCGACGACAGGTCGGCCGTGGGCTGCACGAAGGTCGGCGTGCTGTTCGACGTCTGAGCCTGTGCGGCAACATCGGGAGTGGTAAGCGTGAGGGCTGCTGCCATAAACAAAAGTGGGGCTTTCACGATATAGGTTTCAATAAACGGGACAGCCCGTAGCGTCGTGTTGACTGTTCTACGGGCGTCCCATGGGTGCGAAGTGTTATTTGTTATTTTGGCGCTTGCGCTGTGCGTCCATCATGGCGGCTTGCTTGTTCAGTGCCTCCAGACGGGCGGCAAGGCCGCGGGGCTTCTTGTTGGGGTCGTTCTGGTTGGCCTTGTAGTTGGCTTCCAGTTTGGCCAAGAGAGCGGCGTCGTCCGTGCGGCGGCGCAGGTACCACATGGTCAGGATGCTGGCCAGAAGCGAGATGAAGTAGTAGTAGTTCAGGCCCGAGGAGTACTTGTTCAGCATGAAGAAGAAGAGGATGGGCATGAGGTACATCATCCACTGCATCACCTTCATCTGCTGTGCCTGCTCGCCCGACATCGACTCGCGCTGCTGGCGCATGGTCATATAGGAATAGACGAGCTGTGTGACGCTGAAGAGTAGGCAGAACAGGCTCAGGTGGTCGCCAATGCCCCAAATCTCCGTGCCGAAGTCGATGAGCGAATCGTAGGTGGAGAGGTCCTCGGCCCAGAGGAAGCCCTGCTGGCGCAGTTCGATGGCGTTGGGCACGAAGTTGAACATCGCAATCCAGATGGGCATCTGTATGAGCATGGGCAGGCAGCCGCCCATGGGGCTCACGCCATACTGCGAGTAGAGCGTCATCATCTCCTGCTGCTTCTTCATGGCGTCTTCCTTGTTGGGATACTTGCGCGATATCTCATCTACCTTGGGCTTGAGCACGCGCATCTTGGCCGTGCTGAGGAAGCTCTTCCGCGTGGGAGCATAGACGATGATGCGCATCAGGATGGTGATGAGCAGGAGCACGATGCCCATCGGCAGGCCCAAACGGGTCAGGAAGTCGAAGACGTAGATGGTAAAGAAACGGTTGATCCAGCGGATGATAGGCCAGCCAAGGTAAACCAGTGTCTCAAGGTCATACTCCTTGTCGCTCAGGCTGCACTTGTCCATCGACTTGAGCAGGTTAAACTGGTTCGGACCGTAGTAGAACTGCAACGTCGTGGCCTTCTGCCCCGTGGCGTCAAAGGGTATGGTCATGGCGGCCTCGTAGCGCTTGAGGTACTGCTGCTGGCCGTTGTCGCGCTCGGCTTTGGTCAGTTCGCGGTGCTGCAGACTGGTGAGCAGGGCATTGTCTAAAGCGCCGTTGGGGCAGAGCATCACCGATGAGAAGTACTGGTTCTTGAAGGCCACCCAATCTACGGGACCTTCGGCCAGTTCCTGATCGTTGCTGGTGTCGCTCAGTTTCTCGGTATCGCCGTCGGAGAGTTTGTAAGTCAGGGCCGAGTACTGGTTTTCAAAGTAGAAACCCTTCTCGTGCTGACGGATGTTCTGGTACCAGTTGATGGCCAGATTCTGACGACCGGCCGGCAGGTGACGCGCCAGACCGCCCTCGGCAGCGATGCTCATGTTGAGCATGTAGTTGTCGCCGGGCATGAGGCTGTAGGTGATGGCCAGTGCCGACGAGTCGGCGGCGATGACGCGCAGCGTGGCTTTGGTATCGCTGACGGTGGCTTTGGTAAACACGCAGTCGAGGGTGTTGATAGTGCCCTGTTTAGTGGAGAGTCCTAAGTTGAGCGCGGCGTCCTGACCTTCGGTAGAGTAGAGTAGCAGGGGCTTCTCCTCGTCATTACGGAAGTCGGTGTACGAACGGTAGTTCTTCAGATAGACGCGGCTCACCATGCCGCCCTTTGGACTGATATGAATCTCCAGGTTGTCGTTGCTCAGGACGATGGCGGCGGTGTCGGGTGCGGTGGCCGTGCTGTCGTTGGCGGCGTTGATGGCAAAGAGCGAGTCGGTCAGAACCTTTTCCTGTGCGGGCTCTGCCGGCTGTTCGGGCTGGCGCTGCTCCTGTTGGGCTACTTCCTGCTTCCGGGGCGGCTTCTGTCCGCTGTTCCAGAAACTGAAACCGATGAGTACGGCCACAATAAGGACGAGGCCGATGATGGTGTTTTTATCCACGGGGATGGAATGGGGTTAAATGGATGATTGGGTTTGACAATGAATAAGGAAGCGCGGTTGGCGGTACGCTCGAAGAATGTCCGCCAACCGCATCTCTCAAAATGTTTACTGATTTATAGCGGCCTTGACGAAGTCGAGGAAGAGGGGATGGGGCTTGAGCACCGTGCTCGAGTATTCGGGGTGGAACTGCGTACCGATGTACCACTTCAGGTTGGGAATCTCCACAATCTCCACAAGGTCACACTCGGGGTTGATACCCGTGCACTGCATGCCCTTGGCCTCATATTCGGCACGGTAGTCGTTGTTGAACTCATAGCGGTGGCGGTGACGCTCGCGAATCATCTCCGAGCCATAGATGTCACGGACGCGGCTGCCTTCGGCCAGACGGCATTCGTAGCCGCCCAGACGCATTGTGCCGCCCATGTTGGTGATGTTCTTCTGGTCCTCCATGATGTCGATGACATTGTGCGGCGTCTTGCGCTCCATCTCGGCGCTGTGGGCATCGGCGTAGCCCAGGACGTTGCGGGCAAACTCGATGACCATCATCTGCATACCCAGACAGATGCCGAAGGTCGGCTTGTCGGTCTCGCGGCAGTACTGTGCGGCCAGTATCTTACCGTCCGTACCGCGCTGTCCGAAGCCCGGGCAGATGACGATGCCCGCCATGGGGGCGAGGGTCTCGGCCACATTGTCGCGGGTGATTTTCTCGCTGTCTATATAATGTGTCACCACCTTGCGGTCGTTGTACGTTCCGGCCTGCGACAGGGCCTCGAGGATGCTCTTATAGGCATCCTGCAGGTCATACTTGCCCACCAAGCCGATGTGCACCTCTTCCGTAGCCTTGTGGCGACGGTCCAGGAAGGAGCGCCAGGGACCCAGTCCCGGCGTTTCGCCGACGGGCATGTCCAGTTTTCTGAGGATGGTGGCGTCCAGGCCCTGCTCCTGCATACGCAGGGGCACCTCGTAGATGGTAGGCTGGTCAAGACTCTGTACCACAGCCTCGGGGGCGACGTTGCAGAAGGCGGCCACCTTCTTGCGCAGGCCGGCGCTCAGGTCGTGCTCGGTGCGCAGAACGAGGATGTCGGGCTGAATACCGATGCTCTGCAGTTCTTTCACAGAGTGCTGCGTCGGCTTCGTCTTCAGTTCGCCGGCTGCGGCCAGATAGGGCACGTAGGTCAGGTGAACGCAGACGGCGTTGCGACCCAGTTCCCATTTCAGCTGACGGATGGTCTCGAGAAAGGGGTGGCTCTCGATGTCGCCCACGGTACCGCCAATCTCCGTGATAATGAAGTCGTAGTTGCCGTGCTTGCCCAGATAGAGCATGTCGCGCTTGATTTCGTCCGTGATATGGGGGATGACCTGTATGGTCTTGCCAAGGTAGTCGCCGCGGCGCTCCTTTTCGATGACGCTCTGGTAGATGCGGCCGGTGGTCACATTGTTGTGACGTGTGGTCTTGATGCCCGTGAAGCGTTCGTAGTGGCCAAGGTCAAGGTCGGTTTCCTGACCATCGTCTGTCACGTAGCATTCGCCGTGCTCGTAGGGGTTGAGCGTGCCCGGGTCAACGTTGATGTAGGGGTCGAACTTCTGGATGGTGATATTGTAACCACGTGCTTGAAGAAGTTTGCCGATGGACGAGGAGATAATACCCTTTCCCAGCGAGGAGGCAACGCCTCCGGTGACGAAGATATACTTAGTGTCAGCCACGATAGTAAGAATTATAAGTGTTTGAAATTTATCGTTTCGGAAGCCTGCGCCCCCAGCCGATGCTGTCGGTTAGGCATAATTCGGGGCAAAGTTACGTATTTTTTCTGAATCCTCGGCTCTTTCTGCGAGTTCCTTGTCCGCAATCATACAATTATCAATTATCAAGATATAGACAATGCGTCGCATTGCATACTTTATTCTATAGCATCATGAGCGGCCTCGTAGTAGTGGCATGTCCATTGACGTGCCACTCAGTACGTGTTGCGGCGGATCCGCAACGCCCGTAATATAATGGCGTATTGCGTCTGGCGCCGTAATGTGTGCTGAGAGCCACGTCAATGGACGTGGCACTACTATTGGCGTCCAGCCACGATACCAAGTCTTAAACCAAGGCGTTGCGTCTGAGCCCAACTTCAACGCTCATCAACCGTTATTATTTTACATGTCATGCAGTTGCGTTTTGAAAAATTTCGCGTGGGTACTACAGATTTTTCAGAGAGGGGGGCGGATTGGAGGATTGAATGTGATAGCGCCTGAAGGGCATCG
>JALEZQ010000001.1 GCA_022772475.1 Bacteroidales bacterium | reverse complement strand
TTTGCCATTTTGCGTCCTCCGGCGCCGATTTGCTTTTCGCCGCGTTTTGTTGTATCTTTGCAGTGGAAATGAAGATAAGGGCCTCTGTGGGGCCCTTTTTTCGTGTCCTAAAGGCACTTCCACGGTTTGGGCGACTGTTTTTTCTGTCGCCCAAACCGTAAAAACTGTCGCCCAAACCGTGTGGCGCGATTGGGCGACCGCCAAATCGGAGGGCGAAACGGGCAAATTTGCAGTCGATACCGTTAAACTTTCCTAAAAGAAGATTTGTAGAAATGTCGGTTCGCGCTATCGGGATGAACCCCCGCGTGATGGCCGATGTGTGATGCTCTGTGTGCGAACTTGAGGATGGGCTTGTCTTGAAAGTAGAGATTTATTTCAGGTACTGTCCATGTCCCACAAAAAGGCCCGCTGCGGCAGGTGTCGCAGCGGGCGTTAATGGGGTATGTGTGGCCTGGCGGCAGGCGGTCAGAACGCCTTCGTCTCCTCGCCGAGGATGTCGCTGACGAGGAGGTTGGCCAGGCGGCTGGTGCCGATGCGGAAGAGGCCCTGCTTGATCCACTCCTCGCCGAGTACCTCGCGGACGATGGTGTAGTAGGCGATGGCGTCGTCAACGGTGCTGATGCCGCCGGCGGCCTTGAAGCCGATGCGCGTGCCCGTCTTCTCGTAGTACTCCTTGATGGTCTGGCACATGACGAGGGCGGCCTCCGGCGTGGCGGCAGGCTCAATCTTGCCCGTAGAGGTCTTGATGAAGTCGGCGCCGGCGTAGATGGAGAGGATGGAAGCCTTCTTGATGTTCACCGCCGTCTGCAGGGCGCCCGTCTCGAGGATGACCTTCAGCGGGCATTCGCGGGCGGCAGCCTTGATTTCCTCTATCTCGTCGGCACAGGTCTCGTAGTCGCCGCTGAGGAAGGCGCCGACGTTGAGCACCATGTCAATCTCGGTGGCGCCGTCGTGGACGGCGAGGGCCGTCTCGGTGGTCTTCACCTCGATAAAGGTCTGTGACGAGGGAAAGCCGCCGCTGACGCAGGCCACCTCAACACCCTCTACTTCAAGACTTTCGCTGACGATGCGGGCAAAGTTGGGATAGACGCAGAGCGTGGCGAAGTGGGGCAGGTCGGGGTGGGCGTCGGCGAAGCGGTTGACGCGCTCGGTGAAGGCCAGGACGCTCTCCTGCGAGTCGGTGACGCGCAGCGTGGTCAGTTCGATGGCGGCGAGGAGTTGGCGCTTGACCTCGTCGGTGCGGTACTGTGCGCTCTTCTCGTCGATGAGGCGGCGTACGGCGGTGGTGACATTCTCGTCGTGGAGGTGCAGGTCGAAGAGGGCGAAGGCCTCCTCGTAGCGGTTGATGTGGTTGTGGCCGTGCTGCGCCTCGTGGTCGTGGTCGCAGTGGCAATCGCAGTGGTTACTCATGGTTGTCGGTGTGGGGGTTGTCGTAAAGTTTGGGGTTGTCGATGTGGCGCTTGTTGTCGCGCGCCGTCTTCTTTTCTATATTGCGGCGTAGGGCTTCGGTGAGGTCCACGCCCGTCTGGTTGGCTAAGCAGAGGAGCACCCACAGCACGTCGGCCATCTCGTCGGCCGGGTCGGTGGGCTCGCCCGCCTTGAACGACTGGTCGCCGTAGCGGCGCGCCATGATGCGGGCCAGTTCGCCCACCTCCTCGGTGAGCACCGCCATGTTGGTCAGTTCGCTGAAGTAACGCACGCCGTAGGTGCGTATCCAGTTGTCCACCATGGCCTGCGCCTGGCGCAGCGTGAGGTCCGCCGCGGCGGGCTTTTCGTCAGAGAAAGGGTGGGGCATCATTCCTTGTTTTTCGTGTCCATACATATCGTTACGGGGCCGTCGTTGACGAGGCCTACCTTCATGTCGGCGCCAAACTCGCCCGTGCCGACGGGGCGTCCGAGACGCTCGGAGAGGGCCCGGCAGAAGTAGTCGTAGAGGGGGATGGCCGTGGCGTGGCCCGCGGCGCGGATGTAGGACGGGCGGTTGCCCTTGCGGTAGGACGCCATGAGGGTGAACTGGCTGACGACGATGACGTCGCCGCCGATGGCCTCGATGCTCAGGTTCATCACGCCGTCGGCGTCGTCGAAGATGCGCAGGCCCGCCACCTTGCCCACGAGCCAGTCGGCATCGTCGCGGGTGTCGGCCTCCTCGATACCGATGAGGATGAGCAGGCCCTTGCCTATGGCTGCCTTCTCGTGGCCGCCGATGGTTACGCTGGCGCGTTGTACGCGCTGGATGACAAGTCTCATATCAGGTGCAAAGTTAGTGTTTTTCGGCATAGGGTGGGGCGCTGTGCCCCGCCATTTCAGATTTCTTTCTCGTCGCTGTCGGCGGCGTTATTCTCGTCGCTGTCGGCGGCGTGTATGGCGGCGTAGATTTTCTCGCCGCGCGCCTTGCCCACCACCGCCTGTATGTCCTCGACGCCCGCCGTCTGTATGCGCTTGACGCTGCCCAGGGCGCGCAGCAGGGCCTCGCGCGTCTTCGGCCCGATGCCCGCGATATGGTCCAGCGCCGATGCCGTCTGGCGCTTCGAGCGCTTCTGGCGGTGGAAGGTGATGGCGAAGCGGTGCACCTCGTCCTGCATCTGCGTCATCAGGCGGAACAGTTCGCCGCCCGGCTTGAGCCCCACCGCTGCCGGCGGGAAGCCGTAGAGCAGTTCGCGGGTGCGGTGACGGCCGTCCTTCGCCAAGCCCGCGATGGGGATGTCCAGCCCCAGTTCGTCCTCCACCACGCGCCGTATCATCTCCATCTGTCCTACGCCGCCGTCCGCCACGATGAGGTCCGGCAGGGTGTCGCCCTCGTCGATGGCGCGGCGGTAGCGGCGGCCCACCACCTCGCGCATCGAGGCGTAGTCGTCCGGGCCGACGACCGTCTTTATCTCATACTTGCGGTAGAGCTTTTTGGCCGGTTTGAGGCGCTCAAACACCACGCAGGCCGCCACGGCATCGTCGCCCTGGATGTTGGAGTTGTCGAAGAGTTCGACGCGCAGCGGCAGCCGCGGCAGCCCCAGTTCGCGCTGAATCTCCTTCATCAGGCGCACCGCCTTCTGCTCCGGATTCAGTTTCTCCGCCTGCTTCAGGCGGTCGAAGCGATACTGCTTCACGTTGAGACGCGAGAGGTCCAGGAGCTTGCGTTTCTCGCCCTTCTGCGGCACCGTCTGCGTGGCGTAGCCCTCCGGCAGGTCAACGGGGAAGGGTACGATGATTTCGCGCGACGTACTGCCGTAGCGCTCGCGCATCTCCACGATGCCCAAGGCCAGCAGTTCGGCCTCCGTCTCGTCCAGGCGCTTGCGGTATTCAAAGGTAAACGCCTGGTTGACGCAGCCCCGCGTGACGTGCATATAGTTGATGAAAGCGACGCTTTCGTCCATCTCTATGTGGAAGACGTCGATGTTGTGCAGCACCTGACTGACCACCTCGCTCTTCGCCTGGAAACGCTCGATGGCTTCGAGCTTGAGGCGAATCTGCTCCGCCTCTTCAAAGCGTAGGTCGTCCGCCAGGCGCATCATCTCGTCGCGCAGCCGCGCCGCCACCTCGCCCGTATTCCCTTTGAGGATGTCGCGGCAGGCCTCTATGTTTTTGACGTATTCTTCGCGACTCTGTCGGCCGACGCACGGTCCGCCGCAGTTGTGAATATGGTAGTCGAGGCACACCTCATACTTTCCGCCCATCACCCCCTCCTTCGTAAAAATGTGGTGGCATGGCCGCGGGTGGTAGAGCGTCTTGCAGAGGTCCAGCAGCGCCAGCATCGTCGGCACGTGCGAGTAGGGGCCGTAATACGTCGCCCCCGGTGCGCCGCGCCGCCGCGTCTTGAAGATGCGCGGCAGGTATTCGTTGGAAATGGCGATGGAAGGGTAGGTTTTGTCGTCTTTAAGCAGGACGTTATACCGCGGCTTGTAGCGCTTGATAAGGTTGTTCTCCAAGAGCAGCGCATCCTCCTCCGTCTTGACCACGACGTAGCGGATGTCGCGAATGCGCGAGACGAGCAACTGCGTCTTGCGCGTCTGTTGGTCGCGCGTAAAATACGATGAGACGCGGCGTTTCAGGTTTTTCGCCTTGCCCACATAGATGACCGTCCCCTCCTCGTCGAGATACTGGTAGCATCCCGGCGTCTCGGGCAGGTTGTGCACGATGCCCATCAGATAGTCTCGGCGCTCGGCAGCGCTCTGGTGCTTTTCCTCCATGCGAAGTAGGTATTACGGATTGGTATGTCGCCCGGCCCTCACGGCGCCCGCCTTGGAGCGTTGCTTTAAGGCCTGTGCACGTTTTCCTTTGTACAGGGTTGCTTTCTGCAAGACGTTGATTCTTAGAAAGGGTGGGGCGCTTTGTTTCACGTGGAACGCGAAGCAGGACGTGAAGGGTGTGCGGTGTGTCATAATGGCCAATCTGCTGCGTTGCTATCGTCTTCGGGCTTGGTCATGTACTTCAGTACACTCCCGGCGCCCTCCTCCTCAGCGCCTTGCATCTTAACCATTCTGACGCACCTTCGCGTGTGCATCAAAATATGCATTTTGACACACCCGCGCTCAGCGCCCCATGAGCACCAGCAGCACGCTGATGTCGCTCGGCGAGACGCCGGGGATGCGGCCGGCCTGCGCTATGGTTTCGGGGTCGATGGCCGTCAGTTTCTGCCGCGCCTCGGTGGAGAGTTGTTGCAGGCTGTTGTAATCGAAGCGGCCGCGGATGCGTATGGCCTCGAGGCGCTGCATCTTGTCGGCGATGACCCGCTCGCGGGCAATGTAGCCGGCGTACTTGATGGCCACCTCGGCGGCTTCTTCGATTTCTTCGCGGTCTTCGGTCGGCGCGTCGAGCAGTGCCTGCAGTTCGGGCACGTAGGCGGCGACGCCCGCCAGCGTTGCCTGCGGCCGGCATACCAGTTCATCGACGCGCGCGCCGCCATGGAGCGGTACGCTGCCCACCTGTTCGAGATAGGCGTTGATGTCGGCAGGGCGTAGCGTGTGCGACGCGCACCATGCGGTGATAGCCTCGATGGCTTCGCTCTTGGCGCGGAAGCGGCGCAGACGTTCGGCCGATGCCAGGCCCAGCCGTTCGGCGTAGGGCGTGAGGCGTGCGTCGGCATTGTCCTGACGCAGCAGGATGCGGTACTCGGCGCGTGAGGTGAACATGCGGTAGGGCTCGTCCACACCCTTCGTCACCAAATCGTCGATGAGTACGCCGATGTAGCCTTCGTCGCGGTGCAGCACGAGGGCTTCGCCGCCGCTGCAACGCTGTGCCGCGTTGATGCC
The DNA here is from genome assembly GCA_022772475.1 of Bacteroidales bacterium. Classification (GTDB taxonomy): domain Bacteria; phylum Bacteroidota; class Bacteroidia; order Bacteroidales; family Bacteroidaceae; genus Alloprevotella. The sequence continues at coordinate 32,803 of JALEZQ010000001.1, read as the reverse complement.
CGCGATGAGGCCCTGCCCTGCGGCTTCCTCGTAGCCCGTCGTGCCGTTGACCTGTCCGGCGAAGAACAGGCCCTCGACGGCTTTCGTTTCGAGCGAATGGCGCAGTTGGGTGGGCGGGAAGAAGTCGTACTCGATGGCGTAGCCCGGACGATAAACCCGCACGTCGCTGAAGCAGGGGATGCAGCGCAGGGCCGCAATCTGCACGTCCATCGGCAGCGACGACGAGAAACCGTTCAGGTAAAGTTCGTTGGTATCGGTGCCCTCCGGCTCGAGAAACAGCGGGTGCTGCGTGCGTTCGGGGAAGGTGACCAGTTTTGTCTCCACGCTGGGGCAGTAGCGCGGGCCGATGCTCTTAATTTGTCCGTTGTAGAGCGGCGAGTCTTTCAGTCCGCTGAGCAGCGTGCGGTGCGCCTCGGCGTTCGTGTTGCACGTCCAGCACTTCATCTGCGGCAGCGGCCGCGGCGCACTGATATACGAGAAGCGGTGGAAGTCCGTTTCGCCCGGCTGTTCCTCCATGAGGTCGAAGTGCACCGAGCGGGCGTCGATGCGCACCGGTGTGCCCGTTTTCATGCGCTCCGAGCGTATGCCCAGCGCGTTGATGGAGGCCGTCAGCCGTGTGGCTGCCGGCTCGGCGCAGCGTCCGCCCGGCACCTGTACGCGGCCCACGTGCATCAGGCCGTTGAGGAAGGTGCCCGCCGTCACCACCACCGCGCGGCAGCGGAACGTGGCGCCCCAGAGGGTGCGGATGCCCGTGACGCGGCGGCCGTCGGTCAGAATCTCGGTGGCCTCGTCCTGCCAGATGTCCAGGCCGTCGGTGTTTTCCAGCGTATGGCGCCACGTCGTGATGAAGCGGGCGCGGTCGCACTGTGCTCGCGGGCTCCATACGGCAGGTCCTTTCGAGCGGTTGAGCATACGAAACTGGATGGCCGTGGCGTCCGTCACCAGACCCGTGGCGCCGCCCAGGGCGTCCACCTCGCGTACGATCTGGCCTTTGGCAATGCCGCCGATGGCGGGGTTGCAGCTCATCTGCGCAATTTTGTTCATGTCCATCGTGATGACCACGGTGCGGGCGCCCATGAGGGCCGCAGCGCGCGCCGCCTCGCAGCCGGCATGGCCGGCGCCGATGACCACGATGTCGTAGTGGAAATCTGTATCCATAGCGTATCTGTGAGTTTGGCGCAAAAGTACAAAAAAACAAGGAAACACCGGGCAGTGTTTCCTTGTCGAGGTGTAGTTTGTATGGTGCGGTTCAGTGCGACTCAGCCTATGAGGTGGTAGCGTCCGCCCGGCAGCAGGCGCACCACGCCCTGCATCTCCATGTCGAAGAGTTTTTCGGCCAGCCGTTGGGACGGCATGTTGGTAGCGATGGCCAGTCGGTCGGCCGTATAGTCGTCGCTGTCCTTGAGCAGGTCGGCGATGCGCTGCTGGTCCTCGTCCAGTTCGGGGAAGAGTTCGCGCTGTATGGCCGCCGGCCGCACGGTGGAGGGCTGTGACCATCCGAGCATCTCCACCACGTCCGCCGCCGACGTCACCAGACCGGCACGCGTGGTACGGATAAGGCGGTTGCAGCCCGCCGAGTAGGGGTCGTTGATGCGTCCCGGCACGGCGAAGACCTCGCGGTTGTAGCCGCAGGCCAGGTTGGCCGTGATGAGGGCGCCGCCGTGGTCTGCGCTCTCCACCACCAGCGTCGCCGACGCGATGCCCGCGACGATGCGGTTGCGGCGGACGAAGTTGCCCTTGTCCGGCGCCGTGCCCGTGAGGTACTCCGTGAGGAGTCCGCCGTGTTGCAGCATCTCTATCGCCGTCTGCCGGTGCAAAGCCGGGTAGATGCGGTCCAAACCATGCGCGAGAACCGCCACCGTGCTCAGCCCATTGCGCAATGCCCCGCGGTGGACGGCAATATCGACGCCGTAGGCCAGTCCGCTAACGATAAGACAATCAGGAAGGAGTGATGCCAGTTGTGCACAAAACTCTTGACAAAAGTCCTGCCCATAACTGGAGATGTGGCGCGTGCCGACCACCGAAATGACGTGCCGCGCGTTCAGATTGGCCGTGCCCTGATAGAAAAGCACCGCCGGCGCGTCCGGACAATCCGCCAGCAGGGTGGGGTAGGCCGGCGTGCCGTAGGGCAGGACCTGTATGCCGTGCTTCTCGCAGAAAGCCAGTTCGGCGCCGGCGCGGTCTTCCGCCTCCGCCGTGTTCGCCATCAGGCGCGCCCATTTCTCCGGCAGGTCGTGGCGCGCCAGCCAAAGCTCCTCCGCCGTACCGTACCGGCGGAGGAGCTGCATGGCGGCAGCCTGCGTCAGTCCTTTGATACGCGTCAGGGCGACGGCGTGCAGCAGCGAACTGTCCATCACTCCGCGCAGATGTACTTGTTGAACGTCGCGTCCAGTTCGTCACACGTTCCCAGCCGGCCGTTCACCAGGCACACCGCCTCCACCGTGGAGCGCAGTACCGGGCGTTCGTCCGCAGCGCGGAAGATGTCCTGCTGGAAGATGTACTTCAGGCCGTCCTTGCGCAGCGCCAGGCGCGAGATGAACTCGTCGCCCGAGCGCAGCGGCGTCTTGAACGCCATCGTCATGCGCGCCACCACGGCGTCGATGCCGCGGGCGTGGAGGTCGGCAAAGCTCACCCCCTCGCTCAGCAGAAACTCGTGGCGTGTGTGCTCCGTGTAGTGTTGGTAGTTGGCATTGTTGACGATGCCCTGCAGGTCGCATTCGTAGTCGCGGACCTTCATGCGCAGTTCAAAATGGTAAGTCATGAGAAAGGATTATGAGGCTTGTTTCTTTGAAAAGTTTGGCGCAGCCTACGCCGTAGGCTTTCGGCGCAGATACTCCCTGCCGAAGCGGCAACGCAGGCAGTCCTTGCGGTCGCAATACTTTCGTCGCAGGTGGATGAGGCCCTGCGAGTCGGCCGCGTGTGCCGCCGTCAGCCCCGCCTTGGCCCATTGTCGCGTGATGTGGTTGTGCTCCGGCGGCAGCGCCTCCAGCAGTGCCACCGCCGCCTCCATGCGCTCGTCGTCGCCGTGTTGCCGGCCGTAGGCGAAGAGCAGCGGCGCCACCGTGTTGATGAGCAGCAGGTCGATCGATGCCGTGCGCAGCGTCTTCTCCGAGCGTGCGCTGTCGTGGCCGAAGGAGAAGTGCGTCTGCCAGTAGGGCGTGGCGTGTGCCGTCAGCAGCGTGCGCAGCGCCGCCGTGTCCGGTGCCGATAGCAGCGCCGAGAAGTCCGTGCGCCGCGCGTGGTACAATTCTGCCAACTGCGCCAGGCGCACATAGGGGAAGTTTTGCGGCCGGAGCCGCAGGAAGCGCCACAGGTGGCGGTCGATCGGCGAGAGCGAGAATTTGTGCGCCAGGTAGCGCCATTCGCCCTGCAGGCGCAGGAAATAGTCGTCGCGGCGTTCCGGCGCCACCGCCTCGTCGTCCAGCAGTCCCGCGTGGCCCATGAAGAGCGCCTCCACCTGAAACAGGTCGTCGCGGTGTTTCGCCGCCGCGTGCAGCGGCAGCGTGGCGCCCCATTGCTCGAAGGCATCGCTGTTGATGCCGAAGCCAAAGTTTCGCGCCAGCGTGATGAATGCCACCCGCTCCCAGTCGTCCGCCGTGCGTTCCAGCCACTGCGCGATGCGTGCTGTCTTCTCCTCCAGGCGGTCCGCGGTGAGGCGGTTGAGCCAGGCGTGCGCCGCCAGCGGCGCGATGTCAGGGATGACGCGGTAGCACGGCGGGTAGGTGCTCTCCGTGAGCAGTTCGTGGTAATTGTCCGCCACGCGCTGCGGCACCGTCAGCGTCAGCTGTGTGGGGCGCCGTCCGCTGTGCGTCACCACCTCCATGTCCGCCTCCGAGCAGACGTGGAGGATGGTGTTGTCGTAGGCAGCGTCGCTGTCGTGGCCGTGCCGAAACCAGTCTGAGGCAAGGGTATGAATCTCCACGTTGCCCACCCACAGCAGGCCGTCAATCTTCACCTTGGCGTTGAAGAAGTCGGGCCCCGCGTCGGTGTTGTGCAGGCCGGTGTCGATGACCTCGACCTGTTCGCCGTGCAGACCCTCGAGGATGGTGGCGGGAAACAGCTTGTGCTGCCACACGTAATGGAGCAGTAGTTCCATGGCGAAGGGGGTTTGGGGCGCATTTTGCTATGCGCGCTGTGAAACCGACAAAGATAAGCATTTTTCTTCGGTCTGTGAAGCCGCCATAGTCTTGATTATTGGATTTTTTCGCGTACCTTTGCCCACAAGTATTTTATTGTATCTTTCCCCCGTTATTTCCCATTGAAAAGTTTTGAAGAACTGGGCGTGTGCGAGCCCATCCGCCGCGCCATTGCTGAGATGGGCTACGAAAGCCCGATGCCCGTACAGGAGCAAGTCATCCCCTATCTGCTCGGCGAGGGCAACGACGTCATCGCCCTGGCCCAGACCGGCACGGGCAAGACGGCCGCCTTCGGCCTGCCCGTACTCCAGAAAGTCAACCCCGACGACCGCACCACGCAGGCCGTCATCCTCAGTCCGACGCGCGAGCTCTGCCTCCAGATTGCCGACGACCTGAAAGACTATTCCCGCTATATCGACGGCCTGCATGTCCTCGCCGTCTATGGCGGCTCGAGCATAGAGAGCCAGATCCGGGCCCTCAAGCGCGGCGCACAGGTCATCGTCGCCACCCCCGGCCGCCTCATCGACCTCATGCACCGCGGCGTGGCCTGCCTCGATACGGTAGAGAATGTCGTCCTCGACGAGGCCGACGAGATGCTCAACATGGGCTTCACCGAGAGCATCGACGAGATACTGGCCGGCGTGCCCGAAAACCGCAACACCCTGCTCTTCTCCGCCACCATGGGGCGCGAGATAGAGCGCATCGCCAAGACCTACCTCCGCGACTACAAGGAAATCGTCGTCGGCTCGCGCAACGAGGGTGCTGAGAATGTCAACCACGTATATTACCTCGTCCAGGCGCGCGACAAATACCTGGCCCTCAAGCGCGTCGTCGATTACTTCCCCAAAATCTACGCCATCATCTTCTGCCGCACGCGCATGGAGACGCAGGAGGTGGCCGACGCCCTCATCCGCGACGGCTACAATGCCGAGTCGCTCCACGGCGACCTCTCGCAGGCCCAGCGCGACCTCACCATGCAGAAGTTCCGCCAGCACCGCACGCAGCTCCTCGTGGCCACCGACGTGGCCGCCCGCGGCCTCGACGTCGAAGACCTCACCCACGTCATCAACTACGGCCTGCCCGACGACGTAGAGAACTATACCCACCGCTCCGGACGTACCGGACGCGCCGGCAAGCGCGGCACCAGCATCGCCATCATCCACGTCAAGGAGAAGGGCAAGGTCCGCATCATCGAGAAGGTCATCGGCAAGCAGTTCGAGGCCGGCACACTGCCCGAGCCCCGTGAGATATGCACTAAGCAGCTCTACCGCGTGATGGACGAACTGGAGCGCATCGAGGTGGACGACAACCAGATCGCCCCCTTCCTGCCCGAAATCTATCGCAAACTCGAGTGGCTGTCGAAGGAAGACCTCCTCAAGCGCGTCGTCAGCCGCGAGTTCGGCCGCTTCCTGTCCTACTATGCCGACGCTCCCGAGATTGTCCAGCCCACCGTCAGCGAGCGCGGCGACAAGCACAAGCGCCACGAGGGCGGCGAAGGCCGCGACGACAGCGGCAGCCGCCGCCAGCGCCGCGAGCGCAACGCAGGGCCCCGAAAGGCCGAGGAGGGATACCGCCGCCTGTTCATCAACATGGGCAAGCGCGACAACTTCTACGCCCGCGAGATCATCAACCTCGTCAACCGCTACGTCAAGGGTCAGGTGGAGATAGGCCGCATCGACCTCACCACCAACTGCTCCTTCTTCGAGGTGCCCGAGCAGGACGCCGCCCTCGTCATCCGCAAGATGGCCCGCGCCCGTGTCGGCGACCGCGACGTCATCGTCAACGACGCCGAGCGCGATGCCCCCGACCCCCGCGTGGCCCGCGGCGCACGCCGTAATGACCGCAATGACCGCAACGACCGCCGTGGACGTCCCGCCCGTGACGACCGTCAGGGGCGTGAACGCGGCCGCCGAGGTGGTGGCGACGACAACGACGCACAGAACGACGCCGACAGCACCGACTGGCGACAGTTCTTCAAGCACTGACGCCCACACCTTCCCCCAAGCGCACTGACCACGAACCCCCATACCAAGATGAAAAAACCGGTTATCCTCACCACCCTGTGCCGCCGCGCAGTCCTCTGCGTGGCCGCTCTGACTGCCGTCCTCACCACGGAGACCGCCCGGGCCCAGTACCTCCAGGTCAAGGCCGGCGGCGGCCTGTCCACCCTCTACAGCGGCGCCCGCGCCGTCGGCGCCTATAAGTTTGGCGTAGGCTACGAATACGAACTGGGCCAGCGCTGGAGCATCGCCCCCGCCCTGACCTTCTCCGGCAAGGGCTGGAAAGACCCCGACCGGGCCGTCCACCTCACCGACGACGACGACCGTCCCCTCTACAATGACGACGGCACCCCCCGCTATGGCATCATGAGCCGCTCCGCCGCCGCCTGCTACCTCCAGCTGCCCGTCCTCCTCTGCTACTACCACCGCCTCGGCCCCGGCCGCTACATCCTGCTCGGCGGCGGTCCCTATGCCGCCCTCGGCATCGCCGGAAAGACCAAAATCAAGGGCGACGCCAGCCGCCACGGCAGCGAAAAAGTCTATGCCGAGCACAACACCTTCGGCCACGACGGCGTCTGCCGCTTCGATGCCGGCGTCCAGCTCACCGCCGGCTACCGCCTGCCCTCGCGCATCACCGTCGCCGCCGAGGCCGACCTGGGCTGCACCCCCGTCGCCACCGGGCGTAAGGCCGCCGCCACCCTCTCCCTCATGTTCACCTACACGTTCTGAGGCAGAGGCATACAAGGTAAAGACAAGAGAAATAACAACGCAAAAGGCCGTTCCACATCCCGTGGAGCGGCCTTTTGTGCGTAAATACACTTTTTCGACGATACATTTCGCCCTTGGCCACACTTTTTCGATGATACATTTCGCCCTTGGTCACACTTTTTCGACGATACATTTCGCCCTTGGTCACACTTTTTCGACGATACATTTCGCCCTTGGTCACACTTTTTCGATGATACATTTCGCCCTTGGCCACACTTTTTCGATGATACAATCGGCCCTCGGCCACACTTTTTCGAGGATAAGCCCCGTTGCTGTGTACTGCTTATGAAAAGTGGACACAGAACATAATTTTAGATGTGTTAGATGTGAGTATGTAGCCGCCCAAAGCAGCCATGGCCGGCCGTAGGAGATGCCGAGTGTGCAATCGCGCAATTCACACATGTTAACGCTGAGAGTGGCCGCGAAATCCACCACGCACCCCCATGGCCGCAAATAACGCACGTATGGCGCGTTAGGTTTTGACAATTTATGGCACAGGCAGCGGATGATGGCGGTGTGTTCGTTAAAACCTCTGAAATTTCCCCTCCAAAGCCACGAAAACGGCCCTCGCCGACCGGCCGGAGACATAGCGATTGGGGCATCACTGTAAGCGTTACAGGATTTTCTGTCGCCCAAACAGGATTTTCTGTCGCCCAAACAGTGGCGCCCGCAGGCGATTTTCGCCCCGCCGCGGGGCTTTTTGGCGTCTCTTTGCAGCGTCGCGGCTGTTCACGATTTTGGCCGCAAAACTCACGTTTTGCGCACAGTGTGCAATGGCGAATGGTCTTTTTGAGACGAGGGGCGAAACAACGGCGCCAACGCTCTTTGCCGTATAATGTTGTAGAAGCAGGCCCTGTTGTCGTGCATTTTTCAGACGACAACCTATACAGCGATGACAACATACGATGCCCTATGCGTTGCCGCGGGCATAGAGGCCGCGCGCAGGGCGACAGCATCCTCAGAAATGGGGATAAGGGGCAGGGTGAAGAAAATACGCTCACATAATTTTGCAAATAAAGGGAAATGTTTTATTTTTGCAGGGTAATGGGTGCGGAGCGTCCGTACGCCATCGAAAGTCAAGGATACAAATCAAAACAATATCAATTCTAATTTTCAGATTTATGTGGTTAACTAACTCATCCATCGGAAAGAAAGTGATCATGTCCGTCACGGGCATTGCGCTTATCCTCTTCCTGACCTTTCATGCGTGCATGAACGCCGTAGCCCTGATTAGTCCCGAGGGTTACAATGTAGTCTGCTCGGCCCTCGGTGCCAACTGGTATGCCCTTGTGGCCACCGCCGGTCTTGGCGTGCTCGTGGTGCTCCACTTCGTGTATGCCATCCTGCTGACGCTGCAGAACCGCAAGGCCCGCGGCGCCAACCGCTACGCCGTGGTTGACAAGCCCGCCAAAGTGGAATGGGCATCGCAGAACATGCTCGTGCTGGGCTTCATCGTCGTAGTCGGCATGCTGCTCCACCTGTACAACTTCTGGTTCAACATGATGTTCGCCGAACTGGCCAACAGCGGCTACGCCTATGTAGGCAGCAGCATCCACGCCAACGACGGCGCTGCCCTCATCGCCTACACGTTCAAGTGCCCCGTTTACTCCATCATCTACCTGGTGTGGTTCGTGGCCATCTGGTTCCACATCACCCACGGTTTCTGGAGCGCTTTCCAGACCCTCGGTCTGAACAACAAGGTATGGTTCAACCGCTGGAAGACCATCGGCAACGTCTGGGCCACCATCGTGATGCTGCTCTTCGCCGCCGTGGTCATCGTCTTCTGCATCAAGGGCCTCACCTGCTCTGCCGCCGGCTGCTGCGCCCTCTAATCCATATCTGCCCAATTTTATAAAACCATACAGCAATGATTGATTCCAAGATACCTGAAGGCCCTATTTCCGAAAAGTGGTCAAACTATAAGGCCCACCAGAAGCTGGTGAACCCCGCCAACAAGCGTAAGCTCGACATCATCGTCGTAGGTACCGGTCTGGCCGGTGCATCGGCCGCCGCCTCGCTCGGTGAGATGGGCTTCAAAGTGCTCAACTTCTGCATCCAAGACTCGCCCCGCCGCGCCCACTCCATCGCCGCACAGGGCGGTATCAACGCCGCCAAGAACTATCAGAACGACGGCGACAGCGTATATCGCCTGTTCTACGACACCGTCAAGGGCGGCGACTACCGTGCCCGCGAAGCCAACGTCTATCGTCTGGCCGAAGTGAGCGCCAACATCATCGACCAGTGCGTGGCACAGGGCGTACCCTTCGCCCGCGAATACGGCGGCCTGCTGGCCAACCGTTCGTTCGGCGGCGTGCAGGTAAGCCGTACCTTCTATGCCAAGGGCCAGACCGGCCAGCAGCTGCTGCTCGGCGCCTACTCCGCCCTCATGCGCCAGGTACACGAAGGCACCGTACAGCTCTACTGCCGCTACGAGATGCAGGACGTCGTCATCATCGACGGCCGCGCACGCGGTATCATCGCACGCAACCTGGTCAACGGCAAGCTCGAGCGCTTCGCCGCACACGCCGTCGTCCTCGCCACCGGTGGCTACGGCAACACCTACTTCCTCTCCACCAACGCCATGGGCTGCAACTGCTCCGCCGCCATCGCTGCCTACCGCAAGGGTGCCTACTTCGCCAACCCCGCCTATGTGCAGATTCACCCCACCTGTATCCCCGTGCATGGCGACAAGCAGTCCAAGCTGACCCTCATGTCCGAGTCGCTCCGTAACGACGGCCGCATCTGGGTGCCCAAGAAGAAGGAAGACGTGGCCAAACTGCGCTCCGGCGCCATCAAGCCCAGCGACATCCCCGAGGGCGACCGCGACTACTACCTGGAGCGCCGCTATCCCGCCTTCGGTAACCTCGTGCCCCGCGACGTGGCCAGCCGCGCCGCCAAGGAACGCTGCGATGCCGGCTTCGGCGTGAACAACACGGGCCTGGCCGTATATCTCGACTTCTCTGAGGCCATCAACCGTCTGGGCATCGACCAGGTGCTCCAGCGCTACGGCAACCTCTTCGATATGTACGAGGAAATCACCGACGTCAACCCCGGCGAACTGGCCAACGAAATCGACGGCGTGAAGTACTACAACCCGATGATGATCTACCCCGCCATCCACTACACCATGGGCGGCCTCTGGGTGGACTACGAACTCTCGACCAACATCCCCGGCCTCTTCGCCATCGGCGAGTGCAACTTCTCCGACCACGGTGCCAACCGCCTCGGCGCCTCCGCCCTCATGCAGGGTCTGGCAGACGGCTACTTCGTGTTGCCCTACACCATCCAGAACTACCTGGCCGACCAGATCACCGTGCCCCGCTTCAGCACCGACCTGCCCGAGTTCGCCGCCACCGAAAAGGCCGTGGCCGACCGCATCAAGCACCTGCTCAGCATCAACGGTAAGAAGTCGGTGGACAGCATCCACAAGGAGCTCGGCCACGTCATGTGGGAATATGCCGGTATGGCACGCACCAAGGAAGGCCTGCAGACCGCACTGGCCAAGCTCAAGGAAATCCGTAAGGAGTTTGAGACCAACCTCTTCATCCCCAAACTCGACGGCGTCAACATCGAGCTCGACAAGGCCCTCCGTCTGAACGACTTCATCACCATGGGCCAGCTCATCGCCATCGACGCCCTCAACCGCGAGGAAAGCTGCGGCGGTCACTTCCGCTCCGAGCACCAGACCGAAGAAGGCGAGGCCAAGCGCGACGACAAGAACTGCTTCTACGTCAGCTGCTGGGAGTACAAGGGCGAGGATGCCGCCCCCGTGAAGTACACCGAGCCCCTCAAGTACGAGGCCATCGAAGTGAAGACCCGCAACTATAAGAACTAATATCCCACCAACTCCTAAAGACATTCCTACAATGGCTAAGAATATCAGCTTTACGATAAAGTACTGGAAGCAGAACGGCCCCAAGGATGCGGGTCACTTCGACACGCGCGAAATGCACGACATCCCCGACGACACCTCCTTCCTGGAAATGCTCGACATCCTCAACGAGGAACTCATCGAAGAGGGCAAGGAGCCTTTCGTCTTCGACCACGACTGCCGCGAAGGTATCTGCGGTATGTGCTCGCTCTATATCAACGGTACGCCCCACGGCAAGACGGCCACCGGCGCCACCACCTGCCAGCTCTATATGCGCCGCTTCAACGACGGCGACGTCATCACCGTAGAGCCCTGGCGCTCGGCTGCCTTCCCCGTCATCAAAGACTGTATGGTTGACCGCTCCGCCTTCGACAAGATTCAGGCTGCCGGCGGCTACATCAGCGTGCGCACGGGTGCTCCCCAGGACGCCAACGCCATCCTCATCCCCAAGCAGGACGCCGACGAGGCTATGGACTGCGCCACCTGCATCGGCTGCGGCGCCTGCGTAGCAGCCTGCAAGAACGGCTCTGCCATGCTCTTCGTCAGCTCTAAGGTGAGCCAGTTTGCCCTCCTGCCCCAGGGTCGCCCCGAAGCCGCCAAGCGCGCCAAGGCCATGGTGGCCAAGATGGACGAACTGGGCTTCGGCAACTGCACCAACACCCGCGCTTGCGAGGCCGTATGCCCCAAGAACGAGAGCGTGGCCAACATCGCCCGCCTCAACCGCGAGTTCATCAGCGCCAAGCTGCACGACTAAGCACACGTATCACGGGCGCTTAAGCCCTAAATAAAGCGCGCCTTCCCACAGCGGGAGGGCGCGCTTTTTGGTAGTGTACGGCGGGCGCTTGAGCGATAGAGCGTGGCGGGACACCTCTGGAGGGTGTATCAAAATGAAGATGTTTGAGCGACGGAGCCCGCTAGCCCAATTTCAACGTCTGTTTTCCGATATTAATTTGTACGTCAATGGGTGAGGCCGCGTAGTAGTGCCATGTCCATTGACGTGGCACTCAGCACGCGTCGCGGCGTCGGCCGCGACACCTATTCTTTGCCGAAAAAAAAACGCGGCTACGCCGCAAGTGGCACGTCAATGGACATGCCACCACTACATAAAAGACACCTATTCTTTGCCGCAAAAACGCGGCTGCGCCCCGGTGCCATGTCAATGGACATGGCACTACTAAGCTGCGCTCCCGGTGCCATGTCTACAGATTTCGTTTTTGTAACGTGGATACATTCTCGCTGCGTTTGGGGTTCACCGCTTAAACTGCGGCGAAAAAAAGCCCCTCGTCCGGTGTGGGGACGAGGGGCTTTGAGGTATGGCATGGGGGCGGGGCTTATTCAGCCTTTGCCTCTTCTGCTGCGGGGGTTTCTTCAACTACGGTTGCCTCGGCGGCAGCGGCCGACTTGCGCGAGCGGCGGGTGCGGGTTGCCTTCTTGGCGGTCTTGGCCATGTTCTCATCGTAGTCAACGAGTTCGATGAAGCACATGTCGGCGCCATCGCTGGGGCGGAAGCCCGTCTTGATGATGCGGGTGTAGCCACCGGGACGGTCGGCCACCTTGACGGAGATCTCCTGGAAGAGCTCGGTGACGGCGTACTTGTCCTGCAGATAGCGGAAGACAACGCGGCGCGAATTGGTGGTGTCGTTCTTCGAGCGGGTGATGAGGGGCTCGACGTACATCTTCAGCGCCTTGGCCTTGGCGAGAGTCGTAGTGATTCTTTTGTGCTTGATCAGCGAGCAGGCCATGTTGGAGAGCATGGCTGCGCGGTGAGAAGCAGTACGGCTCAGGTGGTTGAATTTCTTGTTATGTCTCATTAGGGATTAATCTTTATCTAATTTGTACTTAGAAATGTCGGTTCCAAACGACAGATTCATACTCTCGAGCAAATCATCCAGCTCAGTGAGCGATTTCTTACCGAAGTTGCGGAACTTGAGGAGGTCGTTCTTGTTGAACTGCACAAGGTCGCCGAGGGTCTCGACGTCGGCAGCCTTCAGACAGTTGAGGGCGCGGACGGAGAGGTTCATGTCGGCGAGTTTGGTCTTGAGCAGCTGGCGCATGTGGAGCACCTCTTCATCGAACACTTCATTTTCCTGGTTGGCGGCATCGTCAATGGTTATCTTCTCGTCGGAGAAGAGCATGAAGTGGTAGATGAGAATTTTGGCGGCTTCCTTCAGAGCCTCCTTCGGTTCGATGGAACCGTCCGTCGTGATTTCGAGGACGAGCTTGTCGTAGTCGGTTTTCTGCTCGACACGATAGGGCTCGACGGTGTACTTCACGTTACGGATGGGGGTGTAAATTGAATCGATGGCGATGGTGTGGATGTCCGAGCAGAACTCGCGGTTCTCGTCGGCCGGCACATAACCGCGACCTTTGTTGATGGTCAATTCAATCTGCATCGTGGCTTTGGAATCGAGGTGACAAATCACCAGATCCGGGTTTAACACTTCAAATCCGGTAAGGCTCGCATTGATGTCGCCGGCCTTGAACTCGGTGGCGTTGGCAATGGAGATGCTTACCTTTTCTGTCTCGTATTCTTCTACTAACTTTTTGAAGCGTACCTGCTTCAGGTTGAGAATAATGTTGGTCACGTCTTCTCGCACACCGGGCACGGAGGCGAACTCATGGTCAACGCCTTCAATCTTGACGGTGTTGACAGCGTAGCCTTCGAGCGAGGAGAGGAGGATGCGACGTAAGGCATTCCCGATGGTCGTACCGAAGCCAGGCTCCAAGGGACGGAACTCGAACTTTCCGTACTTGGCGTCGTGCTCGGTCATGATGACCTTGTCGGGTCTTTGAAATGCTAATATCGCCATGAATTGAATGGTTAGAAGGATTAGTTTTTAGAGTACAGTTCGACGATGAGCTGCTCCTTGATGTTCTCAGGAATGTCGGCACGCTCGGGCTTGTGGAGAAGCTTGCCTGCCTTCTGGGACTCGTCCCACTCAATCCAGGGATACTTGCTGTGGTTGAAACCGGCGAGGGCGTCGGCGATAACCTCGAGCGACTTGCTGCGCTCGCGAACGCCTACAATCTGACCGGGCTTTACGCTGTAGGAAGCGATGGACACCACCTGGCCGTTGACCGTGATGTGCTTGTGGTTAACCAGCTGACGGGCAGCGGCACGGGTGGGAGCGATGCCCAGACGGTAAACCACGTTGTCGAGACGGCACTCGAGCGACTGGAGAAGGATTTCACCAGTGATGCCGTTGGAGCGGGCAGCCTTCTCGAAGAGATTGCGGAACTGCTTCTCGAGCACACCGTAGGTGTATTTGGCCTTCTGCTTCTCGGCGAGCATCACGCCGTATTCGGACGTCTTGCGACGACGCGAGTTGCCGTGCTGGCCGGGAGGGAAGTTGCGCTTGGAGAGCACTTTGTCCGGACCGAAAATTGCTTCGCCGAAGCGACGGGCTATACGAGACTTGGGGCCTATGTATCTTGCCATATTCTTCTGTTGTTCTTAAAAATGGAGTTACACGAAATGGGGATTATACTCTTCTGCGCTTCGGGGGACGGCAGCCGTTGTGGGGCAGGGGCGTCACGTCGATAATCTCGGTGACTTCGATGCCGGCACCGTGGCAGGCGCGGATGGCGCTCTCGCGGCCGTTACCGGGACCCTTGACGTAAGCCTTGACCTTGCGCAGGCCCAAATCGTATGCTACTTTTGCACAATCCTGAGCGGCCATCTGAGCGGCGTAGGGCGTGTTCTTCTTCGAACCGCGGAAGCCCATCTTGCCGGCGCTGGACCAGGAGATAATCTGACCCTCGCTGTTGGCCAGGGAAACGATGATGTTGTTGAACGAGGAATGTACATGCAACTGACCCATGGCGTCAACCTTGACGTTGCGTTTCTTTGCTGCGACTGTTTTCTTTGCCATATCTCAGTGTTATTTAGTAGCTTTTTTCTTGTTAGCGACAGTCTTCTTGCGACCCTTACGAGTACGCGCGTTGTTCTTCGTGCTCTGGCCGCGTACAGGCAAACCGATGCGGTGACGAACGCCACGATAGCAACCGATGTCCATCAGGCGTTTGATGTTCAACTGAATCTCGGAGCGGAGGTCACCCTCTACCTTGTATTCAGCGCCGATGATTTCACGGATCTTAGCGGCTTGGTCATCGGTCCAATCCTTTACTTTAAGACCTCTGTCGATGCCGGCCTTGTCGAGGATCTTGGCCGAGCTACTGCGACCTATACCATAGATATAGGTCAGGGCGATTTCGCCTCGCTTGTTCTGAGGCAAATCTACACCTACAATTCTTATTGCCATATATTATAATGTGTGATATTTGCTGTGACTGGTTAACCCTGACGCATCTTCATCTTGGGGTTCTTCTTATTGATCACGAACAGACGACCTTTGCGACGCACGATTTTGCAGTCTGCCGTCCGCTTCTTCAAAGAGGCTCTTGTCTTCATAACAGTGGGTATCTTCTTGTTGCTTATTTGTATCTGAATACGATACGTCCCTTTGTAAGGTCGTAGGGGGTTATTTCTACCTTTACCTTGTCGCCGGGCAGTATCTTAATGTAGTGCAGGCGCATCTTACCGGAAATATGTGCGGTGATGACGTGCCCGTTCTCTAACTCTACGCGGAAGTTGGCATTGCCAAGGGCTTCCACGATGACGCCGTCCTGTTCAATTGCTGTCTGTTTGGCCATAATGCTTAGTGCTGCTGTCGTTCGATGGCTTCGATGGTTTCAAATGTGGAGAGAATATCTGCCTTGCCGTGGTGTATGGCAATGGTATGCTCGAAATGTGCTGCGGGCTTGCCGTCGCGTGTGACGACGCCCCAGCGGTCGGGGAGCATGGCCAGATGGCGCTCGCCCATGGTTATCATGGGCTCGATGGCGATGCAGAGGCCATTCTTGAGCGGCATGCCCGACCCGCGGCGTCCGAAGTTGGGCACTTGCGGGTCTTCGTGCATTTTCTTGCCTATACCGTGACCGACAAACTCACGGACGATGCCGTAGCCGCGCTCAACGCAGTAGTCCTGAATGGCGGAGCCGATGTCGCCGAGACGTTTGCCGGGATAGGCTTGATCTATGCCGGCATATAGCGCGGCTTTGGTGGCATCGAGCAGGGCCTTGACTTCGGGGCTGACTTCACCAACGCAGAAGGTGTAGCAGGAGTCGCCGCAGAAGCCGTTGAGCGTCGTGCCGCAATCCACCGAGACGACGTCACCCTCTTGGAGGGGACGGTCGTCGGGGATGCCGTGGACGACAACTTCGTTGACCGAAGTGCATATCGAGGCGGGGAATGCCGGACCGTAGGGGTTGGGGAAGCCCTTGAAGGTGGGCTCGGCCCCGTGGTCGCGGATAAACTCCTCGGCCAGTTTGTCGAGGCTCCGGGTGGTGACGCCCGGGCGGATATTCTTGGCGATTTCGGTGAGCGTGGCGCTGACCAAAAGGTTGGCCTTGCGCAAGAGCTCTATCTCATCGTCCGTCTTAAGGTAAACCATCGTGCCCTGTCAGGTTCAATAGGCGTTCACGTTGGAACGTGTGCGTACATGACCTGCATTGAGCAGACCGTCGTAACGGCGCACGAGCAGATGGCTGTTAATCTGCTGCAGTGTGTCGAGCACCACACCCACGAGGATGAGGAGCGACGTACCGCCGAAGAACTGGGCAAAGCCCTGGCTGATGCCGAAGATGCTGGCGAAAGCGGGCATGATGGCGATGAGGGCGATGAACAGCGAGCCGGGGAGCAGGAGGTGCGACATGACGTTGTCGAGATAGTCGGCCGTGGCCTTGCCGGGCTTGACGCCGGGGATAAAGCCGTTGTTGCGCTTCATGTCTTCTGCCATCTGCACGGGGTTGAGCGTGATGGCGGTGTAGAAGTAGGTGAAGGCAATGATGAGCGTCACGAGCACGATGTTATAGACGATGCTGGTGTGGTCGCGGAAACTCATCCAAATGCCACCTTCAGCACCGGAGCTGGAAGCGATGACCATGGGGATGAACATGATGGCCTGTGCAAAGATGATAGGCATCACGTTGGCTGCAAACAGCTTGAGGGGGATGTACTGGCGTGCACCACCGAACTGCTTGCCGCCCTCGACACGCTTGGCATACTGAACAGGCACCTTGCGGGTTGCCTTGACCAGGATGATGGCAAGCGCCATGACGAAGAGCAGAGCAACAATCTCAATAAGGAACTTCACGAGACCGCCACCTTCACTGGCCGAAAGAGCAGTGACAAATTCCTGACCGATGGATTCGGGCAGACGGGCGATGATACCAATCATGATGATGAGCGATACACCGTTGCCGACACCCTTGTCCGTGATACGCTCACCCAGCCAAAGGATGAACATACTGCCGGCGGCAAGAATGATTGTGGAGGAGATAATGAACCAACTGTTAAAGCCGTAGGTCAGGGCACCGCCCGAGGTGTTGTGAAGATTGACCAGATAGGCCGGAGCCTGAAACACGAGGATGGCTATGGTCAGCATTCGCGTGTACTGGTTAATCTTGCGGCGGCCACTCTCTCCTTCACGCTGCATCTTCTGGAAATACGGAACTGCAACGGCCAGGAGCTGGATGACAATCGATGCCGAGATGTAGGGCATGATACCCAACGCGAAGATAGACGCGTTAGAGAAGGCACCACCCGAGAACATGTCCAGCAGCGACATCAGGCCGTCCTTGGTCTGGTTTTGCATTTCTGTCAAGGCGTTGGCATCTACGCCCGGCAGCACAATCTGCGAGCCGAAGCGGTAAATGGTCACGAAGAGGAGAGTGATGAGGATTCGAGATTTCAAATCCTCAATTCTCCAGATATTCTTGACAGTCTCGATTATTTTTTTCATTGAAAGAAGAGACTTTATTAGATTTTGGTAGCCGTACCACCAGCGGCGGTAATGGCAGCCTCAGCGCTCTTCGAGAAAGCGTGAGCCTGAACGTCGAGCTTAGCAGAAAGTTCACCGTTGCCGAGAATCTTCACCAGCTGCTTGCTGGAGATAAAGCCGGCAGCAACCATCTCGTCGATGCCAATCTTGGTGAGGTTGCGTGCCTCGGCCAGCGACTGGAGGGTAGAGATGTTGATTGCCTTGTATTCAACACGGTTGATATTGTTGAAGCCGAACTTCGGCAGACGGCGCTGCAGAGGCATCTGACCGCCTTCGAAGCCTACTTTCTTGCTATAACCCGAGCGCTGCTTGGCACCCTTGTGACCGCGCGTTGACGTGCCGCCCATACCCGAACCGGGACCGCGACCGATACGCTTGCGAGACTGCGTGGAACCTGCAGCAGGCTTTAAATTATGAAGTTTCATGACTGTAATGACTTGTTTGTGTTAATTAGTCGACGATGGTTACCAGGTGACGCACCTTTCTGATCATACCCTGAATGGCGGGAGAGTCTTCCTTTTCCACCACGCGGTTCATCTTGGTAAGGCCGAGCGCATCGAGGGTACGCTTCTGGTCTTTGGGAGCGCCGATGCGGCTCTTGGTTTGCTTAATCTTTATCGTTGCCATAGTGCTTTATCCTCTGAATACTTTTTCCATAGAAATACCACGGTGCTGGGCCACGGTGCGTGCGTCGCGCATTTCGGCGAGCGCATTGATGGTAGCCTTAACCAGGTTGTGGGGGTTGGACGAACCCTTCGACTTGGCCAGCACGTCCTTGATACCGACGCTCTCGAGCACGGCACGCATAGCGCCGCCGGCTACCACACCGGTACCTTCGGAAGCGGGGAGGATGATAACCTCGGCGCCGCCGAAGCGGGCAGCCTGCTCGTGAGGCACGGTGCCGTTGATGACGGGCACCTTGACGAGGTTCTTCTTGGCGGCTTCTACGCCCTTGGCGATGGCGGCGGTAACTTCGCCGGCCTTACCCAGACCGTAACCGATAACGCCCTTACCGTCGCCAACTACAACGATGGCGGCGAAAGTAAAGGTACGACCACCCTTGGTGACTTTAACTACACGATTGATAGCAACGAGTCTATCTTTCAGTTCTTCGCTATTCACATTTACTCTGTTTGCCATATCGATTAGAATTTAAGTCCGCCGTTACGGGCGCCGTCTGCAACTTCTTTTACGCGGCCATGATAGAGATAGCCATTACGGTCGAAAACCACCTTGGTGATGCCGGCTTCGAGGGCCTTCTTGGCGATGGCCTCACCGACCTTGGCAGCCTGCTCCTTCTTGGGCATGGCTTCCATACCGAGCGACGATGCTGCTACCAGAGTAGAAGCGGTTTCGTCGTTGATGATCTGAACGTAGATTTGCTTGTTGCTGCGGAATACAGTCAAGCGGGGGCACTCGGCAGTGCCAGAGATTTTATTGCGTACCCGATATTTGATTTTGATGCGACGCTGTTCTTTTTTCGTAGTCATAATCTTATCGTCTTAAAATTACTTAGCACCTGCAGACTTGCCGGACTTTCTGCGGATCTGCTCGCCGAGGAACAGGATACCCTTGCCCTTGTAAGGTTCGGGCTTGCGGAAAGAACGAATTTTTGCGCACACAAGTCCCAGGAGTTGCTTGTCGCAGGACTCAAGGCAAATATACGGGTTCTTGTTTCTTTCGGTTTTCGTCTCAACCTTGATTTCGCTGGGGAGCTGGAGGAAGATGCTGTGGGTGAAGCCGAGGGCGAACTCCATAAGGTTGCCCTGGTTCGATACGCGGTAACCCACACCGACGAGTTCGAGTTCCTTCTTGTAGCCCGTGCTTACGCCGACCACCATGTTGTTGACCAGTGCGCGGTAGAGGCCGTGGAATGCCTGCTTCTGCTTGTTGTCAACGGAGTCGTTGCTTTCGTCGATTGAGAACGTAATCTCGTTGTTTTCGATGTTTACGATGATGGAGGGATGGATGGCCTGGGACAACTCACCCTTCGGTCCTTTTACGGACACTACATTATCCTTCAGAGTCACGTTGACTCCGGCAGGGATGTTAATCGGCAATTTACCTATTCTAGACATACTTTATTCCTCCTCGATTAGTAAACGTAGCACAACACTTCGCCGCCGATTTTGAGTTCGGCAGCCTCTTTGTCCGTCATCACGCCCTTGGAGGTGGAGATGATGGCGATACCAAGACCGTTAATTACTCTGGGCATATCGCGGTAGCCGGTGTACTTACGCATACCGGGGGTGGATACGCGGGTCAGGCTCTTGATGGCGCTGACTTTGCTCTGGGGGTGATACTTCAGAGCGATTTTGATGGTACCCTGGGGGCCATCTTCCTCAAACTTGAAGTTGAGGATGTAGCCCTTCTCGAAGAGGATCTTGGTGATGTCCTTCTTGAGGTTTGAAGCGGGCACTTCGACCACACGGTGCTTAGCCTGGATGGCGTTGCGCAACCGAGTCAGATAATCTGCTATAGGATCAGTCATAAAATTGGTTTAATTAATCGGGGCTGCCCCGACAATATTAAAGGAATTGTTTTGTTGTTCCACTTGAGGGTTTGCGTTGGCTTACCAGCTGGCCTTCTTTACGCCGGGGATGAGGCCGCTCGATGCCATTTCGCGGAACTGGATACGGGAGAGGCCGAAGAGGCGGATGTAGCCTTTGGGACGTCCCGTGATCTTGCAGCGGTTGTGCAGGCGGATGGGGTTGGCGTTCTTGGGGATAGCCTGAAGTTTGCGTGCGGCCTCGTAAGCCTCAACGGGATCGTTGCTCTTGTTTACGATTTCCTTGAGAGCGGCGCGTTTTGCAGCATACTTGGCAACGAGTTTGGCTCTTTTCACTTCGCGAGCCTTCATAGATTCTTTTGCCATATCTACTTATTTGTTGTTAGCGTTCTTGAAGGGCAGTCCGAACTCTTTGAGGAGAGCGTAACCTTCTTCGTCGGTAGGAGCTGTGGTCACGAAGGTGATGTTCATACCGAGGAGGCGGTCAATGGTGTCGATGTTGATTTCGGGGAAGATGATCTGCTCCTGAATGCCGAGGGTGTAGTTGCCACGGCCATCAAACTTGCTTTCGATACCTTTGAAGTCGCGGATACGGGGCAGTGCTACGCGGATGAGCTTCTCGAGGAACTCGTACATACGTTCGCGGCGGAGGGTGACGCGTACGCCGATGGGCATTTTCTTACGGAGCTTGAAGTTCGACACGTCCTTGCGGGAAACGGTTGCGACAGCCTTCTGTCCGGTGATGCTGGTGAGTTCGTTGATGGCTACGTCGATGATTTTCTTGTCAGCGGTAGCGATACCCAAGCCCTGGTTGATGACAATCTTCTTGAGCACGGGGATTTGCATGGCCGACGAGTAGTTGAACTGCTTCATCAGCGCGGGTGCGATGCGCTCTTTGTATTCTTGTTTGAGACTTGCTGTGTTACTCATTACTTAATCTCCTCTCCTGATTTTTTGGCGTAGCGCACGAGTTTGCCATCGTCGTTTTTACGGCGGCCGATACGCGTGGGTTTGCCGGTTTTGGGATCTACGGGGTTGAGGTTGGAAATGTGGATGGGTGCTTCCATCTTGACGATGCCACCTTGCGGGTTCTGTGCCGAGGGCTTCTTGCTTTTCGTTACGAAGTTGACGCCCTCTACGATGGCGCGCTGCTTGTCAACGAGCACTTTGAGCACCTTTCCGGTTTTGCCCTTGTCTTCGCCAGCGTTTACGTAAACGGTATCGCCTGATTTGATATGTAATTTAGCCATTACTGTAAATGTACGTTTTACTGGATTAAAGAACCTCGGGTGCCAGGGAAACGACCTTCATGTTGACGGCGCGGAGTTCGCGTGCTACGGGGCCGAAGATACGGCTGCCGCGGATTTCGCCGGCATTGTTGAGAAGGACGCAGGCATTGTCGTCGAAGCGGATGTAGGAGCCGTCGGGGCGACGGATTTCCTTCTTCGTGCGGACGATGAGTGCCTTGGACACGGCACCTTTCTTAATATCACTCGAGGGGATGACGCTCTTGACAGAGACGACGATCACATCGCCTACAGAGGCGTAGCGGCGGCGAGTGCCGCCCAGTACGCGGATGCAGAGTGCCTCGCGGGCACCGCTGTTGTCGGCTACGGTAAGTCTGGACTCAGTCTGTATCATAAATTACTTAGCTCTTTCTACGATTTCAATGACTCTCCAACGCTTGGTTTTGCTCAGAGGACGGGTTTCCATGATAGCCACCGTGTCGCCCACGTTGCATTCGTTCTTCTCGTCGTGAACATGAAACTTTTTGGTCTTGGAGATGAATTTGCCGTAAATGGGGTGTTTCTCCTTGAATTTGGCAGCCACGACGATGGTCTTATCCATCTTGGTGCTGATTACGACACCCTGTCTTGTTTTTCTTAAATTTCTAGCTTCCATCCGTACCGTGGTTTATTTGTTCAGTTCATTTTCGCGCAACACCGTCTTCATCTTAGCGATGGTACGGCGCGTGGCTTTGATTTCGGCATGATTCTGCATGGGCGAGATGCTGTGGTTGAGGAGCATCTGCTGGTACTTGGCCACCTCGGCTTCGCAGCGTTCAGCCAGCTCGTTTGCGGGAATCTCTCTAATTTCTGCGATCTTCATAATCAAGCGTTTTGGTCGTAGTCGTGACGGACAACGAATTTGGTGGTGACAGGAAGTTTCTGGGCAGCCAGGCGGAGGGCTTCTTTAGCCACTGCGAAGGGCACGCCTTCGATTTCGAAGATGATGCGTCCGGGGGTAATGGGGAACACGTAGCCTACGGGGTCACCCTTACCCTTACCCATACGCACGTCAGCAGGCTTCTTGGTGATGGGTTTGTCGGGGAAGATGCGAATCCAGCTCTGGCCTTCACGCTGCATGTAGCGCGTCATGGCGATACGTGCGGCTTCGATCTGGCGTCCGGTGAGCCAGTGTGTATCGAGGCTCTTGATGCCGAAGCTGCCGAAGGCGAGTTGGTTGCCGCGCTGGGCGTTGCCTTTGCAGCGTCCTTTTTGCGGTCTTCTGTATTTGGTTCTTTTCGGTTGAAGCATAATACTCTAACTCTTGTGTGATTAGCGGTTGTTGTTTCTCTTTTGGCGGAAGCGGCGGTTATTGCCACCATTGCCGAAGTTGCGACCGGTTTCCTTCTCGGGGGTGAAGTTGGGTGCGAGGTCACGCTTGCCATACACTTCGCCGCGGCAGATCCACACCTTGATACCGAGGATACCTACCTTGGTGAGTGCTTCGGTCTGGCAGTAGTCGATGTCGGCGCGGAAGGTGTGGAGGGGCGTACGGCCTTCCTTGTACATTTCCTTGCGTGCCATTTCGGCGCCGTTCAGACGTCCGCAAATCTGCACCTTGATACCTTCTGCACCGGCGTGCATGGCGTTGGCGATGGCGAGCTTGACGGCACGGCGATAGGCAATCTTGCCTTCGAGCTGGCGAGCGATGTTCTTGCCGACGATGTTGGCGTCGAGGTCGGGGCGCTTCACCTCAAAGATGTTGATCTGAACGTCCTTGTCGGTGACCTTTTTGAGCTCTTCCTTGAGCTTGTCCACTTCCTGACCACCTTTACCAATGATGAGGCCCGGGCGCGAGGTGCAAACGGTAATCGTGATGAGTTTGGGGGTACGTTCGATGACGATGCGCGAAACGCTGGCCTTGGCAAGGCGTGCATCGAGGTACTTGCGGATTTTGCTGTCCTCAAGAATGTTGTCTCCGAAGTTGGAACCACCATACCAGTTGGAATCCCAGCCGCGGATGATGCCGAGACGGTTACTTATAGGATTGACTTTTTGTCCCATACTTAATCAATTAATCATTAGTTTTTGGTGTCCACGAAGATGGTGACGTGATTCGAGCGCTTGCGGATGCGGTAGCCGCGGCCCTGAGGTGCGGGGCGCATGCGCTTGAGGGTGACGCCTTCGTCAACGAAAATCTTGGTGATGAACAATTCGCCGTCTTCGGCTTTGCGGTCGTTTTTCTGTTCCCAGTTGGCGATGGCCGAGCGGAGCACCTTTTCTACGTCGGCGCTGGCGGCCTTCTTAGAGAAACGGAGCGTACCGAGGGCACGGTTCACCTCCATGCCGCGCACGAGGTCAACGACGTAGCGCATCTTGCGGGGGGAGGAGGGAACGTTTCGCAGTTTGGCAAAGTACTGGGTCTTGCGGGCTTCCTTACGTGCGGCAGCCGCTAATCTTTTTCTTGCTCCCATTTATATTGTGTCTTGTTTTATTATCTATTGAACCCTTGGGTTACTTTTTCTTGTTGCCTGCGTGTCCGCCGAACTTGCGTGTGGGTGCGAACTCGCCGAGCTTGTGTCCTACCATATTTTCGGTCACGTACACGGGGATGAACTTGTTTCCGTTGTGTAC
The DNA here is from genome assembly GCA_022772475.1 of Bacteroidales bacterium. Taxonomy (GTDB): domain Bacteria; phylum Bacteroidota; class Bacteroidia; order Bacteroidales; family Bacteroidaceae; genus Alloprevotella. Next base: position 8,817 of record JALEZQ010000001.1, on the reverse strand, counting down.
AGCCACGGTGTGTCCGACGAAATCGGGCGAAATCATGGAGGCGCGAGCCCAAGTCTTGACTACGCTCTTCTTGCCGCTCTCGTTCATGGCAAGAATTTTCTTTTCGAGGGAAACAGCGATGTACGGACCTTTTTTCAATGAACGACTCATAGGTGATCTGTTCTTTTAAGAGGTTTTTACTTTTTACGTCTTTCAATAATGTACTTGTTCGACTGCTTCTTGGGGGCTCTTGTCTTGAGACCCTTAGCGTAGAGACCAGTACGCGAACGGGGATGACCACCAGACTGACGGCCTTCACCACCACCCATCGGGTGATCGTGGGGGTTCATGACAACACCACGGTTGTGAGGACGGCGGCCGAGCCAGCGCGAACGTCCGGCCTTACCGGAGCTTTCGAGGGCGTGATCGGAGTTACCGACGCTACCTACCGTAGCTTTGCAGGCAGAAAGGATTTTGCGTGTTTCGCCCGAGGGGAGCTTGATAACGCAGTAGTCGCCTTCACGCGAGGTGAGCTGGGCGAAGTTGCCGGCCGAACGAACGAGGATGGCGCCCTGTCCGGGACGGAGCTCGATGTTGTGGATAACGGTACCCACGGGGATGGCGCTCAGGGGCAGCGTGTTGCCGATTTCGGGTGCAGCATCGGCGCCGGAGAGCAGCTCCATGCCCACCTTGAGGCCGTTGGGAGCGATAATGTAACGTTTTTCACCGTCAGCGTAGAAAAGCAGAGCGATACGAGCCGAGCGGTTGGGGTCGTACTCGATGGTTTTCACGATAGCGGGAACACCGTCTTTCTCTCTTTTGAAGTCGATGAAGCGGAAGCGACGCTTGTGGCCGCCGCCACGGTAGCGCACCGTCATCTTGCCGACATGGTTGCGACCGCCGGTTGCACCTTTGCCGCAAACGAGAGATTTCTCAGGTACGGATGCAGTAATTTCTTCGAACGTACCTATAACCTTGTGTCTTTGCCCCGGTGTTGTGGGCTTGAATTTACGTACTGCCATCTTTTATTTAGATATTGCTATAGAAATCAATGACGTCGCCCTTCTTGAGGGTTACGTAGGCCTTCTTGAAGGCATTGGTTTTGCCGCGCAGCAGACCAGCCTTGGTATAGCGGCTCTTGTTCTTGCCGGCGTAGTTGACGGTGTTGACGCTTACAACGCTGACGTTGTAGAGGGCTTCAACTTCTTCCTGAATCTGCTGTTTGTTGGCCTGGGGTTTTACCACGAAGCAGTAAACGTTATTCTTTTCCGTCTGAGCCGTTACTTTCTCAGTAACGAGAGGTTTGATAATGAATGCCATTTGTTTACCTGTGTTTATTATTTGGTCAATACAGCTTCGATTTGGTTGAGGGCGCTTTCGGTAACTACCATAACGCCGGCGTCGAGCACACCGTAGGTGTTGATGTCGGAAGCGATGGCCACCTTGGCGCAGGGCAGGTTGCGAGCCGAGAGATAGACGTTCTTGTCGGCGCCGGGGAGCACCATGAGCACCTTCTTGTCGCTGACCTTGAGGTTGTTCACCACGTCAACGAACGACTTGGTCTTGGGGGCTTCGAAGGTGAAATCTTCCACTACGACGAGGGCGTTCTCCTGAGCCTTGTAGGTCAGGGCACTGCGGCGTGCGAGGCTCTTTACCTTCTTGTTGAGCTTGAAACTGTAGTTGCGGGGACGGGGACCGAATACGCGGGCACCGCCAACGAGTACGGGCGAGTTGATATCACCGCGACGTGCACCGCCGCCACCCTTCTGACGACCGAGCTTGCGGGTAGAGCCGCTCATTTCGCTGCGCTCCTTAGCTTTGGCGGTACCTTGGCGCTGTGCGGCGAGGTAGTGCTTCACATCGAGGTAGATAGCGTGGTCGTTGGGCTCAATGGCAAACACGTCATCGTTGAGAACCACCTTACGACCGGTGTCTTCTCCCTTAATATTATATACGCTGATTTCCATTACTTTTCAATGATTACGATTGAACCTTTGCAGCCGGCCACAGACCCCTTGATAAGGAGGAGGTTGTGTTCGGGAATAACCTTTAATACTCTGAGGTTTTGCGTGGTCACGCGGTCACCGCCCATACGGCCGGCCATGCGCAGACCCTTGAAAACCTTGGCGGGGTAAGAACAGGCACCGATCGAACCGGGCTTACGCAGACGGTCGTCCTGACCGTGCGTGCTCTGACCTACACCACCGAAGCCGTGACGCTTCACAACGCCCTGGAAGCCCTTACCCTTAGAGGTACCAATCACGTCAACATACTCTGCATCTGCAAAGAGGTCAACGGTGAGGGTGTCGCCCAGGTTGAGTTCCTTGTCAAAACCCGAAAACTCAGCCAAATGGCGCTTGGGGGTTACGCCGGCTTTCTTGAAGTGGCCCAGGAGGGGAGCGCTGACGTTCTTTTCTTTGGCGTCCTGGTAACCTACCTGTACGGCAGCGTAACCATCTTTTTCTACGCTCTTGATCTGAGTTACCACACAAGGACCTACTTCAATCACAGTGCACGGCACATTCTTGCCGTCGGCACTGAAAACGGATGTCATTCCGATTTTCTTTCCTAATAATCCTGGCATTTCAGTCTTTATTATAAAAATATGAGTTATGATTTCTTCTTATTCCGTAGCCCAGACGCTGCAGGCGCTCGGGGCGGAGGGGTTAATGCTAACCTTAGAGGCTTCGCGCCTCAATACAAAGCAGTTATCTTGCGTTTCCTACTTTTCAGCGTGCAAATTTACTCATTATTGCCCACATGGCAAATAATTGTGAAGATTTTTTGCAAAATTCCCGTGATTTTCTTTGTATTGCCCGTTCCCGCTTCGCAGCATACCTTTTATCGTTACCTTTGCGACGGTCTTGGGCTGCACATCCCTCATGTACGGGCATATCTTCCTGACAGGAACACGTAAGCATGTGCATTGGGGCTCCCGACGGACCGACAAGGCATATTTCTCACATAGCAACTCTATCATGACACATACTTTTCAGGAGGATTTCCTGCGCCGCGGCCACATCGAGGTGGTATGCGGCTCGATGTTTTCGGGTAAGACGGAAGAACTGATCCGCCGTCTGCGGCGCGCGACGATTGCGCACCAGCGGGTGGAGATTTTCAAACCGGCCATCGACACGCGCTACAGTGACGTACAGGTGGTTTCGCACGACGCAAATGCCATCCCCTCGCGCCCGGTGGCGGATGCGGCGGACATCCTGCCGCTGGCCGACGCGGCTGACGTAGTGGGCATCGACGAGGCACAGTTTTTTGGCGACAGTCTGGTGGAGGTATGCAATACGCTGGCGGACAGTGGTAAGCGGGTGATTGTCGCCGGACTGGACATGGACTATCAGGGCCGACCGTTCGGACCGATGCCGGCGCTCTGTGCCATCGCGGAGGAGGTGACGAAGGTGCATGCCATCTGCGTGCGTTGCGGCGCACTGGCATACGTCTCTCACCGTATCGTGGAGGGCAGCAGCCGCGTGATGCTGGGGGAGAAGCTGGAATACGAGCCGCTGTGCCGCCAGTGCTACAACGCGGTGAAACAGGGGTAAACCCGAACGGACTTGCTCATACAACAACACACGTTGTCCCCGTTGTTCTGGTTGTCGTACATTTTTTAGGACGACAACTTGAACAACTTATACAACAAAGAAAGTTGTCCCCGTTGTTTTGGTTGTCGTGTTATATTTTTAGGACGACAACTGGAACAACTTATACAACAAAGTATGTCGTCTCCGTTGTTCTGGTTGTCGTATTATATTTTTAGGACGACAACGGGAACAACTTGTACAACCAAGAAAGTTGTCCCCGTTGCTTTGGTTGTCGTGTTATATTTAGGACGACAACTTGAACAACTTATACAACAAAGTATGTGGTCTCCGTTGTTCTGGTTGTCGTGTTATATTTTTAGGACGACAACGGGAACAACTTATACAACAAGCAAAGTTGTCCCCGTTGTGTTGGTTGTCGTGTTATATTTTAGGACGACAACGGGAACAACTTATACAACAAAGTATGTGGTCTCCGTTGTGTTGGTTGTCGTATTATATTTTTAGGACGACAACTTGAACAACTTATACAACAAAGTATGTTGTCCCCGTTGTTTTGGTTGTCGTGTTATATTTTTAGGACGACAACGGGAACAACTTATACAACAAAGTATGTGGTCTCCGTTGTTTTGGTTGTCGTGTATATTTTTGGGACGACAACGGGAACAACTTGTACAACCAAGAATGTTGTTCTTGTTGTGTTGGTTGTCGTGTATATTTTAAGACGACAACGGGAACAACTTGTACAACAAGCAAAGTTGTTCCCGTTGTGTTGGTTGTCGTGTATAATCATTGGGGCAACGCACTCAGGAAGGCGTCGATACGCTCTATGCCCTTGGGGGTAGCGCAGCCGCGGAGGTAGATAAGGGCGGCGTGGCGAAAAATGTGGTTAAAACTGACTTCCCGCATCGTATCCTCGTACATGGCGTTGCGAATCATATTGCGCATTATGGAATCGACGATGGTGTAGTCAATGCCCTTGAGGAAAAGTCCCTGCTCTACGCCCTTCTCGAAAAATTGTGCCCCCTGCGTCGATTGCTCGCGACGCTGCTTCTCGAGCAGGGCCACAACCTTGGGAAACTTCTGCAATTCCTCGATGGTGGCGGGCCGCATGTCGCCAAACTTCTGCATCTCATAGGCCACGACCTTGAGCATGACGTCGAGCACGTCTTCCGAACCGGCCATTATCTCCGCCACGCGCTCGGCACGCACCTTGTTCTCTGCTTCAAAACAGTGGAACACAAGGTCTTCCTTATCACTAAACACCTGATAGAGCGTGCGTTTGGACATACGCAGGTTATGCGCCAGTTCGTCCATCGTGAACGAGCGCAATCCGTGTTCTTTGATATATTGCGTGGCAGCCTGTATGACGGTCTGCCGCACTTGTACGGGAGATTTGGGTATTGGGGCCATATTGGGAAAAGTGCCTTAACGGATGATGGTTGTGCGGGAAGTCTGCCGCAGGGGCAAAGTTACGAAAAGAAAATCAAATGCGCCGCTTGCGTTTCCCAAAAACATGTGGTAAGCCCACGGCCATGATACCTTCGGGGTGGGCAAAAAGAAGCGGACCATAACGCGACTAAACGCCACGTAGGAACACCATTGAATGTTCCTGTTCCGTTCAAGGTAATGCTACGATTTCGCCATTATCAAAGGCGGCAAATGATAATTGTGGATTATATCCGCACCGTTTGAGCATAGCGCGCACCTCATTTTTTTCAAAGCGTATCTCGTAATCGGCAAATGCTTTTTCAAAGCCGTGAAAGAGGACTTCAAAATCGGTGTACTCCAAATTCCTAATCTCCATGCTGACCTAATTGCGCAACCACTGGTTGCGTAATTGGAAAAACACCCCCTTTCACCATCGTAAGTTCCTGATTATATTCGTTAAAAAACTGTATCATGCACTGCATATTGCGTACAGAAAAACCCCTTATCTCGGAATAATCATTCTTCAAATCCACAGCCAACCGTTGCAAGGTTTTCTTGCCCCAACCGTCAGCATCTTGGCTTTGCTGTAACATTTCGCCAACGTCCCAATACATCCGAAGCATTTCTTCGTTAGCGGCATAAATTACTCGTTGCTGGGCAAGCAGTACCCGTTGTTTGATTTTGCGAAGCAATGCCGCATAACCTCGAAAATTATCCGTCAAGTTATCAACCACTTGTATCTTTGTGTTCTTAACCATACTTTTCTTTAATTCGTTTACAAAGTTACTATTATAAAAAAAGGCTGCGCCAATTTTGACACAGCCTCGTGGTGATTATGGGCCTGCTGGTAAGAAGCGAGGCCGTGCAACTTATTTCTTTTCCTTGAGCAGATCGCGGATCTCCGTGAGAAGTTGCTCTTCCTTGCTGGGTGCGGGAGGCGCAGCGGGCTCAGCGGGCTTCTCCTCCTGCTTGCGGTGGAACCTGGAGATGAGGCGGATGAAGATGAAGATGGAGAAGGCGATGATGATAAAGTCGAAGAGGTTCTGCAGGAAGTTGCCGTAGTTGAAGAGCACGGCGGGCTCTTCGCCGACGGCTTCCTTGAGGGTGACGCTCAACTTCGTGAAATCGACGCCGCCTACGACGCAGCCTATGAGTGGCATGATGATGTCGGCCACGAGGGAGGAGACAATTTTACCGAAGGCGCCGCCGATGATGACACCGACTGCCATATCGAGCACGTTGCCGCGCATGGCGAAGGCCTTGAAGTCTTGGACAAAGGTAGATTTTGCCATAAGGTTTGCTGTTGCTTTGCTTATTATTAATTAGGTGTGATAGTCTTACTCTGCGCGGAACGTGCCTATGCCGGGCGCACCATGACCTGCGCGGTATCGACGCGGGTGACGACGAGGGGCGTACCCTCTTCGATGAATCCGCCTTCGCTCTTGACCTCGACGGTGCGTCCGCCAATCTGCGCGTTGCCGATGAGGGCCAGACGGGTCAGGGCCACGCCACGCTCGCCGACGACGACGGCGAGCTGGTCGGCATTGGCGGAGGTGGAGCGTATCTCGGCGTGAAGTGAGAGGCGTTCGAGGGTCTTCGAGCGCGCTGCCCACCACATGGCCAACACGATGAGAACGATAGAGAGGGCGAGGCTCAGCAGCGAGGCCCACAGGCCATAGGTGCAGGCGGTGAGCACGTTGACGGCCACCATGCAGGCGACGCCGGCGATGCCGGGCAGCCCGAAGCCGGGAACGAGGAACACCTCGATGGCCATAAGGAGGAGGGCCAGGATGGTGAGGGTGATAATGACGGACAGCATGGGGCGGAGGGTGTTGCGGTGGGTTGGTGAGAACAGAGCCGCGAAATGGGGCCGCTCAGAAGGCTTCGCGGTATTTCGACTCGTCCTTGTCGTCGAGCATCGAGAGGTAGGAGGCGTAGCGCGAGGGCGCCAGGCGGTGGTCTTCGAGGGCCCGGAGCACGGCGCAGCCGGGTTCGTGGGTGTGCGTGCAGTTGTTGAAACGGCAGTCGGCGGAGAGGGCGAAGATGTCGCGGAAGAAGTGGGCCACCTCTTCGCGCTCCATATTGAACGTGCCGAAGCCCTTGATGCCGGGGATGTCGATGAGGGCGCCGCCTTCGGGCAGGGTGTATAGTTCGCTGAAGGTCGTGGTGTGCATCCCTGTGCCGTGGGCATCGGAGATGCCGGCCGTGCGGGCATGGGCGTCGGGCACGAAGCGGTTGATCAGCGTCGATTTGCCCACGCCGGAGTGGCCCGCCAGCAGGGAGGTCTGCCCCTGCATGGCCGTCCGGAGGGCGTCGAGCCCGTCGCCGGTGAGGGCGCTGACCATGAAGACGGGGTAGCCTATAGCGCCGTAGATGTGGCCGAGATAGTCGGCCTCCTGCCGTTCGTCGTCCGTCAACTGGTCCATCTTGTTGATGACGAGGGCCGCGGGCACGCGGTAGGCCTCGGCGGTGGCCAGGAAGCGGTCGATGAAGGTGGTCGTGGTCTGCGGCCGCGCCACGGTGACGACGAGGAGGGCCAGGTCGATGTTGGCGGCGAGGATATGGCTCTGCTTCGACAGGTTGGAGGCCTTGCGCACGATATAGTTGCGGCGCTCGTCTATCTCGGTGATGAAGAGGGTCTGCGTGGCGGCAGCCTGAGCGTCGGCCTGATGGTGTGCGCCCTGCTGTTGGCGCAGGGTGACACCGTCACCGACGGCCACGGGGTTGGTGGAGCGTATGCCGCGCAGGCGAAAGTTGCCCTTGACGCGACACTCCACCTCGCGCCCGTCGTCGGTGCGCACGATATAGGCACTGCCGGTGTTGCGCACGACGATGCCGTGCAGCGTGGATTGGTCGTCCTTGTGCTGTGCCACAGGCTCAGACGGTCATGATTTCTTTGTTCTTCTGCGCCAGCAGTTCCTCGACCTTCTTGACCTGCTTGTCGTGGATTTTCTGCAGGTCAGCCTCGGCATCCTTCTCCACGTCTTCGGAGAGGCCGTCCTTGATGGCCTTCTTGAGTTTGTCGATGCCGTCGCGGCGGGCGTTGCGGATGGCCACCTTGGCTTCCTCGGCCTCGCGGTTGCACTGCTTGGTCAGGTCGCGGCGGCGCTCCTCGGTGAGGGGCGGGATGCCCAGGCGGATCACCTCGCCGTTGTTTTCGGGCATGATGCCGACGTTGCTGTCGATGATGGCCTTCTCAATGACGGGAAACATCTTCTTGTCCCAGGGCTTGATGGCGATGGTGCGGGCGTCGGGGGTGGTGATGGCGGCCACGTTGTTGAGGGGCGAGGGCACGCCGTAGTTGTTGACACGTATTTCGTCGAGGATATGCACGTTGGCCTTGCCGGCGCGGATGTGCGACAGGGTTTCCTCGAGATGGAGCACGCTCATCTCCATTTTTTCCTCGCAGTCGGCGAGGCATTTCTTTACGTCGATCATAGGGATTGGGGTGTGAGAATGTGTGGGGCGGCATGGGGGTGACTGCGATGCCGGTCGCCGGGCCTATGCCGCCATTATCGTTTGCAAATATACGTAAAAGCGGGTAATCTGCAAACGGGGCTTATTTTTTTTTGAGACGGGCGTGGCCGTGGCGGCCGTGGACGGTCCGTCGCCGCCTTGCGAGGGGCCGCCCGGGGCTCATTTCGGGTGGTTTGGCAGGTGCAGGTGACAATCGGCGTAGCCTTTTGCACAAAAAGTGAGTTAGTGTGAAGACAGGCGTCAGCAATCGGCGACTATTTCTTACCTTTGCAGCATAATTTTTAGAAACGTTCACACAAAGCCATTCTTCGTAAACGTATGAAAGCAAGCATTGCATTCAAGCCGCGTCTGCTGTCTGAGTTGCGGCACTACAGCAAGG
>JALEZQ010000099.1 GCA_022772475.1 Bacteroidales bacterium | reverse complement strand
TGCCCTTCAGGCGCTATCACATTCAATCCTCCAATCCGCCCCCCTCTCTGAAAAATCTGTAGTACCCACGCGAAATTTTTCAAAACGCAACTGCATGACATGTAAAATAATAACGGTTGATGAGCGTTGAAGTTGGGCTAAAACAACGGAGACAACAGACAATGTTGTATAAGTTGTCCCCGTTGTCGTCTAAAAAAAACACGACAACCAAAACAACGGGGACAACAGACAATGTTGTATAAGTTGTCCCCGTTGTCGTCTAATAAAAACACGACAACTAAAACAACGGGAACAACTTGCATCATTGTACAGGCTGTTCCCGTTGTTGTCTATTCATTGACGCTGCTTATAGTGTGCAATGCGCCGAAAAGCCTTTTTTCGCCGCGAAACTGCCCGCGAAATCCACCGCCATCCTCGCGGCCGAAAATAACGCAAGCATGGCGCGCTCAGTTTTGACAATATAAGGTACGGCAGAACGGGGCTTGACCTTCTGTTAGTTAATTCTATTAAAAAATCCTTCTCCTCGCCCCGAAAAATCCCCTTGCCAACGCATTGCAGAGTGCGCGATGCGGGAGTCACTGTTTGGGCGACAGGATTTTCTGTCGCCCAAACAGGAATTTCTCTCGCCCAAACCGTGCGCGCCGCGTGCGGGTTCCGCCCGTCGCCGCGCTCTTCGGCGCCTATTTCACGGGTGGCGGATGTCAAGGTTTTTGACCACAAAACTCACGTTTTGTGCACGGTGTGCAATTTTTGATGATGCTCGACAACGAAGATGATATAGATTATCTTTTTCCCCTCAGCACGCCGGCGAGGTACTGCACGCTCTCGCGGAAGACGACGACGCGGAAGAGGAGCATGAAGGCCACATAGACCGCTACGGCCACCGCCGCCTTGACGATGAGCGAGAGGTAGAGGTCCGTCACGGGCTGCGCCACCAGCCAGGCGACGCCCGCCGCCGTGCCCGCCGTCACGACGAAGGGCAGGATGTCCGCCAGCGCCTGGCGGAAGGTGATGCCGATGAGGCGGCGCACGAAGAAATGCCACACGGGGACCCACAGGATGCCCAGCGCCACATAGACCACCACCATCGCCGTCACGCCCTCCGTGCGCAGCAGCACGGCCGACAGCGTCTGCGCCACGCACAGCGCGATGGTGATGAACATGAACCACTGGCTGCGGCCCTGGCTCACGATGTAGTTGCTATAGAACGTGGCGATGGGGATGAAGGCGCCGCCCACGCAGAGCATCTGCATGAGGGGGATGCTGTCGCGCCACTTCTCGGTGATGAGGATGGTGATAAACTCCGGCGCGATGAGGGCCAGGCCGAAGAGCGCGGGGCACGACACGAAGGCCACGAAGCGCAGCATCTTGCGGAATACGCGGCGCTGGCGCTCCACGTCGTCCGTCAGACGGGCGAAGGCAGGCTGCGTCACGCCCCAAAGCATACCGATGAGGAAACTGTAGCCTTGGCCCGTCCATTTGTTGGCCTGCGTGTAGAGGCCCACCTGGCGGTCGCCATAGAAGCGGCCGAAGAAGATGGAGAAGATATTGTTGTTGATACCCGTGAACACATTGGTGATGAGCAGGCGCGAACTGAAGCCAATCATGCCCCGCAGCGGGCGCAGGTCGATGCGCAGGGTGGGGCGCCAGCCCGACATCCACCAGGCGAAGACCGTGGTGAGCAGGCAATAGACGATGTTCTGGATGGCCAGTCCCCAGTAGGCGAAGCCGCAGTAGGCCAGGGTGACGCCCGTCACGCCGCTGACGAAGATGGCCGCCAGCTGCATGGCGGCGCTCTGCTTGACCATCATGTGGCGGAAGAGGTAGGCGCGCGGCGTTGTGCCGAACGACGCGATGAGGAAACTGAGGAACGTCAGGCGCGCCAGAGGGATGAGGCGAGGGTCGTGGTAGAAGTCGGCGATGAGTGGTGCGGCTGCCGCCAGCAGGATGTAGAGCGTGCCGGCGCAGAGGATATTGAACCAGAAGACGGCGTTATAGTCGGCCTGCGTGACGTCCTTCTTGCGGTTGAGCGCCGATATGAAGCCGCTCTCCTGCAGCGCCGTGGCCAGCAGGCCGAAGATGGTGAGCATGCCCACCATACCGTAGTCGGCCGCGCTGAGTTGGCGTGCCAGGAAGATGCCGAACACCAGGTTGAGCACCTGCTGTCCGCCGTTGCTGATGCCTCCCCACAGGAGGCCTTTCGCCGTCTTTTCTTTGAGAGATTGCGATTGCGTCATCGTGGAAGTGTGGGGGAGAGAGTGGGGGAGAGGAAGAAAAGCACAAGGGCCGTCCCCGCATACAGATGCGAGGGCGGCCCTTGCGGAATATGATGTGTGGCCGCCGGTGCGGCCGTTGTCAACTCAGGAAGATGAGCAGTACGACCTGCGCCATGACGATACGCAGGAACATGGCCAGAGGATAGACCGTGCTGTAGCCCACGGCAGGAGCGTCGTTGCCGGCCGTCTGGTTGGCGAAGGCCAGTGCAGGGGGGTCGGTGTTCGAGCCTGCGATGAGACCCATCAGCGTGAAGTAGTTCAACTTGAGCAACTTGCGCGCGATGACGCCCATGATGAGGATGGGGATGACGGTGATGAGGAAGCCCTGCCATACGTAGTGGTAGCCGCCGGCGCAGATGGTGTCCCAGAATTTGGCGCCAGCCTGAATGCCGACGCTCGAGAGGAAGAGCAGCAGACCCACTTCGCGGAGCATGAGGTTGGCACCCGTCGAGGTGTAGGTGTTGATGCCGAAGCGGTAGCCGAAGGCGCCCATGAGGATGGCCACGACGAGCGGACCGCCCGCCAGACCCAGTTTCATGCCCGCGCCAAAGTTGATCTGACCCACGATGACGCCCAGCATGATGCCGAAGAAGATGGCGCCCACGTTGGGGTGGTCCAGGCGCTTGACGCTGTCGCCGATGGCGTTCTTCACCTGCTCCACGTTCTCTTCGCGGCCCGTCACGAGCAGGCGGTCGCCCACCTGCAGGCGGAGGTTGCGGTCGGCGAAGAGCTCCATGCCGTTACGGGTGACGCGGGTGACGTTGACGCCGTAGATGGAGTTGAAGTGGAGCTGGCCGAAGGTCTTGCCGTTGATTTCGTCCTTGGTGATGACCAGTCGGCGCGACACGTACTTAGCCTCCTGCACGTTCGGCGTCCATTCGCGGTCCACCTGTTCGCCGATGAGCGACGTGATGCTGTCGGCCTCGTCCTCGGCGCAGACCAGGTGAATCTCCATGCCAATCTCGAGCATCGTCTTGCCCGTCGGCACGAACATCTCGCCGTCCTTGAAGCAGCGCGACACGATAAATTCGCGCTTGAGGAACGAGTGGAGGTCCTGCAGCGAGCGTCCCAGGACGGCCTTGTTCGTCACCTTCAGGATGAGGTGCTTGGGCGTAGCGTGCGGGTTGCTTTCCTGCTCCAGACGAATTTTCTCCTGCTCCTTCTCCAGGTGGATGTTGCAGAGATAGCGGATGACGATGGTGGCCAGGATGATGCCCACGACGCCAAGGGGATAGGCGCAGGCGTAGCTCGACGCCAGGTCGGGCACGCCGCCGTCAAAGGTGTACTGTCCGCTGTTGACCACCGAGTTGGCGGCGCCAAGACCCGGCGTGTTCGTTACGGCACCATACATCGTGCCCACCATCATGGCGATGGTGTTGTTGTTCTGGTCGTAGCAGAGGAACCAGAGGCCCAGCATCACCAGGACGTTGAGCGCCACGATGCCCACGGCAATCATGTTCATGCCCACACCGCCCTTCTTGAAGGTGGCGAAGAAGCCCGGGCCCACCTGTAGGCCAATGCAATAGACGAAGAGGATAAGGCCAAACTCCTTGACGAAGTCGATGAGCGCCTTCTGCCCCGCATGGTTGATGGGCGCACCCGTGGCGTCAGCAATCCACGTGTTGTAGATGTGTCCCACCAGGATGCCGACGAACAGCACGAAGGTCACGCCCAGGGCGATGCCTCCAAACTTGATTTTGCCCAACTTCACACCCAGGCTGATGACCAGGGCGTAGATTACCATCAGATGGGCAATCGAAGCAGGGTCGTTGACGATTTTGATTAGGGATTCCATATAGTTTGTTTTGATGATTGTCTCAGGCAGGCTGACCATAGCCCGGCGTCCGTCCCCTCGGTACGTGGGGCGCGCATGGCTAAACCTCTGCAAAGGTAAACAATTGTTTGCAGTTGGCCGCCCTTGTCGGCCTAATAATAAAGGAATGTCAGCCGTTTACCCGTCGTTTGCCCTGTTTGGACGACACGCGAGGCCGTCTTTGAGGGCAATCTTTAGATATGTTAAAGGGCCGACCCGAGGCGCCACCGTCCGTCCTAATTGAAAATAAAGTACTACCTTTGCCACACTATGCAGACCACCGCTCCACAGTCGGCCGCCCCGGCCGTTCCCCTGCCCGCCGCCTTCGTGCGGCAAGTCCATGCGCTGCTGGGCGATGCCGAGGCCACCGCCCTCTGTGCCGCCCTCGACGGCACACCGCCCGTCAGCCTGCGCCTCAATGCGCAGAAGGCCGCTGCGGCGCTACCCGCCGCGGCCGACGGCACCGTGCCCTGGTGTGCCGACAGCGGCCGCTATCTGGTCTGCCGCCCGCGCTTCACCGGCGACCCCCTGCTCCATGCCGGCGCCTACTACGTGCAGGAAGCCGCATCCATGGCCATCGCCCTGGCCGCCAAAGCCCTGCCCGAGGCGCCGCGCCGCGTCCTCGACCTATGTGCCGCCCCCGGCGGCAAATCGACGCTGTGGCGCGCAGTGCTCCCCGACGACTGTCTGCTCGTGGCCAACGAGCCCATCGGGCAGCGCGCACAGATACTCCGCGAGAACATCGAGAAATGGGGCCACTCCGCCATCGTCGTCACCCAAGCCTATCCCGAGGCCTTCGCCCCGCTGGCCGGCCTCTTCGACGTCGTCGCCGCCGACGTGCCCTGCTCCGGCGAGGGCATGTTCCGCAAAGACCACGACGCCCGCAGCGAATGGAGCGCCGACAGCCCCGCCCTCTGTGCCGAACGCCAGCGCGCCATCATCGCCGACATCTGGCCCGCCCTGCGCACCGGCGGTTGCCTGGTCTATAGCACCTGCACCTTCAACAGCCTCGAGAACGAGGACAACGTGGACTGGATATGCCGCACGCTGGGCGCCGAGGTGCTGCCCATCGCCGCCGATGCCGCCTGGGGCATCACCGGCGACGTCAGCGGCCGCGGTCTGCCCGTATGCCGCTTCCTGCCCCACCGCACACGCGGCGAGGGCTTCTTCATGGCCCTGCTGCGCAAGACCGCCGAGACGCCGGCAACCCGACGCGGCAAGAGTCGCGGCAAGGACCGGGGACGCAGTGGCAGCGCCGCCGTACAGGGCGCCAAGAACGTGGCGCCATGGCTCGACAACGCGTCGGCCTACCGCATCCTGCGCACCGACGACGTCCATCTGGCCGCCATCCCCGAGAGCATGGCCGACGATGCGCAGCGCATCGCACAGAACGTGCGTACCCTGGCCGTCGGCACTGAACTGGCCGAAGAGAAAGGCCGCAAGATGGTCCCCGCCCATGCCCTGGCCCTCGCGGCCGCCCTGCGCGCCGATGCCTTCCCCCGCGTGGCCTTAGGTCGCGACGATGCCTTGGCCTACCTGCGCCGCGAGGCCCTCACCCTGCCCGAGGGCACGCCACGCGGCTATGTGGTGGTGGCCTATGAAGGGCTGCCGCTGGGCTTCGTCAACAACCTCGGGGCCCGCGCCAACAACCTCTATCCCGCCGCCTGGCGCATACGTTGCGTTTAGGCGCGCGGGGATTTCCGGAAAGCCCGGAGAGCCCGGAAGATCCGGAGCCTATCCCCATATCCCCCGCCCATGAAATACCGCGAATATACCTTCGTCCTGACGCCCGCCACCGAGGCTGCGCAGGACATCCTCGCCGACCTGTTGGCCGGTATCGGCTTCGACAGTTTCGTGCATCCCGGCGCCCTGGACCTGCCCACAGCCCGGCGCACCGACGACCCCGAAGCCCCCGTCATCACCGCCGAGGGCAGCGACGACCGCCTGCTGGCCTATATCCCCACCGCGGCCGACGATGCCGCCGCCGTCGATGCCCTGCTGGCCGACTTCCCCCTGCCCGGCGTCACCATTGCCTACACCGCCACCGATGCCGAGGACAAAGACTGGAACGAGGAGTGGGAGAAAAACTACTTCCAGCCCCTCACCGTCGATGGCCGCTGCGTCATCGCCGGCACCTTCCACAAGGACGTGCCCAAGGCCGAGTATAACATCCTCATCAACCCCCAGATGTCGTTCGGCACGGGCCACCACGCCACCACCTCGCAGATGATCTCCCGCATCCTCGAAGACCCCATGGAGGGCCTCGACGTCCTCGACATGGGCTGCGGCACCAGCATCCTGGCCATCCTGGCCCGTATGCGCGGCGCCCGCCACTGCGTCGCCGTCGATTACGACGAGTGGTGCGTGAAAAACTCGCTCGAGAACATCGCCCTCAACCACATCGACGGTATCGACGTCCATCTGGGCGACGCCGGTTGCCTGGCCGACAAGGGGCCCTTCGACCTCATTATCGCCAACATCAACCGCAACATCCTCGTCCGCGACATGCACCTCTACGTGCCCCGTATGAAAGACGGCGCCACGCTCTACACCAGCGGCTTCTACACCGCCGATATCCCCGCCATCCGGGCCGAGGCCGAGCGTCTGGGGCTCACCCTCGTGGATAGCCGCCACATGGACGACTGGGCCTGCGTCAAGTTTGTCAAACACAGTTAACCCCATTCCCACCACCAATCATAAGTACGATGAAATCCCTACGTTTCACGCTTCTGGCATGGCTCGTCACAGTTATGCTCTGGCCCGCCGCCGCCCAGCAGCAGGTGGAGACCCGCCGTACCAAGTCCGTCTTCGCCAACCCCGAGTTTGTCGAGGCCAAGGTCCTGCAGCCCTTCGGCCGCAGCGTCAAGGCCAAGGCCAACATCCTGCTGAAAAACAGTACGCTGTGCTTCATGCGCGGCGACACCATCCTCGAAGCCTATGTGGCCAACGTTCTCGGCGTCGAGTTCGACAGCATCCACTACATGAAAGTCAACGACAAGCAGATGGCCCGCGTGGTGGCCGAAAAGGACTACTGTTACCTGCTCTGCGTCACCACCATCAACATGTCGCAGGTAGCCCGCGAGTGCGCCGGCAGCGAGAACGTCCTGAGCGACATCGGTGACGGGCAGTTGGCCGCCCGCTTCGCCGAGGCCATGTCCACCGACTACAGCATGAAAAACGGCTTCCCCCTGCAGGATAAATACTACTTCAACATCCGCGGACAAATCATCCCCGCCAACCAGACCGCCTTCAAGCCCTTCGTCAAGCCCGAGATGAAGAACGCCTTCAAGCGCCTGATGAACGACAAGTGGTGGAGCTGGAAAGACCCCGCCTCGCTCGCCCAACTGTTCACCTACATCAAAGAGCCTTGAACCGTCCCGCCGTTCCCCGCCACCGCTGGCTCCTCGCCGCGCGGCCCAAGACCCTCACCGCCGCCCTGCTCCCCGTCATGGCCGCCACGGCGCTGGCCGTGCGCCACGACGCCTTCGTGTGGCAGCCCGCCCTGCTGTGCATCCTTTTCGCCGCTCTCATGCAGGTGGCCGCCAACTTCATCAACGACCTCTTCGACTACCTGCGCGGCACCGACGGTAGCGACCGTCTTGGGCCCGAGCGCGCTTGTGCCCAAGGGTGGATAACACCCCGTGCCATGCGCCGCGGCATCGCCGTCGTCCTGACGGCCGCCTGCGTTGCCGGCCTCTGTCTGCTGCCCTATGGCGGCTGGCCGCTGGTCGGTCTGGGCGCCGCCTGCGTCGTTTTCGCCTTCCTCTACACCACGATGCTCAGCTACTGCGGCATGGGCGACCTGCTGGTGTGGCTCTTCTTCGGCATCGTCCCCGTGGCCGGCACCTACTACGTTCAGGCCGGCAACCTGTGTCCCGAGGTGTGGCTCGTCGCCGCCGGTAGCGGTCTGGTCACCGACACCCTGCTGGTGCTCAACAACTACCGCGACCGCCACACCGACCGCCGCGCCCACAAGCGCACCCTCATCGCCGTCCTCGGCGGCCGCTTCGGCAGCGCCTTCTACCTGTGGCAGGGCATCGCCGGCTACCTCTGCATCGCCGCCCTGGCGCTCCGGGGCGTGACATGGGCGCCCTTTGCCGTCGCCCTGTACCTGCCCTTCCACGTCAGCACCTGGCGCACGATGGTCCGCATACGCCGCGGCCGCGCCCTCAACAGCGTGCTCGCCCTCACCTCGCGCAACATGGTCATCTTCGCCCTCCTCACCGTCGTGGCGCTGCTCGCAGACCTATATATATAATAGGATAGGGCAGGCTCGTGCAAAAAAACTGGGGCCGACCGCTGTGCGTTTCAGTCGAAAAGCCTATATTTGTGGCATGTAAGGCCCGGCGTGCCGTCCAAGCGGCCAAAACGCCCCAAGGGCCTTCCCCCTAAACAAGTCTATTCATCACCTCAAATCCTATCATTATTACTATGAGAAGCAAACTCTTCCGGATGATTCTCCTGCTCATGGCCCTGCCCCTTACCCTCGCCGCCCAGGACTTCATCAACCTGACCCCTATGCCCTCAACGCTGGTCAAAGGCACCGGTTCGCTGACGCTGACCGCCGACTATAAGGTAGGCTATGCCGCCGACCTCTCGGCCGACATGCAGCAGGAAGTGGCCAAGTTTGTCGCCGCTGTCAACCACGCCACCGGCTATAGCGGCACCGCCGCCGCCGGCGCCACCGACGCCCTCATCACCGTCGTCTATGACGGTACGCAGCCCGACGAAGGCTACCGCCTGACCGTCAGCGCCACCAAGGCCGAGGTCAAGGCCAAGACCCCCGTCGGCCTCTACTACGCCTTCCAGACCATCAAGAAGGTGCTCCCCGCCAACGTCATGGCCGCCGTGCGCGACGCCGGCGTCACCACCTACGCCATCCCCGCCATGACCGTTATCGACAAGCCCCGCTTCGGCTACCGCGGCTTCATGCTCGACGTGTCGCGCCACTTCTTCACCCTCGACGATGTCAAGCGCATGATCGACGTCATGTCGTACTATAAGATGAACAAGTTCCACTGGCACCTCTCCGACGACCAGGGCTGGCGCGTGGAAATCAAGAAGTACCCCAAGCTCACCAGCGTGGCCTCCGTCGCCCCCAACTGTCGCCTGACCGACATGGACAAGGGCCAGTACTGGATCAACCAGCCCTACGGTCCCTACTTCTACACCCAGGACCAGCTTCGCGAGGTCGTGGCCTATGCTGCCGAGCGCCACATCGACGTCATCCCCGAGATTGACATGCCCGGCCACTTCACCGCCGCCCTCGTGGCCTATCCCGAGTTTAGCTGCAATCCTTCCGCCTCGCGTGCCGTATGGACCGACGGCGGCATCTCGGCCGACGTGCTCAACGTCGCCAACCCCCGCGCCGTACAGTTTGCCAAGGACATCCTTGACGAAATCATGGACATCTTCCCCTCCGACCGCATCCACATCGGTGGTGACGAATGCCCCACCAGCGCCTGGCAGAACAATGCCGAGTGCCAGAAAGCCTATGCCGACCTCGGCCTCACCAGCTACCGCGCCCTGCAGAGCCACTTCATCAAGCAGCTCAGCGACCACGTCACCGCCAAGGGCCGCCACATCGCCGTGTGGAACGAGGCCATCTGCGCCGAGGGCACCGACCTCGACATCATGAAGCAGACCGGCGCCACCGTCTATTGCTGGACCTACAGTCCGTCGGCCGCTTCGGCCTGCGCCAAGGCTGCCGAACTCAAGATGAACAACATCTTCACCCCCTGGGGCCCCTACTACATCAACCGCAAGCAGAGCACCAATCCCGGTGAGCCCGCAGGCGCCGGCGACGGTACCGACACCGTCGAGAAGACCTACAACACCGAGGCCGCCGGCAGCAACATCTCCGCCACCGCCCTGCCTTACTACACCGGCGTCCAGGGCACCTTCTGGACCGAGCACGTCTCCGACCGCCGCTACATGGAATACCTCGCCCTGCCCCGCCTCATCGCCATCGCCGAGGCCGGTTGGACACCCAGCGCAAAGAAAAACTTCGCCGACTTCCAGAAGCGCATCACCGCCGACACCCTCCTGCTCAACTACAACAACTACAACTACGGCCGCCACTACATCCTCGGCGCCAAGCAGGAGACCAGCATGGTCATGCCCAAAGCCTCTACCGCCAAGCACGCCTACTGGTACCGCCTCGTGACCCGCGCCACCGGCGACCGTCAGAACAACTGTATGGAACTGCTCCGCGAGGGCTCGCCCATCATCGCCGCACAGTCCGGCAAGAACGCCAAGGCCGGCCGCCTCTGGCAGAACGCCCAGGTGGAAGAAGGCGATGCCGCCTACGACTACCAGCTCTGGGCCTTTGAGGAAGACCCCGCCAACCCCGGCCGCTACGCTCTGGTGTGCAAGGCCATCCCCGCCGGCTCCGTCAAGCCCCAGCCCACCTCCACCAACACCTCCGGCCGCTGGGAGTACGACAACACCACCAAGCACTACTGCTTCATCCTCGGTGAAGGCGGCTACGGCGTCACCGGCGAAGGCTACTACTACACCCTGCGCAGCACGTCCATCACCAACACCTACATGAACGCCGCCGCCTCCGGCCAAGGCTTCTCCGTCAACGTCTATCCCAACCCCACCGATGGCAACGGCGGTCTGTGGTTGCTCAAGCCCATGTTTACCCTGGCCAGCGACGCCGACCTCACATCGATGCTTGAAGAAATCAATGAAATCCTGCCCCTCGCGCGTACTTACGCCGGGGGTCAGGCGCTTATAGGCGCTTACAGCAAAGAGAGCACCGACGCCCTCAAGGCCCTTGTCGAGGGCAACGACCCCGACACCATGACCGACGAGCAGCTCGCCGCCTATGCTGCCCAAGTCAAGGAAGCCTATGCCGCCTTCAAGGCCTCGTTCGGCCGTCCCGAAGCCGGCAAGACCTACCGCATCAGCAACACCGTCGAAGGCTTTGAGGGCATCGCCCTGACCGACGTCGCCGGCAAGGCCCGCCTCACCCACGGCACGGCCACCTTTCAGAGCGACGCCTGGCGCGTAGAGAGCACCAGCCTCGCCGACGACGGCACGCAGACCCTCACCCTGAGCAACGTCGCCACCGGCCGCTACATCGGCAGCCCCGCCGCCTCCTTCGTCTCGCGCAAGGGCTACCCCGTCGCCGTCGCCTCCGGCCAGCACAGCATCACCGCCGCCTTCAATGTTGCCGAGGCCGACTTCACCCTCGCCTCCGAAGGCAAAGCCCTCTTCCCCGTGCCCGAGACGGCCGATGCCTATGCCGGCAACGTCAGTTCCGGTCCCACCATCGACGGCGGTCAGACCCTGCGCCGGCAGGGCACAGGCTGGGCCTTTACCGAGGTGAAGGCCATCACCTTCGTCTGCCGGGACAAGGACGGCAACGCCCTCGACACCAAGCAGCGCAGTGTGCCCGTCGTGACCGACCAGCCCCTGAGCGCCTTTGCCCCCGCCATCCCCAACTTCAGTCTGACCAGCCTCACCGCCGACGAGGCCAATGCCGACCGCCAGATTGCCGTTTATGAGCGCACCGCCTACAGCGTGACCTATGTCCTGACCGACGCCTCGGGCGCCCTCATCGACAAGCAGGACGTCAGTGTTCCCGTTGGCCAGTCGCTGACCGTCAGCTGGCCCGACGTGCCCCACTTCCGCTTCGGCACCGCCGGTGTGGCCGAGGGCAGCACCCTCGCCGTCGTCAGCGACACCATCCTCACGGCCACCTACACCACCGACGCCTACCTCGGTGCCGCCCGCCTGGCCGAGCAGGTCGAGACCGTGGAAGACGGCAAGAGCTACATCATCTTCGACGCCCACAGCGACCGCTACGGCTACCGCCGTGCCGACCCCGCCGGTCTGGCCGTCCGCTCCATCCGCACCATGGACCAGGGCATCGACCCCTACGGTATCTGGACCCTCGAGGCCAAGGGCAACGGCTTTAAGATAAAGAACGCCTACGCCGGCAAGTACGTCCCCACGATGACCACCCAGGCCGTCGCCCCCGTCCTCTCCGCCAACGGCGAGACCTGGACCATCAGCACCAACAGCGACGGCTCGAAGAAGATTAAGGGACAGAGCAACGGCGTATGCTGGGACGGCCTGGCCAACGGCAACCTCGTCGGCTGGAACGACCCCGGTCATCCCTACCACTTCTACACCTACTTCGCCCAGCCCTACTACCTCGTCACCGTTCAGGCCGTGGACGACAAGAACCAGGTGCTCAGCACCGAGAGCACGCTCGTGGCCGCCGGTGGCGAATACCACCTCTATGCCCCCACCTTTGCCAGCTACACCCTGAGCAGCATTGAGGGCGCCGACGGTCTGGCCGACATCCAGGGCCACACCACCGTCATCCTCCACTATGCCGCGCCCGACGCCATCGGTGCCATCAGCGCCGAAGGCCGCAGCAGCCGGGGTCTGTACGACCTCAGCGGCCGCCGCGTCAAGGCCGCGCAGAAGGGCCTCTATATCGTCGATGGCAAGAAGGTGCTCGTGCCCTAACGCCCCTTCGATAGTCCATATACGTCCCAATTTCCCGCGCAGCGCAGATGCCATCCCCACGGTGGCGCCTGCGCTGCGCCGGCGTTTTGGCCTTATGAAGTCTGAGCAAGCCTTGTAAACCTTGTGAACCTACGGCGAACGCCCCAACCTCAGGCCAAAACCCTTTGCCGTGCAGCAAGATATCCTTATCTTTGCAGCAAGCGTATGTTTAATCTTAGCATCACATCAAACCTCTAATACCCTATGCTTCACCTATCCCACCGCTGGCGCTGGCTCGCAGCGTTCATCGCCATCCTCGCCATCCCTCTCAGCATGGCCGCCCAAGCGCCCTATGAGCGCGGCGTGCTCTATCACCTCTGTCCCGAGGCCGCCGCCGGCCGTGCCCTCAGTTTCAACCCTCAGAACCATAAAGCCGAGGCCGCCAAGGCCGATGCCACCGCCGCCGAGCAGCACTGGACCATCACGCAGCTGGCCGGCTCGTGGCGCCTGATATGCCCCTTCGGCAACCTTGCCCTGCGCACCAGCGGCGACGGTGTGGAAGTCGGCGAGAACAACGGCTCCGACGAGCCCCAGTTGTGGACCCTCGTCCCCGCCGGCCAGGGCGTCGTGACCCTCGTCCCCACCAACCGTCCCGACGTCGTCCTCACCGCTGCCAAGGACGGCACGCTGCGTCTCCAGCCTCGCGCCACCGCCGGCACAGGCGCCGCCGCCCGTTTCCGCGTCACCACCGCCGCCACCGCCGGCTTCGACGACCAGCTGACCTACCACATCTGCGCCGTCAGCCAGCCCGGCTACGTCATCGGCAATGGCGACTCCGGCGAGAACAATGCCCGCATCGTCGTCGAGAAAGCCGACACCGCCAACCGCGGCCAGTACTGGCAGATCAAGATGCTCGACCTCGACCAGCGCGTCATCGGCAACGCCTTCTACACCCAGCACTTCGACGACGGCGGCGGCAATGCCGCCATCGACTACCTCCTGCAGTGGCCCGCCGACGAGGGCGTGTGGAACAATGCCCGCTTCCGCTTCGTGCCCGTCAGCGGCCGGCAGGGCGTCTATGTCATCACCTCCGCCGCCAAGGCCAAGACCGGCAAGATGTATGCCCTGCGCAACGGCCGCATGACCCTCGTGCCCTACGATGCCGCCGACCGCACTGCCTGGTTCACCTTCAAGTCGGTAGATAAGCCCCGCATCAAGGCCCCCTATTGGGAAGATGAGACCGTCTTTGCCGAGAACAAGGAAGGCGCCATCGCCACCTACATGCCCTACGCCACCGAGGCCGACATGCTCGCCGACGCCGACTACTACCGCACGCCGTGGACTACGCCGCGCAACAGCCGCTACATCAGCCTCGACGGCACCTGGCGCTTCCGCTTCGTCACCAGTCCGGACCAGCGCCCCGTCGGCTTCGAGCAGCCCGGCGCCGACCTCTCCGCCTGGGACACCATCAGCGTGCCCTCCTGCTGGGAGATGAAGGGCTACGACCGCCCCATCTACTGCAACGTGGAATATCCCCACTCCAACACCCCGCCCTACATCAAGGCCCGCCCCGGCTATAACGATGGGGGGAAGAACTATGCCGTCAACCCCGTCGGCTCGTATGTCCGCACCTTCACTGTGCCCGCCGACTGGACCACGCGCCGCACCTTCCTCCACTTCGGCGGCATCTACAGCGCCGCCTTCGTGTGGGTCAACGGCCGGTATGTAGGCTACACCCAGGGCGCCAACAACGTGGCCGAGTTTGACGTCACCCCCATGCTCCGCGCCGGCGAGAACAGCGTCGCCGTGCAGGTGTTCCGCTGGTCCGACGGCTCCTATCTGGAGTGTCAGGACATGTTCCGCATGAGCGGCATCCACCGCTCCGTCTATCTGTACAGCGTGCCGCGCACCGCCATCCGCGACCACGTGCTCACCGCCACGCTCTCCCCCTCCCGCACCTCGGCCACCCTCAACGTCATGGCCGTCATCGACAACCGCGACCGCCAAGCCTACACCAAGCACTTCGACGTCACCCTCTATGCGCCCGACGGCAGTGAGGTGATAAAGTTAAAAGACGCCCGCGTCACCTGCAGTCCGAAAGCCAATGGACAGGCCGGCACCGCCACCGATACCCTCCGCGTCGCCCTCAAGGTGCCCGACAACCTGCTCCTCTGGAGCGCCGAAACGCCCAACCTCTACAAGGTCCACATCGTCCAGCGCGATGCCGACGGCCGCGAAGAGATGGCCTTCTCCACCCCCTACGGCTTCCGCGACATCGAGATACGCGGTTCGCAAGTCTATATCAACGGCCGCAAGGTCTTCTTCAAGGGCGTCAACCGCCACGACAGCGACCCCATCGACGGCCGTGCCGTCAGCACCGCGAGCATGCTGCGCGACGTGCAGCTCATGAAGCAGGCCAACGTCAATACCATCCGCACCTCGCACTATCCCAACAACGCCGCGATGTATGCCATGTTCGACTACTACGGCCTCTACGTCATGGACGAATCCGACCTCGAGGACCATGCCAACCAGAGCATCTCCGACCGCCCGTCGTGGATTCCCGCCTTCGAGGACCGCATCGACCGCATGGTGCGCCGCGACCGCAACCACCCCTCCGTCATCTTCTGGAGTCTGGGCAATGAAGCCGGCGGCGGCAGCAACTTCCAAAACTGCTACGACCTGGCCCACCGCCTCGACGCCACCCGCCCCGTCCACTACGAGGGCACGCGCGACGGCAAGAGTTACGGCGGCAACCGCTTCTCCGACGTCTATTCCAAGATGTACCCCGGCATGAACTGGATGTACCGCTACGGCAACACCTTCGACCGCCCCATGTTCGTCTGCGAGATGGCCCATTCCATGGGCAACAGCACCGGCAACATGCGCGAGTACGTCGATTTCTCTATGAACAGCACCTCCGTCGTGGGCCTCTGCATCTGGGACTGGGTGGACCAGGCCATCTACGAGCCCGCCGAGATCAAGGCCGGCACCTACCGTGGCCGCCTGCGCACCGGCTACGACTTCCCCGGTCCGCACCAGGGCAACTTCTGCAGCAACGGCGTGGTCAATGCCCTGCGCCATCCCGGTGCCAAGTGGGTGGCTGTCAAGCAAGCCTACACCCCCGTCCGCACCACGCTCAAGAGCGTCGATGCCGCCCGCAACCGCGTCACCATCGGCGTGCGCAACGATTTCGCCTTCCGCTCGCTCGAGGGCTACCGCCTCATTGTCGAGACCGTGCGCAACGGTGACGTCGTCGGCCGCCGCACCACCGACGCCATCCGCACCTGTGCCGCCGGCGACAGCATGGAGGTGACGCTCGCCCTGCCCAAGGCCAAGATGGCCAAGGCCTGCGCCAACGGCGACGAACTGCTCCTCACTGTCCGCGTCATCGACACCGAGGCCACGCCCTATGCCGAAGCCGGTTGGGAAGTGTCTGTCGAGCAGTTTGAACTCACGCCGCGCGGCGCCCTGCCCCCCGTAGAAGCCAAGAAAGGCGCACAGCCCCTGGCTCAGACCGACGGCGCCGGCATTCTCACCATCGGCAACGACCGCGTGCAGGCCGGCTTCGACGAAACGACGGGCCGCCTCGTCGCCCTCAGTTTCGACGGCCGCAACGTCATCGCCGACAACGGCGGCTTCCAGTACGACAACCACCGCTGGATTGAGAACGACCGCTTCGGCAATACCGCCAACGGCCTGAACGACAGCGGCACCATCGACGTGCAGCCCGACGGCCGGGCCGTCCGCGTCGTCACCACCCGCGACGGCTCGCTCTGCGCCACCCGCCTGGTCTATACCATCCATCCCGAGGGCCTCGTCGATGTCGATGCCACCTTCGAGCCCAAGACCGACAACCTGCGCCGCGCCGGCCTGGTATGCCTCCTCGACAGCGCCCTCTCCACCGCCGACTACTACGCCTACGGCCCTCTCGAAAACTATGCCGACCGCCGCGACGGCAGCGTCGTCGGCCGCTACACCGGCACCATCGCCGACTTCGTCGAACCCAACCTCAAGCCCCAGATGACCGGTGGGCGTGAGGGCCTGCGCGAACTCACCCTGCGTGCTGCCGACGGCTTCGCCCTCAACATCCGTACCGAGGGACAGGTGGCCTTCTCCGCCCTGCCCTATACCGATGCCGACCTCATGAACGCGCCGCACTACTACGACCTCCGGCCCCGTCCCTACATCGTGCTCCACCTCGACGCCCGCACCCGCGGCGTCGGCAATGCCAGTTGCGGCGGTGCCGACTGCGACGCCCTGCCCCCCTACCGCGTGCCCAAAGAGCCGCTCCACTACCGCCTGCGCCTGTCCGCTCAGACGCGCTGACGCCCGGCACAGAGGCCGTAGATAAATTTTCTACAAAATCGCCAAAACGCAGAATAATCTTCTGTTTTTTGCGCGAAGGTCAGAACGGAAAGTTTACAGATTTTTAACGAAGCGTGCCGTCTGAAAGCCGTTTCGGACGCAGAAATATACGATTGCGCAAACCGGAGACACGGTTTGGGCGATAGAAATTACAGTTTGGGCGACCGGAAAACCGGTCGCCCAAACTGTTAACCCCCTTTTAGACAAAGAAAAAAGGGCTCGCGAGCGGGCCCTTTGCTATTGTGCACTGCAAAGATACAACAATGAGAGGCGAAATGCAACTCGGCCTCCGCAGACGATTCTTCTGCAAAATCGGCAAAACGTAGATGATTTTTCTTTTTTCTTTTATTGCTGTCCGGTAAAGTTCTGCGGACCGGAGGATGGCTGAAGGCCATCCCAAACCCGACGAAGGCGGGTTTGCCTGTAGCCCGGGGCAAGCGACCGTAGGGAGCGACACCCCGGGTAACGCGGCGAACCCTCCTCGCG
>JALEZQ010000072.1 GCA_022772475.1 Bacteroidales bacterium | reverse complement strand
AATCGCCCAAATTGAGCGAAATTTCGGCTTCAAACCGACTTCGGAGCAGCATATCGCACTCCAGAAACTGGCCGACTTCTTACTTTATGCGGAGTCAGACAGTCTGCTTTTACTGAAAGGATACGCCGGAACCGGCAAGAGTTCGCTGGTCGGAGCCTTGGTACGCACCCTCACAGAACTGGGGCAGAAGTGTGTCTTGATGGCTCCGACAGGGCGGGCCGCCAAAGTATTCTCAGGCTATGCCGGACAGAAAGCCTTCACGATTCACAAAAAGATCTACCGACAGAAGCGGTTCTCGAATGAGCCGGTTGGCTTTTTGCCTGCTGACAACCTGCACAAGCATACCCTCTTCTTGGTGGATGAGGCCTCGATGATTTCCAATGATGGATGGGATGCTACACGTTTTGGATCAGGTCGTCTATTGGAGGATTTGATCCATTATGTCTATTCCGGTGAGGATTGCCACCTCATTTTATTGGGTGATGAGGCACAGCTTCCCCCGGTACGTGAAATTTTGAGCCCCGCAATGGATCCCAATTTGCTCGAAAGTTATGGCTTGCAGGTGGAGTCACTTTGTTTGACACAAGTCGTGAGGCAGGCTGAAGATTCAGGCATCCTGTTTAATGCGACTCGACTACGGGAGGCATTGCGAAATGCTTGTGTGGAGATTTTTCCGAAGCTCCGCTTAGAAGGCTTCAAGGATTTCACTCAGATCAGTGGAGCGGACTTGATTGAGGAGATCTCCTCTGCCTATTATCGAGATGGCGAGGAGGAGACAATGGTAATCTGTCGTTCCAACAAACGGGCCACGATCTATAACAATGGTATCCGTAACCGTATCCTTTATCGAGAGGAGGAACTTTCTTCCGGCGATCGACTTATGGTGGCAAAGAATAATTATTATTGGACAGCCAATCAACAGGAGATGGACTTCATCGCCAATGGAGAGATCGTGGAGGTAGTGCGAGTACGACGAACAATCGAGTTGTATGGGTTTCGCTTTGCGGATGTGTTGGTACGTTTTCAAGACTATGATCTCGAACTGGAGCTGAAGATCTTGTTAGATACGCTCCAGACGGACACACCCGCCCTGCCGCAAGCACTGAACGACCAGCTTTTCGCTGCCGTTTGGGAAGATTACGCAGATATACCGACCAAAGCAGAGCGGATGAAAAAGATGAAGGTAGATCCCTACTATAATGTCTTGCAGGTTAAATATGCTTATGCGGTGACTTGCCACAAGGCGCAAGGTGGTCAATGGATGAATGTTTTCCTTGATTTAGGTTATATTACGGAGGAGATGTTAGGCGAGGATTTTTATCGCTGGCTCTATACCGCCTTCACCCGTGCCACACAGCACCTCTATCTGATCAACCTCCCCGAGGTGTTCAGGGAATAAAAAAAGAGCTAAGTGCGTATGCACTTAACTCTTCTTGCTCAAGTCGGGATGACTGGATTCGAACCAGCGACCACACGCCCCCCAGACGCGTACTCTAACCGGGCTGAGCTACACCCCGAAGGTGGCAAAACGTTTTGCGGGGGAAGAAGCGGTGCGCTTCGTTCCGTTTTGCGAGTGCAAAAGTACGACAATCCTTTTGTTCCGCCAAACTTTTTTCCGAAAATTTTCTTCTTTCTTTATTTTTTCTTCTCTTCAGCCAAGTAGTCCATGGCTACACGGCTTCGCTCGGCGATATTGCGGGTGAAGATGGTGGGCAGGACGGCGGGGTCGCAGTCGATAGGCACGGCGCGCCGGCCCATGATGCGCAGCAGGTAGAGGCTGGGCCCCGTGGTGATACTGCCGATGAAGCGGCCGGCCTTTCTGCAGAGGTGCATGGTGGCGAGGAAGCGCACCATGCGCTGGCGCTTGTCGGCAGCGGCCGTGCGGGTGAAGGCGGCGTTGACATAGCCGCGGTCGGCAGGGTCGCACAGGGTGTGCCACGTGACGGTGGGCACCAGTTGCTGCAGGCGCTCAAAGAGGGTATAGTCGTCGGTGAGTACCAGGACGTGGCCGCCGGCGGCATAGCGCTCCACCGCTGCGGCATAGCGCTCGGGGGGTAGCAGGGCGGTCTCCGTCACCTTGTCGCCGCCGCGAATCTGCAGAGCGGCATAGTCGCGGGGCAGCCGCAGGGTCTGTGCCAGATAGTCCACCTCGGCCTGCGTCGTGGCGTTGAAGCGCCAGGCCACGCTGTCGAGGGCGATGAAGGCTTCGTTGACCGTGACCTGCTCCGACAGTCCGGGCAGCGAGAACGCGCCGTCGGCCATCCACTTCACGCTGTCGCTCAGGCGGACGTGGCGGCCATACTGCATCCAGGCGCGGGCGTGGCCCACGATGTGGCGCAGGGCCAGTTTGCTTTTCCATAGCGCCATGGTGCGTAGCGTGCCGCGCCGATGCAGTTCGCGCCACGACGCCACACCATATATATTATAGCGGTGGTGCCACGCAGCCGTTTCCTCCGGGCAGAATGGTTTGAAGTAGTCGGTCCAGCCATCGGCGTAGCCATAGTTGGCGTCGGCGGAATAGAGGCGAAACTGGTAGCCGCGGTCGATGCAGTAGAGCATGGCGTTGAGCATGGCCGAATACTCGGCGAAGAAGCCGGCATCGACGCCTGTGTGCCACACCAAGGGCTGCTTTAGGCTTTCGTTATGTTCTTGGTAGATTTGCCAAAAGGGTTGTGGAGACATGGCGCTGTGGAGATAAGAGGAGGAGGGTATGAAAGGTGACGCACTTTGGCTGCATGGCCTTCGCCCATGTGCCGGCGGTCAGGCCATGCGGTCAGGCGCCTCGGGCCGGGGTTCGCCGCGTAGCAGGTAGGGGTCGTGGCCCAGGTCGCCGCGCAGTCCGCGCCATACGCCGCGGCACCATGCCCATAGCCGGGCGCCCTTCTGCGGCTCCATGAGCAGGATGTAGAGCGGGCGCTTCCATACCAGTGTGCGCAGCAGGTCGGGGCGGCGAAACTCGCTATAGGCGCGCCGCAGGTAGAGGTGGTTGCGGACGATGTAGAAGGTACGCAGGGGCGAGTAGTTGAGCGTGCAGGGGTGAAAGCAGAGGATGCGGCGCGTCAGCGGCTGCCCCAGACTGTGCACGAGGTTGGCTTGCGGCAACTGCAGGATATGGCCGCCGGCGCGCCGGAGACGCAGGGCATAGTCCGTGTCGATGGCGTCGATGACCAGACGCTCGTCGAAGGGGCCCGCGGCACGGAGGGCGGCGGCGGTGAAGAGCGTGCCCGAGACGATGAAGTTCGTCTGCTCCACAGCCTCAGCGTCGGCCTCCGCCTGCCGGTTGATGCGCGGCACGAAGGCCCGGGCCTCGGCATCGCCGCTGTCGTCCGCGGCCATCGAGCGCCGTGCGGCCTCGGCCACGAAGGCGGCGAAGGTGTCGGCGTCGAAGCGGCTGTCTTGGTCCATGGTCAGGAGCAGGTCGTAGCCCTCGGCAAGCGTCATGCGGCGGGCAGCATTGAGGGCACGGGCTATGCCCACGTTGGCGCCGAGGCGGTGGGTGACGATGCGGTCGGCGATGGCCGTGGGCCAGGTGATGCGCGCACCGCCGGGCGTGTTGTCCCATATGTAGAGGCCGTCGGTGTGCGGCACATACGTCATGAGGTTGTCCACCACGCCGGGCGGCGGACAGAAGAGCGTGACGACGGCCAGCACGCGGGGGCGGCGGCAGGAAGTGGGGCTTGGGGTCATGAGCGGGAGGAGGAAAGAATTATTTGTCGGCCAGGATGGCATAGCCGGCGGCTTCGATAGCGATGTGCAGGTCGTTGATATGCTCGTGGTTGCGCGTCTCAAGGACGATGCGCAGGTTGCACGAGTTGACGTCGGGGCTCTCGCCGTTGCGTTCGTGGTGGATGGAGATGATGTTGGCGCCGTAGCGGCAGATGACGTCGCAGAGGCCGAGGAGCGAACCCGGGCGGTCGGGCATCTCGATAAGCATCTCCGTGGTGCGTCCGCCCTTGAGCAGACCGCGGTTGATGACGCGGCTGAGGATGGTCACGTCGATGTTGCCGCCGCTGACGATGCAGCACACGTTCTTGCCGGCGATGTCGGCCTTGTTGAACATGGCGGCGGCCACGCTCACGGCGCCGGCGCCCTCGGCCACGAGTTTGTGGCCTTCGATGAGGGCCAGGATGGCGGCGCAAATCTCGTCCTCGCTGACGGTGACGATCTCATCGACGTAGGTGCGGCAGAGCTCGAAGGTGTGCACGCCGGGCTCCTTGACGGCGATACCGTCGGCGATGGTCAGTACGGAGGTGAGGGCCTCTATCTGGTTGTGGTCGCGGCTCTGCACCATGCTGGCGGCGCCGCTGGCCTGCACGCCGATGACGCGGACGGAGGGTTTGAGGGTCTTGAGGGCATAGGCCACGCCGCTGGCCAGTCCGCCGCCGCCGATGGGCACGAACACCACGTCGATGTCGGGGTTGTCGGCGAGGATTTCCATACCGATGGTGCCCTGTCCGGCGATGACCTGCTCGTCGTCGAAGGGGTGGATGAAGGTCATGTGGCGCTCCTCGTTGAGCTGCAGGGCGCGGGCGTAGGCGTCGTCATAGACGCCGGGCACGAGGCATATCTCGGCGCCCATGGCGCGGGTGGCCTCGACCTTACTGATGGGTGCGCCGGAGGGCATGCAGATGAGGGCCGGTATGCCGGCGCGCCGTGCGGCGAGGGCCACGCCCTGAGCATGGTTGCCGGCCGAGCAGGCAATGACGCCGTGGGCTTTCTCTTCGTCGGTGAGTTGCGATATCTTGAAGCCGGCGCCGCGCACCTTGAACGAACCGGTCACCTGCAGGTTTTCGGGTTTGAGGAACACCTTGCAGGCGGGGTTGACCTTGGACGAGGGGATGAGCGACGTATGGCGCACCACGTGGTGCAGCAGGGTGGAGGCCTTGTAAACGATGTCGAGGGAGAGCATGTGTGGGAGTGTGTGGGGGAAAGGTGTTTATGGTAGTCAGGAAATCTGTGTTGTTTGCAGCATAGTGCCGTCGTCGTGGCCGTCGTTGTGACCGTTGAGGCTGCGGGCCAGGTAGCGGGCGGTCCACCCCTTGCCTCCGGCCACCACCTCTTCGGGCGTGCCCTGAGCCACTATCTGTCCGCCCTCGCCGCCGCCCTCGGGTCCGAGGTCGATGATGTGGTCGGCACACTTGATGACGTCCAGGTTGTGCTCGATGATGATGACGGTGTGACCGCGCTCGATGAGGGCGTTGAAACTCTCGATGAGCAGGTGTATGTCGTGGAAGTGGAGGCCCGTGGTGGGCTCGTCGAAGATGAAGAGGGTGTGGCGGTTCTGCCTTTCGCCGAGGTAGGAGGCGAGCTTGACGCGCTGGCTCTCGCCGCCGGACAGGGTGGAACCGGGTTGGCCGAGTTTGATGTAGCCCAGGCCGACAGCCTGCAGAGGGCGCAGACGGCTGACCACGGTCTTGTCGCCATGGGTGGCGAAGAAGTCCATCGCCTCATCGACGGTCATCTCGAGGATGTCATAGATGCTCCGGTCGTGATACTTCACCTCGAGCACCTCGGGCTTGAAGCGCTTGCCGTGACAGGCGTCGCACTCCAGGTCGAGGTCGGCCATAAACTGCATCTCGACGTGCACCACGCCGTCGCCCTTGCACTCCTCGCAGCGGCCGCCCTCGGTGTTGAAACTGAAGGTGCCGATGGAGTAACCCATCTGGCGGGCCAGGGGCTGTGCGGCCATGATGCGGCGTATCTCGTCGTAGGCCTTGACGTAGATGACGGGGTTCGAGCGCGACGAGCGGCCGATGGGGTTTTGGTCAACAAACTGTACGTCCTCGACGTCGGCGATGTCGCCCTCGATGCCGGCGCTGTCGCCGGGCTGCTCGGCCACCATGTCGAGCGAGCGGCACAGCCAGGGGTAGAGCACGTTGCGCACAAGGCTACTCTTGCCCGAACCGCTGACGCCGGTGACGACGGTCATGACGTGGAGGGGAAAGCGGACGGTGATACCCTTGAGGTTGTTGGCGCGGGCACGACACACGGTGATGGCGGTGTTCCACGCGCGGCGGGACGTCGGCACGGGGATGCGCTCGCGCCCCAGCAGGTAGTCGAGGGTGTGGCTGCGGATGTCGCCGGCCTGTGCGGCCTCGTCCAGACTGCCCTGCCATACCACCTCGCCGCCCAGGCGGCCGGCGTCGGGGCCGATGTCGATGATCTGGTCGGCGGCGCGCATGATTTCCTCGTCGTGCTCGACCACGAGGACGGTGTTGCCCACGTCGCGCAGGCGCTTCATCACGCCGATGAGGCGGGCGGCGTCGCGCTGGTGCAGGCCGATGCTGGGCTCGTCGAGGATATAGAGCGAGCCCACGAGCGACGAGCCGAGCGACGTGGCCAGGTTGATGCGCTGGCTCTCGCCGCCCGAGAGGGTGTTGGACGCACGGCTGAGGGTGAGGTAGCCCAGGCCGACGTCACAGAGGAAGTGGAGGCGGCTGCGTATCTCGGGCAGCAGGCGGGCGGCGATCATGCTGTCGTGCTCGGAGAGTTGCAGGTCGTCGAAGAAGCGGCAGAGCGCCGTGACGGGCATGGCGGTGAGTTCGTGGATGCTGCGGCCGGCCACCTTGACATAGGCGGCCTCGGGGCGCAGCCGCGAGCCGTGACATTCGGGGCACACCGTGCGACCGCGGTAGCGGGCCAGGATGACGCGGTGTTGCACCTTATAACTCTGGCGCTCCTGCTCGGCAAAGAAGGAGTCGATGGTATGCTCCACGCGCCGGCCGTCGGCACCCTCGCCGTGCCAGAGCAGGCGTTTCTGGGCGGGCGTCAGCGTGTAGTAGGGGGCAAAGATGGGGAAGTCGGTGCCCTGTACCTCGGCGATGAAGGCTCTCTTCCATGCGCTCATGACATTGCCGCGCCAGCAGGCCACGGCATCATCGTAAAGGCTGAGCGACGTGTCGGGCACGACCAGACGCTCGTCGATGCCGATGGTGGTGCCGAAGCCTTCGCAGCAAGGGCAGGCGCCGAGGGGAGAATTGAAGGCGAAGAGCTGGTCGGAGGGCTCGGAGAAGGTCATGCCGTCGGCCTCGAAGCGGGTGGAGAAGGTGTGGAGCACGTGCGAGGGGTAGATGCGCAGGGCACACTCGCCGTCGCCTTCGTAAAAGGCGGTCTCGACGGAGTCGGCCAGACGTGCCAGGGTGTCGCTCTCGCCGTTGATGGACAGGCGGTCTATCATGAGCCAGTGGTTCTCGATGCGCTGCGGACGGCCGGGAGCGCCGGTCTCGTTGGCCTGGTCAGGGGCTTTGGCGTCGAGCAGGGCATCGCCCGCGGCGTGCTGCTCGAGAAAGTCTTGTATATCGACGGTCTGCCCGTCGATGTCCAGGCGCGTCATTCCCTGTTGCAGATAGGCCTCGAGCTGGGCGCGCAGGGTACGGCCGGGATGGATGCCGAGGGGGGCGAGGACGGTCATGCGGGTGCCGGCGCTGTAGGTCTGTGCGGCGGCCACGACGTCATCGACGGTGTGGCGGCGCACCTCGGTGCCGCTCACGGGGGAGAAGGTGTGGCCGGCGCGGGCGAAGAGCAGGCGCAGATAGTCGTATATCTCGGTGCTGGTGCCTACGGTGGAGCGCGGGTTGCGCGTACTCACTTTCTGCTCGATGGCGATGGCGGGGGGAAGGCCCTTGATGCTGTCGCACTCGGGTTTGTGCATACGGCCCAAAAACTGCCGCGCATAGGCCGACAGACTCTCCACATAGCGGCGGCGGCCCTCGGCGTAGAGCGTGTCGAAGGCCAACGACGATTTGCCCGACCCCGACAGGCCCGTCACCACGACAAGGCGCTCCTGGGGAATGTCCAGACTGATGTTCTTCAGGTTATTGACGCGTACGCCGCGCAGGCTGATGCATCCGGCCTTGGCGTCGTCGGAGGGAAGGGGCAGTTGGGGGGTGTACATGAGATGTGGAAAAATCGGTAGGTTTGGCGGCGGCTGTGCCCGAAGGCCCGACCGCCCGTTCAAACTGCAAAATTACGCTTTTTTGAGTAATGGGGAAACAGATTGCCGCCACGCCGTAGCATATTATTACACCTTTCCCATCTTTCCCATCTTTCCCGCCTTCCACGTCGAAAACTATTTTCCGTCTCCTTTCCGCCCGATTCACCTCCTCTCCCTTTAGAAACGGAGTAATATCAGGTAACAGACGTTGAAGTAGTGCTAATGGCTATGCCATGCTGAAATGGCGTGTGGCATGGCCGTTATGACCGTTAGCCGGACGGCAATACGCCTGTCAAAAAAAGCGAGTGTGCAATGCGCCGTTTAACACCCGTTAACGTCGAGAAGGGGCGCGAAAACCACTAACTGCCCGCATGGGCGGAAATAACGCAAGCATGGGGCGGTTAGTTTGGGCTGTTTATTGGCAAAATCAGGGAGGAAAGGCGTTCTTCTGTTAATTCTATTGAAATTTCGATGCTCGCGGGCCGAAAATGGGGGTCGCAGAGGGGGAGAAGGGCAAGCGTTTTGGGCGACACTGTAAGCGTTACAGGATTTTCTGTCGCCCAAACAGGAATTTCTGTCGCCCAATCTCTGAAAACTCTACCCGATTTTTGCCTTCCGCTGTACGTCCGGCTTTCCAGATGAAGCGCTGGGGCGCTTCACGTTTTCGGAAGAAAAATTCACGTTACGGACAGCGTGTGCAATTTCGCCGCGACCGCAACTCGGCTTTTGCGTACGGTTACAAAAAAATGCCAAATACTGTCACTTCGATACAAGAACAAAAGAAAAGGGTTCTGTTTCGCTATTTTTTTTAACGCTTTTCGCGAAAAAGTGGGAATGGGGGGGGGTATTTTTACGAAATAGTTTTTGTACTTTCGCCACAGGATAATACATCGGACGTACAAAATGATTTACCTTGAGAGTAAAGATGAAGAATAAAAAACTCTTTGTGCGGATGCGTCGGCGCCACTTTGTGGTGCTGACCGCCGCCTTTTTTGGTTGTTCCATCCTTACGTATTCCGTGCTTAGCAAGGAAGATGCCAGTATGGCGCTTGTTGCGCTGTGCTTTGTGGCCCTTGCGGTGCTTTGCGTGGTGTGGTTCTATTCGGCTGCGCGGCGGCTGAACGATTTTAACGAGCCGGGATGGAAAACGGCCTATCTGTTTATCCCGCTGTTCAACCTGTTTTGGCTTGTTGTGCTGCTGACTACCGACGGCACCATCGGCAAGAACCAATACGGCGAAGACCCGCGCTATCGCCTGCCGTTCTACGTCGAAGACTAATTACTGCTTTACCAATATGACGCCCCTTTGCGTGTGCGTCAACCTGTGTATTCAGTATACATTCTTCCCGCTCTCGTTCTGCAATGGGTGGTCCATCCTTTTTCATGATCTAAAAAGGACTGCCCGACGCAGAACGAGAGCGGGCTTGTTGCGCTGCCGCGCCGAGAGTGGCACGTCAATGGGTGAGGCCGCGTAGTAGTGCCATGTCCATTGACGTGGCACTCAGCACGCGTCGCGGCGTCGGCCGCGACACCTATTCTTTGCCAAAAAAACGCGGCTGCGCCGCGAGTGGCACGTCAATGGGTGTGGCCGCGTAGTAGTGCCATGTCCATTGACGTGGCACTCAGCACGCGTCGCGGCGTCGGCCGCGACACCTATTCTTTGCCGAAAAAAAACGCGGCTACGCCGCGAGTGGCACGTCAATGGACATGCCACCACTAAGCTGCGCCCCGGTGCCATGTCAATGGACATGCCACTACTAAGCTGCGCCCCGGTGCCATGTCAATGGACATGCCACCACTAAGCTGCGCTCCCGGTGGCATGTCAATGGATATGGCCCTACTAAGCTGCGCCCCCGGTGCCATGTCAATGGACATGGCCCTACTAAGCTGCGCCCCCGGTGGCATGTCAATGGATATGGCCCTACTAAGCTGCGCTCCCGGTGCCATGTCAATGGACATGGCCCTACTAAGCTGTTTATACGCTTCGCGGCGCAACCACGATGCCTCTTTGGAGGTATCACGGTTGCGCCGCGAACAGTTTCTATGTGGCGTTACAGGAGGTAAATCTCCGGCGTCAGAGGATGCCCTGGGCCATCATGGCGGAGGCTACCTTCATGAAGCCGGCGACGTTGGCGCCGCGGACGTAGTTGACGGTGCCGTCGGGGCGCTGGCCATACTTCACACACTGGGCATGGATGTCCTCCATAATGCGGTGCAGGCGCTGATCTACCTCTTCGGCGCTCCACGACAGGTGCTGGGCGTTCTGCGTCATCTCCAGACCCGATACGGACACGCCGCCGGCGTTGGCTGCCTTGCCCGGGGCGTAGAGGATGCCGGCCTCGAGGAAGGCATCGACGGCTTCGGGGGTGGAGGGCATGTTGGCGCCTTCCGATACGGCAATGACGCCGTTGGCGAGGAGCTGGCGGGCGTCGTCGCCGTCGATTTCGTTCTGTGTGGCCGAGGGCATGGCAATGTCGCACTTCTCGCCCCAGGGGCGTGCACCAGCCACATATTTTACGCCAGGATACTCTTCAGCATATTCGCGGATACGGCCGCGGTAGAGCTGCTTGAGTTCCATGATATAGTCGAGCTTCTCGCGGGTGATGCCCTCGGGGTCGTAGATGTAGCCGTCGGAGTCGGACATGGTCACGGGGATGGCGCCGAGCTGGATGAGTTTCTCTGCCGTATATTGGGCCACGTTACCCGAACCGGAGATGCAGACGCGCTTGCCTTTGAGTTCGATGCCGCGCGTCTTGAGCATTTCCTGGAGGAAATAGACGTTGCCGTAGCCCGTGGCTTCGGGGCGCACGAGGGAGCCGCCGAAGGCCAGGCCCTTGCCCGTGAGGGTACCCGTGTGCTCGCGGGTGAGCTTCTTGTACATGCCGAACATGTAGCCCACTTCGCGGCCGCCCACGCCGATGTCGCCGGCGGGCACGTCGGTGTCGGGACCGATGTTGCGCCAGAGCTCCGTCATGAAGGCCTGGCAGAAGCGCATCACCTCGGCGTTGCTCTTGCCGCGGGGCGAGAAGTCCGAACCTCCCTTGGCACCGCCCATGGGCAGCGTGGTGAGCGAGTTTTTGAACGTCTGCTCAAAGGCCAGGAACTTGAGGATGCCCAGGTTCACCGAACTGTGGAAGCGGATGCCACCCTTGTAAGGGCCGATGGCGTTGGAGTGCTGCACGCGGTAGCCCATGTTGGTCTGCACGCGGCCGGCATCGTCCGTCCACGTCACGCGGAACGACAGGATGCGCTCGGGGATGCACAGACGCTCGATGAGGTTGGCGGCCTCAAACTCGGGGTGCTTGTTATACTCTTCTTCGATGGTGTCGAGCACTTCGCTCACGGCCTGGATGTACTCCGGCTCTCCTGGGAAGCGGCGCTTCAGGGTTTCAATGACTTCGGTTGCTTTCATTGTAGGATGTATGTTTAGGTTGTTTCGTGCGTAGTAAAAGGCAAGGCTTTGCCCCGGGGCTGGCGGGGTAAAGCCTTGCAAAGTTATACATTCTTTAGAGAAGACAATGCTTTTTGCTAACTTTTTCTTAAAAAAAGAGCAAAATGGCAGAAAGGGTGGGTGTTTGTGCAACAATTGCTGCGCGCCGCCCCTGCCGCGTGTGCATCTTTCGGTGCTCGGTGCTCATCGGGCAATCCAGGGCAGGGGGTCGATGTGGCTTGCTGTGGCTCCGCGTCGCTGGCGGAGCTGGAAGTGAAGCACGGCATTGCCCGAGGCGTCGGTGGCGACGGTGCCGAGGGTCTGGCGCGTGGAAACCTGCTGTCCGTGGCGCACGCTGACGGCGGCGAGGTTGGAATAGACGCTGAAGTAGTCGCCGTGGCGCAGGATGACGACGTAGGTGCCGCCGACGTTGGCGACGGCCGTCACCTCGCCGCCGAAGACGGCGCGTGCCTGTGCGCCGCGGCGCCCGGTGAGGTTGATGCCCTTGTTGTCCAGGCTGACGCCGCGCAGGCCCTCGACGGTGTTCTGGCCGTAGCGGCTCGTTACGGCGTAACTTCCCGTGATGGGCACCGGCAGGCGGCCGCGGTTGGCGCGGAAGTTGCCCGAGACGGTGCGGTCCGTCTCGTCGGCACTCTCGTAGCGCGGCGTGGCCGTCCGCGACGAGGGCGTGGCGCTCTTGCTGTCGCTGCTCTTGCTGCCGGCGGCCTTGCTTCCACTGCTCTTTCCCGCGTTCTTCTTGGCCGCCGCTCTGGCCGCCGCCTCGCGGCGCTCGCGTTCGCGGCGTTCGCGCTCCTGCCGTTCGCGTTCACGGCGCTCACGCTCCTTGCGGGCCCGTTCGGCGGCGGCAATCTCCTCTTGGATAAGGCGCTCGATGCGGGCGTTGAGCGTGGCCTGCTGCTTGCGCTGCTGTGCCAGCGCGGCGTTGATTTTCTTCTGCTGGCTCTGCAGCTGGCTGACCATCCGTTGGCGCTCGCCCTTCTGTTTCTCCAGTTCGCCCTGCTGCGTGCGTGCCTCTGTCAGCATCAGGTCTTTGTCGGCGCGGTCGGCCTCGAGCTGAGCCTTGGCCTTGGCCACCGCCTCCTCTTTTTGGCGTATGGCCTCGCCCTGTACGCGCAGGTACTTGGCATAGTCGGTGGCGTAGCGCATACGGCGGTACATCTGCCGGAAATTCTTCGACATGAGGATGAACGACCACTTGTTTTGCAGCAGTTTGTTGCGGTGCAGGTACATCACCGAGCGGCGGTACTTGTCCTTGCAAGCCGCCAGGTCCGTCTCGAGGGCCCGCAGGTCCTGCTGCAGGCGGGTGATGGACGTGCCCAGGGTGGTCACCTCTGTGCGGTAGCCCTCGACGATCTTCTCCTGCGTGGCGATGCGGTCGTTGAGGACAGCCAGGTTGTTCAGTTGGCCAGCCACGTTCTTGCGGTTCGTCCGCAGCAACTGTTCCGACTCGGCAATCTGCCGGCGCAGGGCCGTACTTTCCTTCTGCAGGGCTTTTACCCGCGGACTGTTTTGCGCCGTTACGGGCAGCGCGCAGGCCGTGGCCATCAGGAGAATGACGAAGAGGAAGATACTGCGTTTCACGCTGAATAGGCGGTTTTTGGGAAGGGGTGGGGGAAAGTGGAGGAAAATGATGGGGAGACTGAGGACTTGGCAGAGGGTCTTGGCATAGTTTTTGCCAGAGGTCTTGGCATAGCCCTTTGCCGTCTGCGTGCTATCCGCCTTTGAGCAGGCGGCCCAGCAGTTCTTCAGCCTTTTGCTGCGTATATTTGGACGACACCTTGGTGTGCGTTTCCCAGTCGGCATTGTGGTCGATGCGCGAGAGGCTGAGGGTGAAGCCGCCGTCGCGCGTTCCCAAGCGGAAGGCTGCCGTCATGCGGGTGGGGAAAGGCTTGCTGTCCACCTGCTGGTAGTCGGCATAGGTCCATGCGAAGGTGGCGTTCTGGTTGCTCTTTTTGCTGCTCACCTCTGTCTTGGTCAGGCACGCCGTGCTTTCGTCCACGCTGAAGGCGTAGCGCAGCGCCGGGGCATCGGGCAGCGTCAGCATGGTCTGCCCGTCCTGCCGGCTGATGGCGAAGGCCGTGGGCGAGGCGCTGCCCTGCTGTCCGGGCTCGAACACCTCCGCCCAGAACATGGCCTGCAGGGCGTAGAAGTCGAGGCGCGCCTGACGCAGGAACGACAGGTCAGTATAGGCCGCCTTGACATACTGCTTGTTCACGCGGTCGATGAGCAGCACGCCGTCGGGGGCAAACTCCATGCGGGCCACTTCGAAGCCCAGCATCGTCAGCGAGATCTGCACCACCTCGTTACGCTTCATGCGCAGCGAGCCGCCCAGGTCGAAGGTCTTGCTGCCGCTCTTGAGGTTCACCTTGAGGCGTGCCGTCAGGGCGTTGGCCGTCTGGCTGTGGCTCTGTATGCGGCCCACGAGGGCGGCGGCCGCGGCGTCGGCCTTTTTGCTGTCTGCGGCGGGCGTGGCGGCCGTGACGCCGCTATCGCTGCCGGCCACGGCGTGCTTCGACGAGCGGCAGGCGGTGAGCGTCAGGGCGGCGGCCAGCAGATAGAGAGGGAAATGTTTCATGCGTCTATATATAATAGGAGTGGTGTCGGTGTGTTACGGCCGGCGTGTGCGCACCTTGCGCTGCAGTTCGCGCCGTTCCTTGGCGTCCGTGGTCAGACTTAGTGCCTTGACCCACTGTTTGAGCGCCTCCTGACGCTGGCTGCAGCGGTAGTAGATGTCGCCCGCATGGCCGAAGATGGTGGCGTTTTCCGCCGTCTCGGGCAGGTCGTGCAGCGCCATGTCGATGTATTTGCGTGCGCCGGCATAGTCCTTCTTCAGATACAGAATCCAGGCGTAGGTGTCGAGATACACCGCGTTGCCCGGCTCCGCCTCGATGGTGCGCATGCTCATCTCGGCGGCGCGGTCCAGGTGTAGGCCGTCCTGCGAGAGGAAGTAGGCGTAGTTGTTCAGGCAGAGCACGTTGTCGGGGTTGTACTCCAAGGCGCGGTCGTACAAGGCATACGCCTCTTCCCGCCGCCCCTTCTTGTGGATGAGGTCGGCGTAGTTGCACAGCATCTCCGACGCCACGTCGGGGTCGTCGTCGTCGCTCAGGCGGCCGGTGGCCTCGGCCAGCACCGCTTCGGCAGCGTCGAGCGAGTCGAGCATGGTGTAGGTGATGCTCAGCAGGTGGGGATAGACGATGTCGTCCGGCGAATAGAGGCAGCCGTCGCGGCAGAGGCGCACCACCTCGTGGTAGCGCTCGTGGTGGTAGTAGGTCAGCAGCGTCTGCAGGCGTGTGGCGTCGTCCTCGGGGTCGGCCTCGAGCACCTTCTCGCCGGCGCGTGCCAGACGCATGTCGTCAGCGCCGGAGGCCTTGAGGTAGGCGAAATAGACGATGGCGATGTCCGGCTCCGTCTGCCGTTTGGCCAGGGCGTAGGCGCAGAGTTGCATGAAGAGCGTCGAGTCTGCCGCCGTCTCGGGCTGTCGCTGTGCCAGTCGCAGCAGGGCGTTGGCCTTGTCGGCGGTGCCGATGATGTCGTTGTGGACCACGCGGCGCAGGGCGACGTGGTAGAGCGAGTCGGGGCCTTCGTGGCGGTAGTATTCCGCCAGCGAGAGTTGGGCCTCGGCGTTGTCCGGCTGTACGGCGAGCACGTCGTGATATACCGCCAGCGCCATTTCCTTGCATCCGTTCTGCATGTACAGGTCGCCCAGCAGCACGCGGTAGGCCAGGTTGTCGGGGTTTTCGGTGTAGAGGTCCTCGATGGCGGCGTAGGCCCTCGAGTAGTCGTTCATGCGGCTGTAGAGGCGGAACTTCACCAGACTGGTGTTCTCGTCGCGCCCCTGCAGCGCTTCATACTGCTCAATGGAGGCGATGGCGCCCGTGTAGTCGGTGGCCTGCTCCTGGATGCCGGCCATCTTGATGAGCATGGCGGGCTTTGGCCGGTGCGCTGTCAGGTGGCGGTAGATGTCGATGGCCCGGTCGTAGGCTCCGCTGCGGGCGTAGCAGGCCGCCAACTGCTCGCTGATGTCCGTGTGGAAGGAGTCGCGCAGCGCTGCCTGCCGCATGCAATCCAGTCCGCGCTGGTAGGTGGCGGTGTCGCCGTAGGCGGCGTAGGTGACGAGTATCTGCCCCATTTCAAAGAGCGCCTCGGGCGCCGTCGGGTCGATGGCCAGCGCCGTGCGGAGCAGTTCGTAGGCCTCGGCATTGTCGCCACGCTCTTTATAGCGTATGGCCTCGAAGAACAGGGCGTCGTAGCGCGCCTGCTCGTCGGCCGTCAGCACGCACGTCTCCATGGCTTCCGCGCCGTCAGCGGTCTTGACCGGCGCCGAGGCCGTCCGTGCTGCCGACCCGCAGCCCGTCAGCAACGCGACGACGCCGGCGAGCAGCGGCACGAGGGCGGCCCTGCAGACGGCCCTGCAGACGGCCCTTTGGCGACATAGGTTATGGAGGAAGAAGGACATGCTGGTGATAGTATTTTGGCGATGGAATGGGCGAAATTTGCAACGGTTCCGGTGCTGAGGCGGAGTAAAGGGGCGGGAGCGCATCACACCCCCGTGTGGCCGAAGCCGCCGTCGCCGCGGGCGGTGTCGTCGAGGCGCTCTACGGCCTCCCAGCACACCGTTTCGTGGCGTGCCACCACCATCTGCGCGATGCGGTCGCCGTCGGCGATGGTGAAGGGCTCGGCCGAGAGGTTGGCCACGATGACGCCAATCTCGCCGCGGTAGTCGGCGTCGATGGTGCCCGGCGTGTTGAGCAGGGTGATGCCCTTCTTCAGCGCCAGGCCGGAGCGCGGGCGTATCTGTGCCTCGTAGCCCTGCGGCAGGGCGATGTAGAGGCCCGTCGGGATGAGGGCGCGGCCCAGCGAGGGCAGTGTGACGGGGGCGTCGAGGTTGGCGCAGAGGTCCATGCCGGCGCTCTGGGGCGTGGCATACTGCGGCAGGGCGTGGTGCGAGCGGTTGATGATGCGTATCTTCATGGGAGGTGGGGGTGGGGAGCGGAGCGTCCCGCGGTCGATATACTATATAAGTGCGTGTTGCGGTGGGAGATATATAGGTGTGGCCAATGGCCTATGGAGAAGCAAAAGTACGGATTTCTTGGTGAACGTGGCCGCCGCAACTGGTAAAAACTATAAAAAAGCGGCCCCCTCTGCGCCTTTTTCGGTAAATTTGCCAAGCGCAACTGCCACGCGGCAGCGACGCCCCTCATCCTAACCCCCAGACCCACACTGACCGACATGATGGATTGGACCCGCCTTATCTCTTCCGAACGCTACGGCAAGGAGCACAGCCCGCGCGCCGTCACCGAAATGCGTACCGAGTTTCAGCGCGACTACGACCGCCTTATCTTCTCCGCGCCCTTCCGCCGTATGCAGAACAAGACGCAGGTGTTCCCCCTTCCCGGCAGCGTCTTTGTGCACAACCGTCTGACGCATAGCCTGGAGGTGTCGAGCGTGGGCCGGTCGCTGGGCACCGACGTGGCGCGCGAACTCATCCGCCGCCGTCCCGCCCTGGCCGACACCTCGCTGGCCGACATCGGCGCCATCGTCTCGGCCGCCTGCCTGGCCCACGACATGGGCAATCCGCCCTTCGGCCACAGCGGCGAGCGCGCCATACGCAGTTTTTTTGCCGAAGGCGCCGGCAGCAGTCTGCGCACCTACACCACGGCCGACGGCCAGCGCCTGAGCGATGCCGAGTGGGCCGACCTCACCAGTTTTGACGGCAACGCCAACACCCTGCGCCTGCTCACCCACCGCTTCAACGGCCGCCGCGAGGGCGGCTTCGTCATGACCTATGCCACCCTCGCCGCCGTCGTCAAGTATCCCTATACGGCCACCACCACCCCCAAGGAGGGCAAGTTTGGCTTCTTCCAGAGTGAGCGCGACACCTACCTGCGCATCGCCGGCGCCCTGGGCATACCCTGCACCCTCACCCCCGACGGCGTCACCGCCATGCGCCATCCGCTGGTCTATCTCGTCGAGGCCGCCGACGATATCTGCTATGAGGTGATGGACATTGAGGACGCCTACAAACTGCGTCTGCTCTCGGCCGACGAGGCCCTCGGCCTCTATCTCGCCTTCTTCTCGCCCGACGAGCGCCGGCGCCTCAGTGCCGCCTATCCCGAGACCACCTCGCCCGGCGACCGCGTGGCCTACTGCCGCTCGTGCGTCATCAACGCCCTCGAGCGCGCCGCCGTCAATGTCTTTGTGGACAACGAAGAAGCCATCCTCGCCGGCACCTTCACCGGCAGCCTCATCGACCACATGCCCGAGCCCCTGCTCAGCGCCTACCGCCACTGTGAGCGCGTGGCCTATGCCCGCATCTACAACAGCCGCGAGGTGACCGACATCGACCTGGCCGGCTACCGCATCATCTACACCCTGCTCGAACTCATGACCGAGGCCGTCCTTCAGCCCGACAAAGCCTATAGCCGCCTGCTTCTGCAGCAGGTGTCGGCGCAGTATCAGCTCGATGCACCCCGCCTGATTGACCGCATCATGGCTGTGCTCGATTATGTCTCGGGCATGACCGACGTCTATGCCCTCGACCTCTATCGTAAAATAAATGGGCATTCGCTACCCAGCGTCTGACACTGCGGCTTTTGCTTATTCCCGGTTCCCTTCCCCTTTCCCCTCCCCCTTTCTGTCCATGTCGTCTTCAGCCAAACCCACCGATTCCTACCGCCACATCCTGCGCTACACGGGTCTTTTCGGCAGCGTGCAGGCGCTGAGCGTGGTGCTCTCGGTGGTGCGCAACAAGCTCACCGCTCTTTTCATCGGCACTGTGGGTATGGGCTTGGCCGACCTCTACATGCGTACCGCCGACCTTGTGGGCCAGGGCACCAACTTCGGCATCGCCTTCTCCGCCGTGCGCCGCCTGGCCGCCCTTGCCGGCACGGGCCATCAGCGTGCCGCTGCCCTCTATGCCCGCGTGGTCCGCACGTGGACGCTGC
Source organism: Bacteroidales bacterium (assembly GCA_022772475.1). Classification (GTDB taxonomy): domain Bacteria; phylum Bacteroidota; class Bacteroidia; order Bacteroidales; family Bacteroidaceae; genus Alloprevotella. Next base: position 15,829 of record JALEZQ010000072.1, on the reverse strand, counting down.
TGGCCGCCGCCCTCGGTGCTGCCGTCTGCGTGGCGGCGTCGCCCCTGATCAGCATGACGGCCATGGGGTCGGCGTCGTCGTGGCCCGCTTTCGCCCTGCTGGCCCCCGTCGTGGCATTCACCACGCTGTCGGGCGGCGAGATGGCCATCCTCAAGGGCCTGCGGCGTCTGCGCGCCCTGGCCACGGCCTCCGTCGTATCGGCCCTGCTGACGCTGCTCTTTACCGCACCCCTCTATGCTCTGTGGGGCCTGGCGGGCATCCTGCCGGCCCTCAACCTGTCAGCCCTCGGTGCCTATGTCGCCATGCGCTATGCTGCCACGCGGGCCCTGCCGTGGCGTCCGGCACCGCTGAGCGGCGGTTTCCTGCGCGCCGGACGCGGTATGCTGGGCCTCGGCCTGGCCTATGTCGGGGCGGGCATCATGGGCGCCGGCGCCGAACTGGCCGTGCGTCTCGGCCTGCTGCACAGCGGCGGCACGCAGGGCACGCTCGGACTCTATGCCGCGGGCTTCACCCTGACCGTCTCCTACGCCCGCCTGGTGTTCACCGCCATGGATGCCGACTACTTCGCGCGCCTCTCGGCCGCTATGTCGCAGCGCGGCACGATGAACACCACCGTCAACCGCCAGACCGACGTCCTCGTCCTCCTCATCGTCCCCTTCCTCCTGGCCTTCGCCCTGGCCCTGCCCTTGCTGGTGCGCCTGCTCTATACGGCACAGTTTGCCGACGTCATCCCCATGGTCATCTGCGCCTCGGGCTACATGTACTTCAAGGCCCTCTTCTCGCCCTCGGCCTACCTGCCGCTGGCCGCCGGCCACTCGTGGACTTACATGTGGATGGAACTCACCTACGACCTTTTCTTCGCCACCGCCGTCATCGCAGGCTATGCCCTCGGCGGACTGGCCGGCGCGGGACTGGGTCTGACCCTCGGCGGGGCGTTCAACTATCTCCTTGTGCGTCTGGTCTATCGCCGTCGCTACGGTCTGCGCACCTCGCGTGCCGTCGCCGGCCGTGCGCTTTGGATGGGGCTGCTGCTGGCCGCCGGCCTGGCCTCCGCCTTCGTCCCCTGGCCCGCTCTGCGCTGGAGCGTCGGCGTGGCCACCCTGCTGACGTCGTCCCTGCTGGCGTTGGTCTTCTTTAGAAAGGCATAGGGCCTTGGCGTTGACCCGCCGCAGTTCTGATTTACATGGTTCAATGTTGAGGACGTGTCAAAATGAAGATGGCTGAGTGCGGCGGTGCAGCGTCATTATTCTCCGCCCTCGACAGCCTTCATCAGGAGGTGGATTACCTCGCAGATGGTGCTGGATTTGGGGTACTTGCTGTCCGTCTTGATGGCGATGGAAAGGCAGTATTTGGGAGCGTCGGCGGGGAAGAGCGCCACGCCCTCAAAGGCGTAGGGGATGCCCATCTGGTAGTCGTCTGCATCGGAAGCCGTCAAGTTGGTGACCACCAGCATGTCGGCCCGTGTGGCCTCGTCCCTGCGGAGCAGATAGTCCGAACGTCCTTTGATGAGCGTGCGCGCCAGTTGCTGTGTGGCCTCATCGTAGCGCAGCGAAGCCTGCTGCATGGCCGTCTCGCCGTTGAGGTTCGGCACATAGGGATGGCCGCCGTTATAGAACGAGCCATAGACCACGTTGTAGAACGAGAGCGAAATGTTCGGCATGCCCATGGTGGGCTTCGTGACAAAGTCGGCGGCGACGTCGGCATCGAATATCTTCTCCATCAGACGGTAGTAGCCGATGACAGAGTGTCTCGTCACGGCGTCGGCATAGGTGATCATACCATTCCTGCCAGTGAGCCAGTGGTGATCGCGCAGTTTTATGGGCGGTTCGCCCACCTCCAAGTAACCGTTGCCCACATAGACCGAGTCGGTCGGCGCCGTATTGGTCTTGGTCATCACCATGCTTGCCGTGGGGAGCAGCATGAGGATGCCCGTTGCCCCCTTGCGCAGGCGGCTCTGCGGACGGATGTTCTGCCCCCAGCGCCGGTACGACGGCCATGCCAGCACCTGCGTATTGTCGGTGCGCGTCAGGATGGCCTCGATGGCGCGGAGGTGGCGGGCGGTGTCGGCCAGCAGGCGGCAGGCGCGGGCGTCAAGACGTGCGGACAGGGCCGGGTCGATGGTGGTGCAATGACTGATGCTGATGGTGTCGGCGTGCTGCGCCGAGAGGCTCGTCGTCAGGGCGAGCAGAAGAGCGAGGATGGGGAAGCGAAACTTGGACATGGCGTAGAGGATTTAGGTTTTGGCGCAAAATTAGCAATACGCGGCCAATCCAGTCGCGCGCAAGTGTTAAATAATACTTCTGCTAATACTTCTGCAAGCGCGGTTCCGTTTTCCCCTTTTCTTCATAAAACAACCAGAAACGCGCGGTTCCATCGGTCTTTTCCCCATCATCACGCCAGCGTCGGGCCGCTATTATTCCCGCGGCCTCCCCTTGGCCACCCACAGCAGGCGCTGCCACAGGGCGAAGAGCGTGAACGTGGGTACGAAGAACGTAGAAGGCTGCATCCACAGGCGGCGCGGCAGACGCAGCGGGCGCATGGCAGCGTGAGCCGTGCGGAAGGCCGAGCGGCACATGCGGCGCACCTCCGGCGACAGACCGTGGCGCGTCATGAGGTAGCGGCGGTACAGACTGACGTAGTTGGCCCAGATATAAGCCTCGCAGCGTTGGCGTGCCGCGCTGCCGAAACCCATGCCCTCGATATGGGCGCGCAGCAGGGCGTTGGCCGCGATGAAATCGAGTTTTTCGGGAAAGAGCGCCGCCGTGCACGAGGCCGCATGGCGGCGGTAGAAATAGGTGGCGCGGGTGAGCACCACGCGGCGGCACAGGGCATAGTGGACCGGCGTGATGGTGTCGTCGGCATAGCGGCGCGGCTGTTCGGGGTAGGGATGGGCTTGGAACAAGTCGGTGCGCAGGGCATACAGGCCGTGCAGACTCAGGTCGATGCTCAGCAGGCATGCCTCGCGCCCGCTGAGGCTGCGGCGCCCCGTGCGGACGGGGACCTCCGTCTCCGTGCCTCCGTCGTCGAAGCACACCAAGCGCAGCACTGCCGCGTCGGCATCATGCTCCGCGCTGAGGGCCGCGTCGAGCAGCGCCAGGGTGTCCGGCGCCAGACGGTCGTCGGCATCGACCATCAGGGTGTAGGCACCGCGGGCCTCGGCCAGTGCCACGTTGCGCGCCGCCGCCTGTCCGCTGTTGTGCGCCAGATGCCATACGCGCAGGCGGCTGTCGGCCGCTGCTGCGGCGTCGAGCATCTCGGCCGTGGCATCCGTCGAGGCGTCATCAACGCACAGCACCTCATAGTCCGCCAGTGTCTGGGCCTTGAGCGAGGCCAGACACTCCGGCAGAAAGCGCGCCGCGTTCCAGGCGGCGATGAGGATGGAGAAGCGCGGCGCGGCGGCATTCTCGGCAGCAGTCACCACGTCGTCGGCGGCCTTGGCGGCTGATGATTCAGCGTCGGCAGACGAAGTGGCAGACCAGGGGGTAGTGGTCGGATGCGGTGGCTTGGCGGTCGATGTGGGCATCATAGGGACGAAGGCTTGACGAGCAGAACATGTGGTCTATGCGGACGTAGATGGCGTCGCGGTTGAACGAGCGTCCTATGCCGCGCCCCGTGGCCGCATAGGCATCGCGCAGGCCGGCGCTTGTCAGGCAGTGGTGGGTATAGGAGATGGGCGTATCGTTCATGTCGCCGCAGACGATGATGCGGCGGTCGCCCAGGGCGCGGACAGCCTCGGCGGTGGCGCGAGCCTGCAGGGCGCGGCGCACGGCGGCGTCGGCCACCTTGCCCAGCAGGCGGTGCGAACTGCTGTCGATCTCGGCCTGGCCGGGGTGGTGGACAAACTGTTTGTAGTGGTTGCGGTCGTCCGGCGTGAGGTGCATCGACTCCAAATGGCAGTTGATGACGAAGAGGCTGTCGCCGTCGGGCATCTGCAGGACAAAGAGCGCGCTGCCGTTCGAGGCGCCCGCCGCAATGAGACGCTTGCTGACGATGGGCATGCGCGAGAAGCAGGCCAGGACGTTGGGGCCAATCTTCACCGTGTCGTAGTGGGCATAGACGGGACGCATGGCGGGGCCGATGGTTTTGGCGTAGTGGTTGGCCGGAATGTCGTAAGCCTCTTGCAGGCAGACCACGTCGGCCCGCTCGGCCACGAGGTAGGAGATGACGGGGTTGCTGCCGTCGGGGTTGAGTTGCCAGTTGCCAAAACTCTGCGTGTTGTACGTGATGACCTTGAGGGCGCCCTCGGGCGGCGGCGACGGCAGGTTGATGGGGCAGTAGGCGCGGAGCGAGGGGAAGCACACCACGATGGCCGCCAGCATCATCCAGCCCGTGCGGGGAATGAAGAGCAGGACGAGCACCAGCATGGTCAGGTGCAGCAGCAGGGCGATGGGGAAGAACAGCGTGATGACGCCGGCCAGCGGCCAGCGCTCAGGGTTGACCATGGGCATGTAGGCACAGACCACCAGCAGCAGCGCCACGCACCAGGCGGCGCCGCAGAGAATGGACTGTACGAAATGTCGGCGTTGGGCAGATTGGGTCATGAGTTTTCTTCAAAAACATTGGGGAGGAACGGGGCCCCCGCTCGTTATTTTCTGCTCTGGGTGAAGAGGAAGCGCTTCTCGTCGTCGGTGAGGCTCTGGTAGCCGCTCTGCTTAATCTTCAGCAGGATGGCGTCGATGCGCTCCTGGTCCTCGCGGCTGCGTCGGCTGTTGTAGTCGTAGTCGGGCTGGCGGTCCTTGAAGGTCTGCGGTTTGCCGCCGGGCGTCACCTTCATCTTGGGTGCCGTCAGCCGTTGCCACCAGGCGCGGATGCGGGCCGTGACGGGCCGGCCCGAGGGCGTCGTGGTGCGGTAGCCGTAGCGGCCGGTACTGCCGCGGCGGGCCTTGCGGCGCCACCACACGATGGCCAACCAGCCGAAGAGCATACCGCCAAGGTGGGCGAAGTGGGCGATGTTGCCCGACGAGGTAAAGGCCGATACCACCTCGATGGCGGCATAGCCCACCACGAAATACTTCGCCTTGATGGGGATGGGCGGGATGAGGAGCATGATGCGCTCGTTGGGATAGGCCATGCCGAAGGCCAGGAGCACGCCGTAGCAGGCGCCCGAGGCACCGATGGTGGTCCAACTGTCGAGCACCGCGCCCATGGGGATGACTCTCTCATATTGGTACAGGCCCTCGGCCAGATACTGCCCTGTCTGCCACATCTCCTGACAGAGGCCGGCGCCTATGCCGCAGACCAGCCAGAACACGATGAAGCGCTGCGTGCCCATGGCCTGCTCGACAATGCGGCCGAACATCCACAGCGAGAACATGTTGAAGAAAAGGTGCGTGAAACTGCCGTGCAGGAACATGTAGGTGACGAACTGCACCGGGTTGAAGTGGTCCGCCAGCACGAAGTGGAGGCCGAGCGAGGCCGTCAGGTCCGTGCCGCGCTGCTCAAGGACGAGCTGGAGCAGATAGACCACGCAGTTGATGACGAGCAGGTTGCGCGTGACGATGGGGAGATTCTTGAACATACGGTATCTTTCGGGTTTCTTTTTGGGAATCTTCGGGGAATTTTCTGGGAATCTTTCGGGGAAGAAGAGGGCCGGTTTGGCGAAAAAGGCCGTTGGCCGCTGCAAAGTTACGATTTCTCGGCGGATTGTGGCCTTTGGCGCACGGCGTAGTGGCCTGCGGCCGTCCGTTGTCCGCAAAAAAGTAGTAACTTTGCAGGCAGGTGAAAAAACCAAACAGAACCATCATGGACCATACAGAAAAATTCAATGTGCTCGGTCAGCAGCCGGTGGGCCGCCTGCTGCTACAGTATGCCGTGCCCGCCATCGTGGCCATGACCGCCTCGTCGCTCTACAACATCATCGACGGCATGTTCATCGGCCAGGGCGTAGGCCAGGAGGCCATCGTCGGCCTGGCCGTCTGCGCCCCCATCATGCTCATCCTGGCCGCCTTCGGCGCGATGGTCGGCGTGGGCGCCTCGACGCTGATGTCCGTGCGCCTCGGGCAGAAAGACTACCAGACGGCACGCCACATTCTGGGCAACGTCGTCATCATGAACGTCATCATGGGCCTCTCGCTCGGTATGCTGTTCCAGTTGGTGCTCAAGCCCCTGCTGCGCTTCTTCGGCGCCAGCGACGCCATCATGCCCTATGCCTACGACTTCATGACCATCATCCTCTGCGGCAACGTCGTGACGCACCTCTACCTTGGCCTCAACGCCCTGCTGCGCTCCACCAACCGCCCCATGACGGCCATGTATGCCACCATCGGCACCGTCGTGCTCAACTGCCTCTTCGCCCCGCTCTTCATCTTCGTCCTGAGGTGGGGCATCCGCGGCGCCGCCTTGGCCACCGTGCTGGCGCAGACCAGTATGCTGGTGTGGCAGTTGCGCTTCTTCTCGCGCCCCGACGAGTTTGTGCGCTTCAGCCGCGACATCCTGCATCTGGACCGCCGCATCGTCCGCGAGTCGCTGCTCATCGGTCTGCCGCCCTTCCTCATCAACTTCTGCGCCTGCGCCGTGGCCATCATCTACACCCGCAGCATGGCCGGCTTCGGCGGCGACGTGGCCGTCGGCGCCTACGGCATCTGCAACCGCCTGGTGCTCTTCGTCGTGATGGTGGTCATCGGCCTGAACCAGGGCATGCAGCCCATCGCCGGCTACAACTACGGCGCCCGCAAGTTCGACCGCGTGCTCCGCGTCCTGCGGCTGGCCGTCATCGCCGCCACGTGCATCACCACGCTGGGCTTCGTGGTATATACCTTCTTCGCCCGCGAGTGCGTCATGCTCTTCGTGAGCGACAGCGAGCCCCTCATCGCCGAGTCGGTGCGCGGCCTCCGCATTCTGGTGACCTTCTTCCCCCTCATCGGTATGCAGATCGTCTCCACCTCGTTCTTCCAGAGCATCGGCATGGCCGGCAAGAGCATCCTGCTCTCGCTGACGCGCCAGCTCATCTTCCTCATCCCCGCACTGCTGCTCCTGCCGCACGTCGTGGCCGACCCCGTGGCCGGCGTGTGGTGGTCGGCCCCGCTGTCGGACGGTTTGGCCTGCATCGTCTCGGCCGTGCTCCTGACCATCGAGGTGCGCAAGTTTCGCCGCCGCGGTGCCGAAGTGCAGGTCGCTCATTCTATGTAAGTAATCCACCCTCCTAATCTCCCTCGATATGCACCCCCAACCCTTTGCCATTAACATAGGACGCCAACTGGGCAGCGGCGGCCGCGCCATAGGCCGCCTGCTGGCCGACAGCATGGGCGCCCGCTACCTTGACCGCGAACTGCTCACCCTGGCCGCCGACCGCAGCGGTCTGTCGCCCGAGATTTTCGAGCGTACCGACGAGCACAAAGGCTTCCTGCACACCCTGGCCGGCTCGCTCTTCCCCGCCTTCAGCGCCCACACGGGCTACTACGACGAGAGCGTCAACGACGACACCCTGTTCCGCCTGCAGAGCGAGGCCATACGCCGCGCCGCGCAAGAGGCGCCCTGCATCATCATCGGCCGCTGCGCCGACTACGTCCTGCGCGATATGCCCCGCACGGTCAACGTCTTCGTCGTGGCCGACCGCCGCGACCGCATAGCACGCCTCTGCCGGATGAACAACATCACCGAGGCCGAGGCCGCACGCCGCATCGACAAGGGCGACCAGCGCCGCGCCGAGTACTACAACTTCTACACGCAGCAGCGCTGGGGCGCCGCCGAGACCTACGACCTCTGCCTCAACACCAGCCTCTTCGGCATAGAGCGCACGGCAGAAATCATACGGCAGTTTGCCGAAGAAAAACTCGCCGCCGTCGAGGCTCGCATGAAGTAAGGGGAGGAGCACCATGAAACGCATCGGCATCCTGAGCGACACCCACGGCTACTGGGACCCGCGCTACGCCCGCCACTTCGCCGCCTGCGACGAGATATGGCACGCCGGCGACATCGGCACCACCGAGGTGGCCGAGCGCCTCAACGACATCGCCCCGTTGCGTGCCGTCTGCGGCAACTGCGACGGCGGCGACCTGCGCCTGCTCTATCCCACCATCCTGCGTTTCCGCTGCGAAGAGGCCGATGTCCTGATCAAGCACATCGGCGGCTATCCCGGCCGCTACGACCGCAGCATAGCCCTGCGCCTGCGCACCTCGCCGCCCGACCTCTTCGTGGCCGGCCACTCCCACATCCTCAAGGTGCAGTACGACCCCACGCTGCGCATGCTCCACATCAACCCCGGCGCCGCCGGCCTGCAGGGATGGCACCGGCAGCGCACCCTGGTGCGCCTCGTCGTCGATGGCAAGACCTTCCGCGACCTCGAGGTCATCGAACTGGGGGAGTAGCAGTCCGCCTACTCCGAAATAAATGCTTACCTTTGCAAGGTTAGAACACAACGGCCCTAAATCACTATGAGCGACGAAACGAAAGACCTGAACATAGACCCCGAACAGCCCGAACAGCCCGGATTATCCGAAACATCCGAAGAGCACGAAACATCCGGAGATACCGTCGAGCCCGAAGCCCATTCTTCCTACCAGCCCGCCGATACCACGGCCGACGAGGCCAAGCACAAGCTGACGGGCATGTACCAGACGTGGTTTCTCGACTACGCCTCTTACGTCATCCTCGAGCGCGCCGTGCCCCATCTGGGCGACGGCCTCAAGCCCGTGCAGCGCCGCATCCTCCACACCATGAAGCGGCTGGACGACGGCCGCTACTCGAAGGTGGCCAACATCGTGGGCCAGGCCATGCAGTTTCACCCCCACGGCGACGCCTCCATCGGCGATGCCCTGGTGCAGCTCGGACAGAAGGACCTGCTCATCGACTGCCAGGGAAACTGGGGCAACATCCTCACCGGCGATGGCGCCGCCGCACCGCGATACATCGAGGCACGCCTGTCGAAGTTTGCCCTCGACGTGCTCTTCAACCCCAAGACCACGGAGTGGAAACTCTCCTACGACGGCCGAAACAAGGAGCCGGTGGCCCTGCCCGTCAAGTTTCCCCTGCTTTTGGCACAGGGGGCAGAAGGCATTGCCGTCGGCCTGAGCGCCAAGATTCTGCCGCACAACTTCGGCGAACTCTGCGACGCGGCCGTGGCCTGCCTCCACGACGAGCCCTTCCAGCTCTACCCCGACTTCCTCACGGGCGGCCTCATCGACGTGTCCAAGTATAACGACGGGCAGCGCGGCGGCACCGTCAAGGTGCGTGCCACCATCGACAAGATTGACGCCAAGACCCTCGCCATCCGCGAGATTCCCTACGGCAAGACCACCAGCAGCGTCATCGACACCATCCTCCGCGCCAACGAGAAGGGAAAGATACGCATACGCAAGGTCGAGGACAATACCGCCGCCGAGGTGGAGATTCTCGTCCACCTCATGCCCGGCACCAGTTCGGACAAGGCCATCGACGCCCTCTACGCCTTCACCGACTGCGAGGTCAGCATTTCGCCAAACTGCTGCGTCATCGACGACAAGAAGCCCTGCTTCCTCACCGTCTCCGACGTGCTCCGCCGCTCCGTCGAGAACACCCGCGAACTCCTCCGCCGCGAGCTCCTCATCCGCCGCGACGAACTGCTGGAGAGCCTCCATTTCGCCTCGCTCGAGCGCATCTTTATCGAGGAGCGCATCTATAAGGACAAGGGCTTCGAGCAGGCTGCCGACAACGCCGCCGCCGTGGCCCACATCGACGGCCGCCTCAAGCCTTTCTATCCCCAATTGGTGCGCCCGGTGACCACCGACGACATCCTGCGCCTGCTTGAGATCAAGATGGCCCGCATCCTCAAGTTCAACAAGGACAAGGCCGACGAGGCCATCGCCCGCATGAAGGACGAGATGGCCCGTATCGACGACGACCTGAAGAACATGACCGAGGTCACCGCCAACTGGTACAAGCTTATCAAGGAGAAGTATGCCGCCGCACACCCGCGCCGCACCATGCTCCGCTCGTTCGACACCATCGAGGCCACAAAGGTCATCGAGGCCAACGAAAAACTCTACTTCAACGATGCCGAGGGCTTCATGGGCACCGCGCTCAAAAAGGACCGTTTCATCGAGAATTGCTCACCCATCGACAACGTCATCATCTTCTACCGCGACGGCACGTACAAGGTGACGCGCGTACAGGAGAAGGTCTTCATCGGCGAGACCGAGCGCTCGAAGGCCGAGAAGCGCAAGGCCGAGGTCATCCACCTGGCCGTCTTCAAGCGCAACGACACCCGCACCATCTACAACGTGGTCTATCGCGACGGCAAGAAGGGCGCCTACTACATCAAGCGCTTCGCCGTGACCACCATCACCAATGACCGCGAGTACGACCTGACCACCGGACAGCCCGGCAGCCGCGTGGTCTATTTCACCGCCAACCCCAACGGCGAGGCAGAGGTCATCAAGGTCACGCTGCGCCCCAACCCCAAACTGCGCCGCATCTTCTTCGACCGCGACTTCAGCGAAATCATGGTCAAGGGCCGTGGCTGCAAGGGCAATCTCGTCACGCGCCTCGAGGTGCACCGCATCGCCCTCAAGAGCCACGGCGGCTCCACCCTCGGCGGACGTCAGGTATGGTTCGACCCCGACGTGCAGCGCCTCAACTACGAAGCCCGCGGCAACTACCTCGGCGAGTTCCACAGCGACGACCTCGTGCTTGTTGTGCTGGAGAACGGCGACTTCTACACCACCTCCTTCGACGTCAGCAACCACTACGAGGCCACCGGCATACTGCGCGTGGAGAAATTCAGTCCGAACCGCGTCTATACCATGGTGCTCCTCGATGCCGACCAGCAGGGCTTCGCCTACCTCAAGCGTTTCTGCCTGGAGCGCGCCTCGCAGAGCCGCCATGCCAACTTCATGGGCGACAACCCCAAGTCGCAGCGCCTGCTGCTCACCGACACCCCCTATCCCTGCCTGCGCATCACGCTCGGCGGCAACGACGCCTTCCGTGAGCCCATCGTCCTCGACGCCGAAGCCTATGTCGCCGTCAAGGGCTTCAAGGCCAAGGGCAAGCGCATCACCACCTTCGCCGTCAGCAGTGTGGAAGAACTGGAGCCTGTGCGCCAGCCCGATGCCGACCCCGCCGACGATGGCAGCGCCGACCCCGCCGATGCCGCCGATGCCGCCGACAGCCGGCCCGACGTCCTGCTGCCCGACGAGACGCGCGAAGACATCGAGGACGAAATCTATGGCCAGGGCCGCCTGTTTTAAGACAGGCTCCCCTGCGCTAAAGCCCGCCATCTCGCGCCCCCATTCCTCCCCTGCCATCCGCATCTTTCCTCCCTTACTATGAGCGAAAACCATGTTTGCCGCGTCTGCGGCACGACCTATCCCCCGAGCCAGGCGTCATGCCCCCGCTGCGGCGCCCTGCCCGGCACCGCCCGCCCCGCCTACCTGCGCTGCCGGCAGTGTGGTGCCGTCTTCCCCTCGTCGTGCACGCTGTGCACCGCGTGCCGTCAGGTCGTCTCGCCCCGGACGGCAAGCGTCGTCCTGCTCTCCGACGTGCCTCAGACACTGCGCCCGCAGCATCCCGTGCAGCCCGTCGTGCAGCCCGCCCCGCGCCCCGTGCAGCAACGTCCCGTCGCCGCACGCCCCGCCGCCCCTCGTCCCGCTGCCGCCCCTCGAAAGAACAGTAGCCACCTCCGCCGCCTGCTCATCATCGCGGGCATCGCCGTCGCCTTCGTGCTGTCCGTGGTGGTCGAGAGCATCGTCGTGCGTCGCGCCTATGCCGGCGGCGCCTATGCCGAGTGTATGACGCTGTGGAACACTGGCGGTCCCATCTCCGACAACCGCCGCGTGGCCACGCCGTCCCACCGCGCCCCGAAGCCCGAGCCCAAACCCGAACAAGAAGCCCCCCGCGACACCACGCCCTTCGACGACCCCGCCACCGACCCCGGCCACAGCGAGACCGTTCTTGATGAAGAGATGGATGAAACAGCGCCCGGACGCAGCGCGCACAACAACCACAGTGGGCAGAAAGACCGCAACGACCGCAGCGCACGCAGCGAGCAGAAGCCCGTCAAGAACGAGCCCGACCCCTTCGAGTGAGCCCGCGGCGCCCGGCCCCTCATACAGTCAAAACCTTTCCTACATCTTCCCCCCACATGTCTCAACCGAATGCAAATTGGCTCTGCCGGTCCGCCGTGCGCTGGACCCTCCTGGCCCTCGTCGCCCTGATAGTGTGGACCCTCACCTTCTTCCTCTCGCGCGATGCCGGCATCAAAGACGGGCAGCGCCAGGCACGCCAAGAAATCATGCAGACCGACAGCATCACCGCCGGGCCCGACCGACTGCTGGAATAGCAGGCCGGCACGCGCGACGAAGCGCGTAGAACCGCAGGCGCATTCCGCAAGTGTGCAATGCCGGCGTTAACACGCGTTAACCCCGAGAGTGCCCGCGAAATCCACCCGCCGGCCCGCCGCCGAAAATATCGCAAGCATGGCGCCTTAGTATTTTGACAGTTTATTGCGCAGACCCGCTCGGGCCTGCGCTTTTTCGTTAAATCTACCAAAATTTCGCCCTTCCCGCCGCAAAAAACGCCCTCTTCGGCCCGCCGAAGAGCAAGCGTTTTCGGCGGTACTGTAAGCGATACAGGATTTTCTGTAACGCTTACAGAAATTTCTCTCGCCCAAAGTGCGGCGGACGAATGCGTTTTTCATCCCTCGTCCCGCCCTTTCGCTTCTATTTGGAGCGCAGCGACGCTTCACGTTTTTGGCCTTAAAATTCACGTTGTCGTCACAGTGTGCAAAAAATTCTGCCCCGTTTTCCGCCCGTTCGGAACTGCCGATAGAGAGGTGAAGATGGGCGCGCCGGGGCGTTGTCTGCATTTTTTAGGGGAAACACTGCGCTATATAGAAATTTTTCCCCACTTTTGCGAAAGAAAGTTATACGTTTTCCTATGAGAGTTCTTTTTACTGTACAAGGCGAAGGCCGCGGTCACCTCACTCAGGCCATCACCCTGCGGGCCTTGCTCGAAAAGCAAGGCCACGAAGTAATTGGGGTCATCGTAGGGAAAAGTTCGGCGCGACAGTTGCCCGACTTCTTCACCGCGCGCATCCAGGCGCCGCTCTACACCGTGGAGAGCCCCAACTTCCTGCCGCCGCGCAAGAAGACCAACCGGCCGCCGTTGCTGCGCAGCATCGCCTACAACGTCATGCGCGCCCCGCGCTTCCGCAGCGGCGTCAACCTGATCCGCCGTCTGGCCCGCGAGGCCGACGTCGTGGTCAATTTCTACGAACTCCTCACGGGCCTGGCCTACGGCATGGGGCGCATCCACACCCCGCTGGTCTGCATCGCCCACCAGTATCTCCTGCTCCACCCCGACTTCGTCTGCCCCAAGGGCTACGCGGCCAGCCTTCGTCTGCTCCGCTTCTATACCCGCTGCACCGCCATGGGCGCCAAGCGCCTGCTGGCCCTCTCCTTCCGCGAGATGCCCGCCCCCGGCGGACGCCTGTGCGTCGTGCCGCCCCTGCTCCGCGAGGCCGTGCGTCAGGCTCAGCCCACCCGCGGCAACTACCTCCACGGCTACATGCTCAATGCCGGCTTCAGCCGCGACATCGAGGCATGGCACAGCCTCCATCCCGACGTGCCGCTCCACTTCTTTTGGGACCGCCCCACGCCGCCCGAGGGCCTGCGCATCGACGACAACCTCACATTTCACGGCCTTGACGACCAACTCTTCCTCAAGTACATGGCCGGCGCCCGCGCCTATGCCACGACGGCCGGCTTCGAGAGCGTCTGCGAGGCCATGTACCTCGACAAGCCCATCCTCATGGTGCCCACCCACATCGAGCAGCGCTGCAACGCCCTCGATGCCACCCTTGCCGGCGCCGGCGTGCAGAGCGAGACCTTCGACCTCGACGCCCTCAATGCCCTACAGCCCACCGACCACACCGTCTTTCGCCGGTGGGCCGACCGCGCCGCCGAAATCTTCCCGCGCGAAATCATGGCCGTCGTGGAGTGAGTGTGGGAATCATCAACAACCTACTACGATATGAAGACACTACAATCCCTGTGCAGCCACGTCCGCCTTGCCGGTCTGCTGCTCTTCGCCGCCCTCATCATCGGCTGCGTCAGTGACAAAGACAAAGCATGGCTCGAACTGGAAGAAGCAGTAGAGAAAGAAGCCAAGGCTCTGCCGCAACAAATAAACGAGGAGATGTTGGTCACCGAAATAAAACTCAACGACGATATGCTCGTCATGACCTTCAGCGTGATCTCTGACGATGAGAATATGACGCCCGAAATGTTCCGCAGCAACCGCGAGACCTTCAAGTCGGCAATACTCTCTGCCGGGCTAAGCGATACCGAAAGCAGGCATATCCTCGAGCTCTGCAAGGCCGCCGAGGTGCAGATGAAGATTGTCCTCAAGTTTCCGCTCCAAAGTCAAACCGTCGAGGTTGTCGTCCCCGTCAATGAGATAGACGAAGCCTTGCAGGGCACCCTCGCTGCCGGCGATGACAACTCCGATTCCGATTCGCTTGCTGCCGGCGACGAAGAAGAAGACGAGTTCGAGCAAGCCCGCACCGCCCTGCGCGGTCAGATGCCCACGATGCGCAGCCAGCTCCCCATGGTCATCGAGGACGGCATGACGTGGACGGGCGTCAGCTACGACGGCGACAACGTCACCTACGTCTATACTATGGACGAAGAGAAGATTGGCGGCTCCGTCAGCCAAGTGTACGAAGGTCAGCAGGCTCTGCTGAAGAACAACATCAAGGTCAATTTCCAAGGTGGCGACAATACGGTGAAAGCCTTCCTGCAGACCTGCATTCAGGCCGGCAGCGGCCTTATCTACAGCTTCGTCGGCGATACTACCGGCGAAAGCGTCAGCGTCCGCTTCAAGCCCTCCGAACTGGCCAACCTCTTATAGCCTTGCCGGCCAACCGCTGATGGCTGCGGCCATCGATGATTGGGCCGCTCTTCCCCGGATAACACGCGCTACGCCCCCGAAAAAGGCCCTTCTCATCGGGTCTTTTTCGGGGGCGTGCCGTATGCGGCAGTCAGCCGCGGTTAGTGATATTATCACTTAGTATTCGTCTTCGTTGAAGAGGAAGTCCTCCTTCGTCGGGTAGTCGGGCCAGACGTCCTCTATCGTCTCGTAGATTTCGCCTTCGTCCTCGAGCTCCTGAAGGTTCTCCACGACCTCCATGGGCGCACCCGAGCGCATGGCATAGTCAATCAGTTCGTCTTTGGTAGCGGGCCAAGGCGCATCTTCCAGTTTGGAAGCCAATTCCAGTGTCCAATACATAGTTTAAGTATAGATTAATGGGTAGGTGTACGGTATGTGAATTTCGCGCGAAGTTACTATTTTTTCTGACACGTCGCCCACAAAAGCGCCATGTTTTCATTCTCTTGACATAAATTAATACTGCTGTCCGGTAAAAGCTCTGCTGAACGGAGAGGGTGTGTCAAACATCTTCATTTTGACACACCTTCCGGGGGCGCAGTTTAGTAGTGCCATGTCCATTGACATGGCACCGGGGCGCAGCCGCGTTTTTTTCGGCAAAGAATAGGTGTCGCGGCCGACGCCGCGACGCGTGCTGAGTGCCACGTCAATGGACATGGCACTACTACGCGGCCTCACCCATTGACGTGCCACTTGCGGCGCAGCCGCGTTTTTTTCGGCAAAGAATAGGTGTCGCGGCCGACGCCGCGACGCGTGCTGAGTGCCACGTCAATGGACATGGCACTACTACGCGGCCTCCCATTGACGTGCCACTTGCGGCGTAGCCGCGTTTTTTTTCGGCAAAGAATAGGTGTCGCGGCCGACGCCGCGACGCGTGCTGAGTGCCACGTCAATGGACATGGCACTACTACGCGGCCTCCCATTGACGTGCCACTTGCGGCGTAGCCGCGTTTTTTTTCGGCAAAGAATA
>JALEZQ010000071.1 GCA_022772475.1 Bacteroidales bacterium | reverse complement strand
GCCAATCTGCTGCGTTGCTATCGTCTTCGGGCTTGGTCATGTACTTCAGTACACTCCCGGCGCCCTCATCCTCAGCGCCTTGCATCTTGACCATTCTGACGCACCTTTGAGTGCGCGTCAAAATTTGCATTTTGACACACCCTCTCTTAGCGACCACACGCCGCTGACGAAGCGCGGCAGGCCGAAGATGTCGGGATGGACGGCGACGTCCGAGAGCCCCGCCTCACGCATCACGGCCGCCGTGGCGTCGGCATAGCGGCTGTGCGCCTCGACCATAAGGGCGCCGCCGCTGATGAGACGCCGGTGGGCCAGGGCGGCGAGGGCGCGGTAGAAACGCTGCGGGTCGTCGTCAGGGACGAAGAGCGCCAGTGCCGGCTCGTGGGCCGTGACATGCGACGCCATCTCCGCCCGCTCGTGCCGGCAGATATACGGCGGATTGCTTACGATAAGGTCGAACGACGCGCCCGCTGGCAGCGCCAGGATGTCGGCATGCACGAAACGCACGGCGGCGCCCAGGACCTTGGCATTGCGGCGCGCCACGTCGAGGGCGGCCTCGCTGATGTCCCAAGCCTCGACGTCGGCGGCGATGCCCTCGGCCGCTAAGGCCAGAGCCAGACTGATGGCAATGCACCCGCTGCCCGTACCGGCATCGAGCACGCGCAACGGGGCGGCGGACGACCGACGGTCAGACGCCAGGCGGCGCGCGGCGGTCAGGGCCATCTGCACCAAGCCTTCCGTCTCGGGACGGGGAATGAGGGTGGCGGGGGTGACGGTGAAACAATGGTCGCAGAAGCGGGCCGAGCCAAGGGCATACTGCACAGGCTCGCCGCGCTGCAGGGCGGCGGCGATATTTTCCAGACGAAGGCATTCCTCTTCTGAAAAATGCCTAACTTTGTCGGCATAGACATCCACCGCTGCCACGCCAAAGGCTTCGTCGAGGACGAGCAGGGCGATGCTGCGGGCTTCGCCGGCATCGTGCCAGGCGCCGGCGGCCTGACGCAGGAGTTGGTAGTAGGGGGACATTCCTTATATATATAATAGGTATAGAGACTGACGATGATGCAAAAGTACGAAAATAATGGGCCGGCGCCGATGCCGGCCGACGAGAAATGGATGGACCGCTGCCTGCAGTTGGCCCGCGCCGGGGCTGCCGGTGCGCCGCCCAACCCGATGGTGGGCGCCGTCATCGTGCACGACGGGCGCATTTTGGGCGAAGGCTACCATGCCCGCTGCGGCACAGCCCATGCCGAGGTCAACGCCATCCGCGCCGTGCGCCCCGACGACCGCGCACTGCTGAAAGCCAGTACGCTCTACGTCAGTCTGGAACCCTGTGCCCACTACGGGCGCACGCCGCCCTGCGCCGAACTGATCGTGCGGACGGGTATCGGGCGCGTCGTCGTGGGCTGCATCGACCCCTTCGCCCGCGTCAGTGGCCGCGGCATCGACATCCTGCGGCGCGCCGGCATCGACGTGGTGGTGGGTGTGCGCGAGGCCGAATGCCGCGCACTGAACAGCCGCTTCTTCACCTGCCAGACGCAGGGCCGGCCGTATATCACGCTGAAGTGGGCCGCCTCGGCCGACGGCTTCATTGACCGCTGGCGCATGTCGGCCGACGAAGGACCGGCGGCGCATCTGTCGTCACCACGCACCTTGCTGCGCGTCCACCGTCTGCGCGCCATGCACCAGGCCATCCTCGTGGGCCACGCCACGCTGCGGCTGGACCGCCCGGCCCTCACCGTGCGCCACTGGGCCGGCAACGACCCCATGCGCATCGTGCTGGGCGCCGTCGATATGGACGAACTGCCCGCAGGGTGGACCGCCTATGCCGACATCGACACCGCGCTGGCGGCGCTGAGCCAGGCCGGCATACAGTCGCTGCTGGTAGAGGGTGGCGAGCGCACATTGCAGAGTTTCATCGACCGCGGCCTATGGGACGAGGCGTGGGAAGAGTGCGCCCCCATCGTCCTGGGCGAGGGCGTGCCCATGCCCAAGATGCCCGTCGGCGTGCCCTGCGAGAACGAGACCCACTGGGGCGTGGCCTACCGCCACTGGCGCAATAGCGAATAGCACAGCACCCGCCGCACGGCCTTCCCCTTCTCTCCCCCTCCCCCTCCCTTATCCCCTCCCCGACCATGCTTTCCCGCCTGACCTTCCTTCTGCGCCACTTCGGCGTGCTGCTGGCCTTCTTCCTCATCATGAAGGTGGCCTTCCTCCTCATCGGCGAGCACTTCAACCCCCTGCAGTGGGCCGCCGTATGGTGGCACGGGCTTACGCTCGACATCGCCACCGCGGGCTACCTCACCGCCCCGCTGTGGCTCCTGCTGCTGGTGAGCCTCTTCGTGCCCATCCCGTCGCTCCTGCTGCGCCGCATCTACACCACCTATGCCGTGGTAGTGGGCGCGCTGCTGGCCCTCATCGGCGTAGCCAACCAGTGTCTGTACGCCTTCTGGGGCTTCCCCATCGACGGCACCATCTTCACCTATCTCGACTCGCCCAAGGGCGCCGCGGCGAGCGTGTCGCCGCTCTACCTCGTCGGCGCCGCCCTGCTGGTGGCCGCGGTGGCCGCCGCGCTGGTGGTGGCCCTGCGCCGACAGTGCCCGCGCCGGCCGCTGGAGAACCTGCCCTGGCGGCAGCGTCTGGCAGCCACAGGCGGCGCCATCGTGCTCGGCGGCCTGCTGTTCCTCGGCATCCGCGGCGGCGTGGGAAAGAGCACGGCCAACGTGGGCACGGCCTATTTCTCGCAAGAGCAATTCCTGAACCATGCCGCCGTCAACCCCGCCTTCAGTCTGCTCTCGTCCATGGCCAAGAGCAAGGACTTCGCCGCGCAGTACAACTTCTTCGACCCCGCCGACGGCGCACGCCGCTTTGCCGACATGGGCTACAACACGCAGAGCATCCCCGCCGATACCCTGCTGGCCGTTGAGCACCCCAACGTGCTGCTCATCCTCATGGAGGGATGCGGCGGCACCTTCGTCCACGGCATCGACTCGCTGGCTGACGCCCGCATCACGCCCACCCTCAACAGGCTGTGCGACGAGGGCGTATGCTTCACGCAGTGTTACGCCAACTCCTTCCGCACAGACCGCGGCACGATATGCGCGCTGAGCGGCTACCCCTCCTTCCCCGACGTGAGCGTGATGAAACTGCCGCGTCAGGCCGCCACCCTGCCGTCGATCGCCGGCGCCCTGCGGCGCGAAGGCTACGCCACAGAGTTTCTCTATGGCGGCGACATCAACTTCACCAATACCAACGGCTACCTTCTGGCCACAGGCTACCAGCGCACCTATGGCGACACCTCGTTCAGTGCCGACGAGCGCCGAACACATGCCTGGGGCGTGACCGACAGCATCGTCTTCGACCGCCTGTACGACATGGTCACCGCCTATCCCGCCGGCCGGCCCTGGCATACCGCCATGCTCACCCTGGCCAGTCATGAGCCGTGGGAAGTGCCCTACAATGCCTTCCCCGACGACAAGATGGCCAACGGCATGGCCTATCTGGACCACTGTCTGGGCCGCTTCCTCGACCGCCTGCGCCAGACGGCCGTCTGGGACAGTACGCTGGTGGTCATCCTGCCCGACCACGGCATAGAATATCCCGCCGGCGAGGGCCACGCGTCGCTGCGCCGCACACGCATCCCCCTGATATGGACCGGCGGCGCCATACGCGCCCCGCGCCGCATCGCCACGCTGTGCAACCAGACCGACCTGGCGGCGACGCTGCTGGGACAGTTGGGTTTCCGCCACAACGACTTCCGCTTCAGCCGCGACGTGCTGAGCCGCACCTACACCCACCCCTCGGCAGTATATTCGTGGCCCGAGGGCCTCTGGTATCTCGACGGCAGCGGGCAGACCGTGCTCAACCTCATGACCAAGCCCGTCAGCATCAGCATGGAGCAGCCCGCGCCCTCTGCCACCCGCGCCGACAACGCCAAAGCCTTCCTCCAGACCATCTACGACGACCTCGGCGCACGCTGACATGGCGACGGCGCGCCGGCATTGCAGTGCGCCGGCATTGTGAGGCCTCCCCATTACCCATCATCTCTTTAGTCTGCCCCCCTCTCCGCCCGCTTGACCTCCATTCTCGATACCCTCCGACGTACCGTCCGCTACCTCTGCCACCTGCACCACCGCTGCGGCTACGGCATCCAGTCGCCCTACGCCTACAGCATGGTGCGCGACGTGGTGTATGAGCGCGGCACGTACTATGCCTATGCCGCCCTCGACGCCCTGGTGGCGGCCACGCCGCAGGCCGCCCTGCGGCCACGCGACTACCGCCTGCTGTTCCGCCTGGCCAATGCGGCCGGCGTGCGCCACATGGCGGTATGGGCCGCCGAGGCCGAAGAGCCACTGGTCACGGCCTGCGTCCGCGCCGCCTGCCACGCCGCACAGAAGGCCGCCGCAGACGAGGCGCTGCAATGGGCCTATATCGACGCGGCGGCCGACACCGATGCCGAGGCCCTGCGCCGCCATCTGGCGGAGGCCGACCGCCGGGCCGACGACGGCGCCCTGGTAGTGGTGGCAAGGCCGCCGCAGTGGCTGCGCCGCGAGATGGGCCGCCGGATGCCGCCGCGCTGCCGCGTGGCCTTCGACCTGCACGACATGCTCATCCTCTCGTACGAGCAGCGGCTGCAAAGGCAGCATTTCCGCGTCTGCTATTTCTGACGGGACGATTGCGCAGCGGTCTGATATTTATTGTGTATCTTTGCCCACAACCCCACCCGCCGGGCACACCCAAACCTTTCCCACACTCCTCAGCCCATGAACAAGTGCATCTGGCTGGCCCGCCTGCTCAACAGCCACCCGCAAGGCATGACCCGTGCAGCCATCCTCGAAGCCTGGCGCGACGAGGACGACCAGCAGCGGCCAATGGCGCCCAGCACGTTCTACGACAACTGCCAATACCTGGCCACACGCTTCGGCATACAGGTGGAACGGAAGGGGAATCTGTACCGCCTGCAGGCCGGCGCCGGCGCCGAGACGAACAGCATCTTCCGCATCATCGGTCAGGACAGCACGCCCGAAAGTACGCTTAACATGCCCGGCTCTGCCACGCCTGACGACGCCACGCCGGGTGCCCGGTGGCTGCCCCTGATGGTGACGGCGGTGATGGAGCGCCGCCGCATGGTCATGACCTATGCACCGCCGGGCAAGGAGGCCTACGACACGTGGCTCTGCCCCTATGTGGTCAAGCAGATTCATGGCCTGTGCTACGTCGTGGGGCATAGCAGCCATCACGGTGCGCTGCGCACCTTTGCCCTTGACCGCATCACGGCGCTCAACCTTCAGGGCGGCACCTTCCGCCGCACGGCCGAAGGCACGGTGAAGGGCTGGTTTGCCGACAGTTTCGGCGCCTTCGGCGGCCCCGGACTGCGCCCCGAGCGCCTCGTCGTCCGCGCCACGACGCCCCGCATGGCGGCCTACCTGCGGCAGCGCCCCCTACACCCCAGCCAGCAGCCCCTCAGCGGCGACGCCTGCCGCTTTGCCCTGCACATGGCCGTCACGCCCGACCTCGTAGGGCAGATGCTGGCCTTCGGGCCCGACCTCTGCGTGGAAGAACCACAAGCACTGAAAAACGAAATAGGCCGGCGCGCAGCAGCCATCGCCGCACTGGCCGGCGAATAAGCAAGCATTATCCATCTACCATATCCCCCACACTCCACGCCATGAAAGAACTCAACGATTTTCTCCCCATCATCATCTCTCTCGGCGCCATCATCGTGCTGGCCGTCTTCTTCCACTTCGTCCCCTTCTTCCTCTGGCTCTCAGCCAAGGTGTCGGGCGTGAAGATTTCCCTCATGCAACTCTTCCTGATGCGCATCCGCAACGTGCCGCCACAAATCATCGTGCCCTCGCTCATCGAAGCCCACAAGGCGGGCCTCTCGCACATCACACGCGACAACCTCGAGGCCCACTACATGACGGGCGGCCACGTACAGCGCGTGGTGCACGCCCTGGTATCGGCATCGAAGGCCAACATCGACCTGTCGTTTGAGAAGGCGACGGCCATCGACCTGGCCGGACGCGACGTGTTCGAGGCGGTACAGACGTCGGTCAACCCCAAGGTCATCGACACGCCGCCCGTGGCCGCCGTGGCCAAGAACGGCATCCAGCTCATCGCCAAGGCACGCGTCACCGTCCGCGCCAATATCCACCAGCTCGTTGGCGGCGCCGGCGAAGACACCATCCTGGCCCGCGTAGGCGAAGGCATCGTGTCGAGCATCGGCTCGGCAGAGTCGCACGAACAGGTGCTCGAAAACCCCGACAGCATCTCCAAACTGGTGCTGCGCAAGGGCCTCGACGCCGGCACAGCCTATGAGATTCTCTCCATCGACATCGCCGACATCGACGTGGGCAAGAACATCGGCGCCACGCTTCAGATGGACCAGGCCAATGCCGACAAGAACATCGCACAGGCCAAGGCCGAAGAGCGCCGAGCCATGGCCGTGGCCACAGAGCAGGAGATGAAGGCCCGCGCTCAGGAGGCCCGCGCCGAGGTGATACAGGCCGAGGCCGAAGTGCCCAAGGCCCTCGCCGCAGCGCTCCGCGAAGGACACATGGGATTCATGGACTACTACCGACTGGAAAACCTCAAGGGCGACACCGCCATGCGCAGCAACATCGCCAACATCTCGCCCAAAGACTTCCTCGACAAGAAATAGGCCCCGGCTTACAAGCCCGAAAAATATAACAAAACAAAAAAGCACACCGCCGAAGCGCCGGCACTTGGCGAAATTTCGTACTTTTGCCGACGGATAAGGGGGTGCCCGCCAAGGCGCACCGCCACCAGCCTCTACGACAACAAACATAACTCCCTATAAAAGCATATACACTATGGCATTTTTGACTAACGACAAGCTCGTCATCGTCGGCGCCGCCGGCATGATCGGTTCCAACATGGTACAGACCGCCCTCATGATGGGCCTCACCAACAACATCTGCCTCTACGACGTATTCTCGCCCGAAGGCGTGGCCGAAGAAATGCGCCAGAGCGGTTTCGGCGACGTCAACATCGTAGCCACTACCGACGTGGCCGAAGCCTTCAAGGATGCAAAGTACATCATCTCCTCGGGCGGCGCTCCCCGCAAAGAGGGTATGACCCGCGAAGACCTGCTCAAGGGCAACTGCGAGATTGCCGAGCAGCTCGGTAAGAACATCAAGACCTACTGCCCCGACGTTAAGCACGTAGTCATCATCTTCAACCCCGCCGACCTCACCGGTCTGGTCACCCTGCTCTACTCGGGCCTGAAACCCTCGCAGGTCACCACCCTCGCCGCCCTCGACAGCACCCGTCTGCAGAGCGCTTTGGCCAAGAAGTTTGGCGTCATGCAGAGCGAGGTCAAGGGCTGCGCCACCTATGGCGGCCACGGCGAGCAGATGGCCGTCTTCGGCAGCCGCGTCACCATTGACGGCAAGAAGCTCAGCGACCTCATCGGCACGCCCGAGTTCACCGAAGAGGAATGGGCACAGATGCGCCACGACGTCATCCAGGGCGGTGCCAAAATTATCGAGCTCCGTCGCCGCAGTTCCTTCCAGAGCCCGGCCTACCTCTCCGTTGAGATGATCCGCTCCGTCATGGGCGGCGAGAAGTTCCGCTTCCCCGCAGGTACCTTCGTCAACAACGAGAAGTACAACCACATCATGATGGCTATGGACACCACGCTCGACGTCAACGGCTGCCACTACGTCATGCCCCAGGGCACGGAGGAAGAGCTCGCCAGCCTCGACGCCAGCTACGCCCACCTCTGCAAGATGCGCGACGAACTGGTAACCCTCGGCATCGTGCCCGAGATTGCCAAGTGGAGCGAAATCAACCCCAACCTCTAATCCCTACCGTCCAAGCAGACACACACAGCCTTGGCTGCGACGCCCACCCGGCGCCGCAGCCAAGGCTTTTTTTGTGCCGCCCGGCCCGGAAACCCCGGAACATCCAGAACATCTAGAACATATAGAGGCCGCAAAAAACCTTTTTTGCGCCAAACATTTCTGCGTCTCGGCAGAAAGGACTAATTTAGCGGCCGGTTTGCATACGTTGGTGCGCCGGGGGCTCCTTGCCGCGCCACACGCCCGCCACATGTACCTATATATAAAGAATACAATAGTACAACACAACCTTAAACCTTTACCACTTCACAGATTACGGTATGTCAGCCGCACTCTTCTCCTGTTTATCTCTCCTGTCAGCAGCCCCGGCCGCCGCTGACGATTCCGGCATGCAAATAAAGATAGTCATCACCATCGTGGTGTTCTTGGCAACGATTGTGGCCTTCATGTTCAGCAAGGTCCGTTCGGACATCATCGCCCTGTGCTGTACGGCGGCGCTCCTTGCCACGGGCGTCATCGACAGCAAGGCCGCGCTGGCCGGCTTCTCCAATTCGGCCGTGGTCATGATGATCGGCCTCTTCGTCGTCGGCGGTGCCGTGTTCCAGACGGGTCTGGCCAAAATTATCAGTAGCCGCCTGCTGCGCATGGCCGGTACGAACGAAAAAGTGCTCTTCTTCCTCGTGATGCTCGTCACGGCCGTTGTGGCCGCCTTTGTGAGCAACACCGGTACGGTGGCCCTGCTGCTCCCCATCATCCTGGCCATGTGTAAAAGCGCCGGCATCAACCCCTCCAAGTTGATGATGCCCCTGGCCTTCGCCAGTTCGATGGGTGGTGTGCTCACCCTCATCGGTACGCCGCCCAACCTTATCGTGGCCAACTACCTGACGGAAAATGGCAAACCGGGATTCTCGTTCTTCTCCTTCACCCCCATCGGCATTATCCTGCTCGTGGTGGGTATGCTCCTGATGTGGCCCCTCTGCCGCTGGATGCTCAACAAGCGTGGCGGCGATGAGGTGGAGCGTGGCGACGACCACTCGCTGGCCTCGCTGCTCCACGACTACCATATCGCCGACTGCGTGTTCCGCCTGCACGACAAGGACGGCCGCTCGCTCATCGACGGCCGCACCATGGCCGAACTCGACCTGCGCGCCACCTATGGCGTCACCGTCCTTGAGGTGCGCCGCGAAAACCGCTCGCGCTTCGGCAACGTCAACCAGGAGACCGTCGGCCCCGAGACCGTCTTCTCCGGCGACGACACCCTCTACGTCCTCGGCCACCGCGACCAGGTGGAGCACATGGCGCAGTGTCTGGGCCTCACCGTCTATGAGGACAACGAGCGCAACGGCAAAGGCAAACTCGACTTCTACGAGATTGGCCTGGGCGAGGTGCTCATCACCCCCGAGTCGGCCCTTATCAACCGTCCCCTGAGCGCCGCCAACTTCAACGAGCGCTTTGGCGTGAACGTCCTGGCCATCAAGCGTGGCGGACGCTATATCTTTGAGGACATCAAGGACGAAATCATCGGCAACGGCGACATGCTCCTTGTCCACGGCAAGTGGAAGGGCATCGAGAGCATGTCAAAGAAGACCCGCGAGTGGCTCGTCATCGGCCGTCCCGACGAGGCGGCACAGAGCATCGCCCTCAACCATAAAGCCCCGCTGGCCGCCGCCATCATGGTGCTCATGGTGCTCGCCATGGTCTTTGAGAAGCAGATTGGCGTGCCCGCCGTAGCCTCCGTCATCATCGCCGGTCTGGCCATGGTGCTCACGGGATGTACGCGCAGCGTCGATGGTGCCTACAAGATGATAGGGTGGGAGAGCATCGTGCTCATCGCCGCCATGATGCCCATGAGTACGGCGCTGAGCAATACGGGCATCTCCAAGATGATCGCCGAGGGCCTCGTCGGCGGCCTGCAGCAGTACGGACCCATGGCCGTGCTCGCCGGCGTCTATCTGGTCACCTCTGTCCTCTCCACCTTCATCAGCAACTCCGCCACAGCCATCCTCGTCGCCCCCATCGCATGGGCTGCCGCCGAAGGCTTGGCCGTCGATCCCCAGCCCTTCATGATGGCCGCCGCCGTGGCCGCATCGGCATGCTTCGCCACCCCCATCTGTACGCCCCCCAACGCCATGGTCATGAATGCCGGCCACTACACCTTCATGGACTACGTCAAGGTGGGTCTGCCCATGCAGCTGGCCCTCGGTATCGTGGCGCTGGCCAGCATCTACTTCCTCTTCCCGTTCTGATAGGTAGCCACCGCCCCTCGTTCCTTTTCAGCACAGCCTAACTATGATTACCTGGTTTCAGGAAACGCTCTTCACGACCAATGCCATACAGGCCGTCATCGTCCTGTCGCTCATCTGTGCGCTCGGTCTGGCTTTGGCCAAAATGCGCATCCGCGGGGTGAGCCTCGGCGTGACCTACGTCTTCTTCATCGGCATCCTTGCCGGTGCCTGTGGCCTGCGCCTCGACCCCGACATGCTGAGTTATGCCGAGAGTTTCGGTCTCATCCTCTTCGTCTATATCCTGGGTCTGCAGGTGGGCCCGGGCTTCATGAGCGCCTTCAAGCAGGGCGGCACGCAGCTCAACCTGCTCGGTCTGGGCGTCATCCTTATCGGTACGCTCATGGCCCTGGCCGTCTATGCCTGGGGGCTGCTGCCCCTGCCCGACATGATGGGCGTGCTCTGCGGATCGACCACCAATACGCCGGCCCTCGGTGCCGCCCAGCAGACGCTCAAGCAGCTCGGCGACACCGCCGGCAGCAGCACCGCCGCCCTCGGCTGTGCCGTCACCTACCCCCTGGGTCTCGTCGGCGTCATCCTGGCCCTCATCATCATGCGGGGATGGCTGCAGAGAAGGGAACACTCGCGCGAAGGCGACGGCGAGGCCGACCAGGCCTTCATCGCCTCCTTCCTCGTGTGCAATCCCGCCGTCTTCCATCAGAAACTCTCCGATGTGGCCCGTCTGAGCGACGGCATGAAGTTCGTCGTCTCCCGCCTATGGCGTGACGGCAAGGTCATCCTCCCCAATGCCGATACCTGCATCGAGCCCAACGACCGTCTGCTCGTCATCACCACCAAGCGCGACATCACACGCATCACCGTCATCCTCGGACGACGCGACGAGACCGACTGGAACCAGAAGAACATCGACTGGAACGCCATCGACACCCACCTCGTCTCACAGCGCATCCTCGTCACCCGCAGCGAAATCAACGGCAAGCACCTCGGCTCACTACAGTTCCGCAACCGCTACGGCGTCAACGTCAGCCGCGTACAGCGCGCCGGCATACAGCTCGTCGCCACGCCCGACCTCATCCTGCGCATGGGCGACCGCATCACCGTCATCGGCGAGGCCGACAGCATCAAGCATGTGGCCGACGAGCTCGGCAATGCCGTCAAGCACCTTGACGAGCCCAATATGGTGGCCATCTTCCTGGGCATTGTCTTGGGCCTCCTTTTGGGGTGCATTCCCGTCCACGTGGGGCTGAGCTACCCCGTGCGCCTCGGTCTGGCCGGTGGCCCCATCATCATGGGTATCCTCGTCGGCGCCTACGGCCCCCGTTTCCACATGGTGGCCTACACCACCACCAGCGCCAACCTCATGCTGCGCTCCCTCGGTCTCTCGATGTACCTGGCCTGCCTTGGCCTCGATGCCGGACAGAACTTCCTGAGCACCGTCATGCAGCCCGCCGCCCTTGGATGGATAGGCTACGGCATGGCCTTCACCATGGTGCCCGTCATCATCATGAGCATCGTCGCCGTCCGCTGGATGGGAAAGAGTTTCGCCACTACCGCCGGTATGCTCTGCGGCGCCATGGCCAACCCCATCGCCCTCGGCTTTGTCAACGACATCGTGCCTGGCAACAAACCCTCTGTGGCCTACGCCACCGTCTATCCCCTCTCCATGTTCCTTCGCGTCATCATCGCCCAGCTCATCGTCATGCTGGCTATGGGCGCATAGGCGCATTTTTGCATTCCCCCCCCCACCGTGGCCGGGGCTTCGCCACTGCGCTGAAGCCCCGGCCGCCGTCCTCCCCGCCTTTTCCCGCCGCGTCCTCCCCGCCGCGCCGCGTCCCCGCCGCCCCCTAGAAAATCCAGATCAGCTAGAACAGCTAGAATATCTAGAACAGCTAGCCCCCCCCCCTCGGAAAAGCCGCCCCTCCCCAACAACCGCCCGAAAAACCTCCCCTCTGACAATCAGTCGCTTACCACCGCAAGTGAAAATTTCTCAAAAATTTCTCCCCAAAAAGTTTGGTCATATCGGAAAGTCGCCGTACTTTTGCACTCGCTAAACGGGACGAGCGGTACGCCACTCCCCCGCAAACAAGCAAGCGTTCAATAAATTGATTACATACCATTAGAGAGAAAAGCAAGGCCAGCCGCCAATGCTGACGGCTGGAGAGAAGGTA
>JALEZQ010000045.1 GCA_022772475.1 Bacteroidales bacterium | reverse complement strand
TTTTCGCCTTTTCTTACCTGAAACAGGCCCTCTTCGTTCGTTCGCAGGGTATGCGTTTGGGGCGACACTGTAAGCGTTACAGGATTTTCTGTCGCCCAAACAGGATTTTCTGTCGCCCAATCTGTGGCGGCCGAATGCGTTTTTCGCACGTCGCCGTGCTTTTGTCCTTCTATTTGTGCCGCCGCGGCCGTTCACGTTGTTGGGGGAAAAACTCACGTTTTCGCACATGTGTGCAATAATTTTAGACGACAACGATACAACTGAGAGCAACAAGGCATGTTGTCAACGTTGTTTCTGTTGTCGTCCCAAATAAAAACACGACAACATAAACAACCAAGACAACTTTGTTTCTGTTCTCGTCCCAAATAAAACCACGACAACAGCAACAACCACGACAACTTTACTTGTTGTACAGGTTGTTCCTGTTGTCGTCCCAAATAAAAACACGCCAACAGCAACGACCACGACAACTTTACTTGTTGTACAGGTTGTTCCTGTTGTCGTCCCAAATAAAAGCACGCCAACAGCAACAACCAAGACAACTTTGTTTGTTGTACAGGTTGTTCCTGTTGTCGTCAATCTCTTACTTCACGAGCTGGAGCACGACGGTGCCGTCGGCCACGCTCAGACAGAGCGTATCGCGCTGCATGGACCAGGTGAGCGGCTGCTGCAGGTGGCCGACGATGGCGCGCTCCATGCGCATGGCGTCGGGACTGCCGGCGGCCATCGTCATGGCGCCCGGACCGAAGGTCAGTGTGCTTCCCTTCAGGTGGAAGCCGCCGTTGAGCAAGTTGATGCCCGTATGGACGTGGTAGGTGCTGTCGGCCGTGTTGAAGGCCATGACGGGGCGTTGGCGAACGGTGTCGCTGACGGATTCGCCGTCGAAAGAGACCACTCTCCATTCGCCGCCGAGGCTCACCACGGCGGGCGTCGTGCTGCACGAGGCAGCCATCATGCCGGCGGCTACAGCCACCGCAAGGCATAGTCTTTTCATCATAAGTTTAGGTTGTTAGGCTGTTATTTGATTGAGGGAAACTGTACGCGGCCGGCTTCGTAGGGCGGAGGCAGCGGGCGCGAGGGCTGCATGTAGCGCTCCTCCTGCATCTGTGCGCGGCGTGCGGCGGCGCTGGCGGGCTTGGGCAGGTGCGCCTGGTCGAAGGTGACAAACTCCTCGTAGTTGGGCGTCCAGCTGTCGCCCAGACCGGTGCGCATGACGCGCTCGTAGATGGCGCGGCGCGAGGGGGCGTTGAAGCCGTTCTTGTTGCTGTGCATCATGCTCTCCACTGTGGGGCGCCAGGCGCCGGTCCAGTAGGTGGCGGCACCCTCATAGACGCTGAGCACCTCGCCGTAGTTGTCGGGGTCGAGGTAGCGCTCGTCGGCCAGAAACTCCGTCCAGGGCACCTTGCCGCGGTCCGACGTCAGCGAGACGTTGGCTGCCCAGCCGTAGCTGTGGAAGCGCTCCACCTGAGCCTTGCCGCTGGCGGTGATGGGGCCCTGGGCCTCGTAGGCATACTCGTCGTAGAGTTTGGCCAGGCCGTGGCCGATCGACTCGTGCACCAGTACCTGACGGAAGCGCTCGGCATCGAGGCCATCGACGATGGGGCAGAACACCATGCCCAGGTCGGTGACGCCCTGGCCAAAATCGTAGGCCATGCCCGTCACACCGCCGTAGGTGGTGCTGTTGATGATGACGATGGCCAACGTCTTGCTGAGCATTTCCAGCGATGAGAGGGCGGGCACGTCGAGCACATACTGCATCACCGTCTGCTCGTTGCCCTGAATGCCGCCGCTCTGGGCTTCGGGGTGCGTGCCGAAGCAGGTGGAGTATTGCGGACCGAAGGCGTTGTTGGCCGATACGGCATAGACCATATAGACATCGAACCACTCGCGGAGCGAGGCGGCGGGCTCTTCGGTGAAGAGGTTTTCCATAGCCTTCTTCATCACCTCGTCATAGCGGCCCGAGGCGATATCGACGTCGGCAAAACCGTCGCCCATGAGAACGATGGGCACGCCGTTGCCCTTGGTGTGCTGCTGCAGGCAGAGGCTGGTCTCGTCGGCCGAATAGTCCGTGGAGGTATCGACGGGCAAGCCCTTCTGGCGTACGATGATGGTGGGCGAAGTGAGCAGCACCTTGTTGTGGTCGTCGTTATCGACCACGAGGATGTTGAACTCCGCACTGCGGTCGGCGCGGTTTTCGTTGGCCAGCACCGTCAGTTCGTAAGAGTAGGCGTTCATGCCGCGCTTTGGGTTGGCGTCCTTCTTCGGCTTAATCCACGCCAGGCCGCTGGTCGAGCCCGACAGCAGGAAGTAGCCGTCGATGTTAGTCGAGAAGTTGAAGGTGAGCAGGCCGCCCTCGGCGGTAAACTCGTATTCCGTCTGCTCCAGGCGGATGACGTTGGCCCAGGTCTGCTTCACCGTGATGGTATGCGTGGTCGTGCCCGAGGTCAGCGTCAGGTCGGCACAGCGGTTGGCGCCGGTGACGTTGGTCTCGTTGGCCATGATGGTGATGTTGGCGTCGCCGGCGATGCCCACGCGGGGCGCGATGGTGAGCCAGGAGGCGTCGCTCTCGGCCTTCCATACGCCATCACAGCGGAAGGCCAGTGTGCTCTTCGAGTTGATGCCGGCCTCCAGATAGATGGTGTCGGGCAGGGCCTCGAAGTGGAAGGGGTCGTCGGGGATGGACTCCTCGGCGGGGTTGTCGTCGCTGCTGCAGGCGGCTGCCGTGAAGAGCAGGAGCAGACTGCCCAGCAGCGTCAGCGAAGATTGAAAAAACTTTTTCATAGCAGGGTGGATAGCGTGCAGAATGTCTGCTTCTATCTTACGCAATAGGAAGGCAGAAGCAGACATTCTGTGTGGTTGTGGGTAAAGACTGGAAGCGGGGGCTTACTCAGCAGAGATAGAGGTGAACTTCTCCGTAGCCACGTTGGTGATGACGCAGCCCGTGTTGTCGATGCCGAAGACGGCTACGACGTAGTCCTTGCCCGGGGTGACGTTGTTGCTGGAAACGATGGCCACTTCGTTGCTCGAGATGGTCTGTGCACCCGTCTTGACAGCATCCTGCTTGTGCCACTCGTCAATGTTGCCAACTTTTTCCATGTTGGGCAGCAGGTTGATCAGGTAGTTGACCACCGAGGCGTGGTCCGTCACCTTTTCGGCGGGGATGAAGACGGCCAGATAGTGCTCCTTCTCGTTCGAGGGCACGACGCTCACCTTCACGTCAACCACGCCGTTCTCTACCGTCTGCTCGCCAACGGCCAGTTTGAAGGTTGTCTTGCTCGTGGCGGCCCACCCGGGCGTGGTGAACACCTTCTTCATGAGCGGCGTCAGCACCTTGACGGGGTTTTCGCTGTCGTTGTCGTCAATCTGGTAGCCCCAAGCGTAGAAGATGTACTTCTTGCCGGGCTGCATGGAGCGCGAGTTGAAGGTGTAGTCGCCCTGCTGGCCGTTGTCGTCAAGCCAGTAGGTCCAGGGAGCGGGAATCCAGGGACGCGAAGCGGCAATCTGTTTGTAGTAGCCAAACTCGTAGCCTTCGATAAACTCCTTGTCGGTGGCGTACTTGCCATACTTTTCGTATTCGATGAGGGCCGTCTGGTAGCGCATGTCGGCGTTGCTGGGCTTTACGCTGAACGAGCCCGAACGGTAGCTCAGCACCTCCATCGACAGTTTCAGCGGAGCGGCGCTGGTCTTGGCGGTGCAGGTCGTTTCGGCCGAGTTGAGGAAGACGCCCTCCTGACCGATGGCCTTGACGGTGAAGCGATATTCGGTGTCGTAGTCGAGAACGACCTTGTCGTTGGCCACGATGGTCACGCTCAGGTTTTTGGTGCTGCCCTTGGCAATGTTGGCTACGCTGTCGCCGGCAACGGCGTCGAGCGAGTATTCATAAGACACGGCATTCTCAACCACATCCCATGCGAAGGTCAGGGTGATGGGATTGTCGTTCATCTGCTCGCTTTGCAGAATGACGGGCTGGCTGAGCGCCTGCAGCGGATCGTCGTCGTCGCTACAAGCCGAGAAACTAACGGCAGCAACCAGGGCTACTGCCATCATGCTTAGAAACTTTTTCATTGTGTGTGTGGTGAGTATAATAAGGTTTATCTGTTGGCAAAGGTACGTAAAAGTGAGGGAATTGAGCCCTCGTTGTCAAGTATTTTTCGGGGTGTGCCAAGCAAACAACTGCTTTTTTTCTGTCTTGGCCGTATCTGCCTTACGGAAACGGCACAGGCCGCCGGCGGTATGTGCAGCGATGTGGGGCGTATGCGCGGGTTGGCTTTTGCAAAGTGAACGTGGCGAACGGGGTGCACGAATCAGAAAAATTGGTGAAAAATGGCGGCGGCCCTTGGCCGGTCGGGCTTCGCCGTGCTACCTTTGCAGTGTAATAAAAGAACAGACGAGACGCTATTATTCACCGTGGTCCGACACGCGGGCCACACAAAACCACAGAACGATGATCAAGAAAGAACAAAACGAGACCGTCAAAGAGTTGCTCTACACCATCAAGCGTTACCGCGACATGGGCAATGGTCCCATGTGTCAGCGACTCATCAACCAACTGCGCCGTGTGCGCACAGCACGCTAATCCTTTACTAAAGCATATAGACAGCGTCCCCGCCAACCTTCGTGGTCGGCGGGGACGCTGTTCTTACTGTAACCGGCCGGGGGCTGCGCTTAGCTCTCGCCCATGATCTTGGCGTGCATCGTGGCTGCGGCATGGCGGCCGTCGCCCATGGCCAGGATGACCGTGGCACCGCCGCGGACAATGTCGCCACCGGCGAAGAGCATCGGTACGGACGACTCCATATCGTCGTTGACGGCGATGGTGCCCTTGCGGCCCGTTTCCAGTCCGGCAACGGACGAGGGCACGATGGGGTTGGGCGATACGCCGATACTCATGATGACCAGGTCGGCCTCGACAATCTCCTGCTTGTCGCCATCGGGCACGGGACGGCGGCGGCCCGAGGCGTCGGGCTCGCCCAGCACCATCTTCTGCAGGCGCAGACCGCTGACGCGGCCCTTGTCGTCGGTGAGGCACTCGATGGGGTTGCACAGGGTGAGGAACTCGACGCCCTCTTCCTTGGCATGGCGCACCTCTTCGAGGCGGGCGGGCATCTCCTCCTCCGTGCGGCGATAGACGATGAAGGCACGCTCGGCACCCAAACGCAGGGCGGTGCGCACGGCGTCCATGGCGGTGTTGCCACCACCCACGACGGCCACGTGGCGGCCGAAGGGCACGGGGGTGTCGGTGGCCTCGTTGGCAGCGTCCATGAGGTTGACGCGCGTCAGGTATTCGTTAGACGACATCACGCCGGGGGCGTTCTCGCCGGGGATGCCCATGAAGTTGGGCAGACCGGCACCCGAGGCGACGAAGATGCCCTCGAAGCCGGCTTGGCGCAGGGCGTCGATGCTGATGGTCTTGCCGACGATGCAGTCGCGGACAAACTCGACGCCGCGCTGACGCAGCGACTCTATCTCGCGATCCACGACGGCGTTGGGCAGACGAAACTCGGGGATGCCGTACTTCAGCACGCCGCCAATCTCGTGCAGGGCCTCATAGACCGTCACGTCATAGCCGCGGGCGGCCATGTCGCCGGCGAAACTCAGACCGGCGGGCCCACTGCCGACGACAGCCACCTTGTGGCCGTTGCGAGCGACGGGCTCCTGGGCCTTGCCCGCATTGGGGTCGTGGTCGGCGGCGTAGCGCTCCAGCAGACCGATGGCCACGGGCTGGCTGCCCATCTTCAGATGGATGCAGCGGCCTTCACACTGCTTCTCCTGCGGACAGACACGGCCGCAGACGGCGGGCAGCGCACTGGTCTTGCGCAGGGTGGCGGCAGCACCGGCCACGTCGCCGCGTTCCAGCTGCTTGACGAAGCGGGGAATGTCGATGCTCACGGGGCAACCCTCGACGCAGCCCGGCTTGGCGCAGTTGAGGCAGCGCGAAGCCTCACGCTGTACGTCCTCGGGGCGCAGACCGCCCGACACCTCGCTGCGCAGCAGGTGGGCACGCTCGGCGGCGGGGAGTTCGATGGGGTGGGAGCGGGGAATGGCCACGCGCTCCTTGGCCTTGAGCGGCTGGGGCTCGCCCTGACTCAGACAGCCGTCGGCAGACGTGCAGCCGCAGCCGGCGCTCTCCTCGCTACTCTGCGAGAAGTGGGCCAGAGGACCTTCGGCCTGTTCGCGGGCACGGTCCTCGCTCTCCTGACCCTTGAAGGCAGCCAGGCGGGCCAGCATCTCGTCGAAATCGACCTGATGGCCGTCAAACTCGGGGCCATCGACGCAGACGAACTTCGTCACGCCGCCCACGGTGATGCGGCAGGCGCCGCACATGCCCGTGCCATCGACCATGATGGTGTTGAGCGACACGTCGGTCGAGATGCCCAGTTTCTTGGTCAGCAGGCAGACAAACTTCATCATGATGGCGGGGCCGATGGCGAAGCACTTGTGCACCGCCTCGCGCTGGGCCACGGCCTCGATGCCGGCGGTGACCAGACCCTTGGTGCCGGCACTGCCGTCGTCGGTCATAATCATCACCTCGTCGGCCACCTCGCGAAACTCCTTCTCCAGGATAATAAGGCCCGCATTGCGTGCGGCGAGCACCACGATGACGCGGTTGCCGGCCTCCTTGAGGGCCTTGACGATGGGCAGCATCGGGGCGCCACCCACACCGCCGGCAGCGCAGACCACGGTGCCGAAGTTTTCGATGTGCGTAGCACGGCCCAGAGGACCGGCCACGTCGGCCAGACTGTCGCCCGCATTGAGGGCGCACATGCGGTCGGTCGATACGCCGACGCGCTGCACCACCAGCGTCAGCGTGCCCTTTTCCTTGTCGGCATCAGCGATGGTCAGGGGGACGCGCTCACAGCCGTCGCCCGTACGCACGATGACAAAATGGCCGGCACGGCGTGAACGGGCCACGCGCGGCGCCTCGACGATGAACTTGAAGACATTCTCGGAGAGTTGCTCCTTTGCAATAATCTTGAACATGCTATTATGATATATGTATTGTTCGTAGTTTAGGTCCGGACGGTCGTCCGGCGTGCAAATGTAAGCAATTCCTTGGCAAATGACTGCAAAGAGTGCTAAAAAATACGAAATATGTGGCGTATGCCTTGCCGCTCCGCAAAAAATCACGACATTTGCCGGCATGAAGGCCGGCACGCCGCGCCCTCTCCGCATCCCCTACAGTTGCGGCCACCGCATTATTCATCTACGGCGGGCCACGCCCCGCGCACCGCCCGCCGCCAACAAAATCCCCTTACCATGAAACGCATTCTCCTCACCCTCGTGGCCGTCGTCACTCTGGCTGTCGGCTCGGCCAAGGCCCTGAGCTATGTGCAGGCCCAGCGCGAAGCCTGGTTCCTGACGGACAAGATGGCCTACGAACTCAACCTGACGTCGGAGCAGTTTGACCGCGTCTATCAGATTAACCTCGACTACCTCATGAGCATCCGCAGTGCCGCCGACTGTTATGGCTACTACTGGAACTACCGCGATGCCGACTTCCGCTGCGTGCTCTTCGACTGGCAGTATGCGCTCTACGCCACTGTCGATTATTTCTTCCGCCCCATCCGCTGGCTGCGCTCGGCATGGTACTTCCCCGTCTGCGACCACTACCGTGTGGGCTACTACTACTTCCCCCGCCCCACGGTCTATGCCACCTACCGCGGCGGCATGTGGCACCGCCGCGGCCATCACGACGTCAGCCCCTACCACGGCTACGCCTTCCGCCCGGCTCCCGGTATGCGCGACCGCTATCATGCCGGCGGACGTCCCGCACCCCGTCCCGGCCATGATGCCCGCCCCGGCCATCGGCCGGGCGACCGCCACGATGCGCGTCCGGGCCAGCGCCCCGGCGACCGCCATGATGCCCGGCCGGGTCAGCGCCCCGGCAATGACCGTCCCGGTGCACGCCCCGGCAATGACCGTCCGAGCCAGCGTCCGGGCAACGACCGTCCGAGCCAGCATCCCGGCGCTACCACCCCCGGTTCGACGCGTCCCGGCAACGACCGTCCGAGCAACGACCGCCCCGGCGCCCGTCCCGGCGGCAGCAGCCGTCCCTCGGGTGGCGGCACCTACAGCAGCCCCGGCCGCAGCACGCGCCCCTCGCGCGATGCCGGCTCGCGGTCGAGCGGCGGCAGTTCGCAGCGCAGCGGGCGCCAGATACACCGCTGAGACGGACACTCATATATATAAAAGAGAGGGAGGCTTCTACCTGAGGCCTCCCTTTTGGTATAGACCTCACAACATGTTGGTCTTTTTGCAGAAGGTGGTGCGGCGTTCACCATCACGCCGACAAATAACAAGTTCGTCTTCCAGAATGTAGCGGACGACAACCGTTATAAGTGCCTGCACCAGGATGCTGCTCAAAAAGTAGTAGGCTGGGAAGCTGGCGCAGAGGCCTCGAAGTGGTACGTCGTTCCTGCCACCACGCTCGATGTCAACCTCAATGTGGCAGGCGACAAGACTTACGCCACCACCTACCTGCCCTTCGGCGTCACGCTGCCTGATGACGTGAAAGCCTACATCGTGGCACAGGCCGCCGACGGCGTGGCTACCGTAAGCGAAGTGGCCGACGTGCCCGCCAACCAGGGCGTCGTCCTCGTAGGCCAAAATGCCTCCGTCACCAGCGTAGCGCTGACCCTCGGCACGGCAAATGCCGACTGCAAGGGCAACCTGCTCAGCGGTACGAACTCCCAACTCACCATCGACGAAGCAGCCAAGGCTAACTACTTCATCTTCGGTAACGGCGACAACGGCGTAGGCTTCTATCATCCCAACAGCACCACGCTCAAGGAAAACCGCGCCTTCCTGCCCGCAGCCAATGTCAGCGCAGCTAGCAGCGCCAGCGGATTCCGTCTCGACTTCGGCGGCGAAATCACCGGCATCGCATCTGCCATCCAGGCCGACGACACCAACGCCACCTACTACGACCTGAGCGGCCGCCGCGTCAACCGTCCCGCCAAGGGCCTCTACGTGAAGGACGGCAAGAAAATCTATGTGAAGTAAACCATATATCTCTAATCCTCTAACGATTTTCTCATCATGAAAAAAGCATATATAAGCCCCACTTCCGAAGCTTTCGACCTCCGTGTCGAGGCCATGATGGCCACCAGCTTTCCCATCAACAACAGCGAAGCAGACCAGTGGTCAAACAAGAACGAAGGCGGCTGGGACTGCGGCAACTGGTCCAACGCTGACGAGGATATGGAATAACCCTCACAGGAGCGCATTCTCCCTAAACTAATAAGGACAGGCCCGTTCGCAAGAACAGGCCTGTCCTTTTGCTACGCCGGCATGTGTGTCGGCTCGCTTTATTTCTTCAGTTTTGAGATGGTGCGTTGAGACTCTCAAGGTGCGCCGTTAGGAGGGTGTATCAAAATGAAGATGTTTGAGCGACGGAGCCCGATAGGAGGTTCCGCCCCGCAGAATCCTCGTTTGTGAGCATTTTGACACCCTCCTCCTACCCCTATCGGTCCTGCAGGATGCGGATGGTGGTGGTGTCGGTGTCAAACACCGAATACCAGCCCTGCGGTTCGTGGGGAGGGTCGGAGAGCAGGTCGTCGCCCTGTTGCCATACCGCCAGTTCGCTCATTGTCTTACCCTCGCGCGAGGTGTCGCCCTCCGGCAGCGGACGCGTGAAGCCCGGTCGGCCCTCGCCTGCCCAGCCCCAGAAGTTGAGGCCCGCGATGACGGGCTGCTTCTTCCACTGGTTCATCACGAAGGCGTAGAAACCATCGCGTGCCCCCGTCGTCGTGCCCGGTGTGAAGAAGTTGCGGTCGCGCGGGTAGCCGAACTCCTCAATGACTAACGGTTTGTTCAGACGGCGAGCCACGCGGACATGCATGTCGATATACTTCTCAGCCTCGATATACACCCGCGGCAGCGCCTGGAAGAGCGCCTGGCGGTTGCTCCAGCCCCAGTTGACGGGCCAGATGTGGATGGTCAGGTAGTCCACCTCAGGCAGGGCGTGAATCTCCTCAAAGAGCGCCATATCCTTCTCGCAGCCGTAGTAGCCCTCGCTGCCCACCGACACGAGGTGGTTCGGGTCCAGCTGCTTGATGAGGCGTGCCGTGGTGGCAATCCAGTTGAAAAAACCGCGTTTCGACGTGGCGGCAAAGGGGCGCGGCTCGTTGCATACCTGCCAGGCCATGATGGCCGGACTCTCGGCATAGGGTTTGCCCGTGATGCGGTTCTTGCGCGAGACGATGCGGCGTACGAAGTCGAGGTAGAGTTCCTGCGCCTTCTCGTTGACCGAGAACTGACTGCAGAAGGCCACATAGTCGTTGTACGTCTCGCCTGCTGCCGACGGCGCGATGCCCGCCCCCGCCCGACGCAGGTAGGCCGCATAGCCGCCGCTCCAGTCCCAGGCGTTGTTGAGGTAGAGCACCGCCACCATGCGACGGCGTTCCAGTTCGGCCAGCAGGTAGTCCAAAGCCTCCAGCGCCTTCTTGTCCAGGCGGCCGTTGGCGTCCTGCAGACAGGGCGTCACCGTGTGCGCCGTCGTGCTCGGCAGTTCGTCCGCCCCCACGAGGATGCGCAGGTTGTCGATGCCCATGGCCTGCAGGCGGTCCAGTTCGCGGTGCAGGCGTTCGCGGTTGCCCGCATCGTCCTTGCGTGCCAGCAGCGTGGCGTACCACATGTTGGTGCCGCAGAAACGGTAGGCCGTCCCCTCGTGGAAAGGTGAGCGCAACGACGTGCCGTGGACGGTGACGAAAGACTGGGCTGCCGCTGCCGTGGCGCAGCATACCAGCATGAGGGAGAGGAGATAACGGAAAAGGCGCATGGCGTAGGGATGAAAGGTTATGCTTCGGGGAAAAGGTTCAGTTTGTTCTTGCGGGCTTCGTCCAGCGAGGCCACTTGCGGCGTCTGCTTGGCCTGATAGCCCTCGCGCAGTGCTGCCTGTTGGGCAAGGTTGTCGGCGATGAAGGCCGCTGCCGAGGCGCTGTCTGTCAGGCGTGCCGCTGTCAGCACCATCTGTGAGGCGTCTTTGACCCACACCACAGGACCGTCATATTCCGGCGCAATCTTGAGCGCCGTATGCAGCGCACTCGTGGTGGCGCCGCCCAGCACGATAGGCACCGAGATGCCCGCCGCGCGCAGCGCCCGAGCCGTGGCGATCATCTCGTCCAGACTCGGCGTAATGAGGCCGCTCAGACCGATGAAGTCCGGCTTCTCGCTCAGCGCCGCCCCGACGATGCGCTCCGCCGGGCACATGACGCCCAGGTCGCATACGCTGTAGTTGTTGCACGTCAGGACGGTGGCCACGATGTTCTTGCCGATGTCGTGCACGTCGCCCTTCACCGTGGCCATCACCACATGGCCCGCCTTGGCCGCGCCCTCCACCTGCTCCGCCTCGATGTGGGGCGTGAGGATGGCCACCGCCGCCTTCATGGTGCGTGCCGTCTTGACCACCTGCGGCAGGAACATGTGGCCTGCGCCGAAGCGTTCGCCCACAATGTCCATGGCGTGCATCAGCGGCCCTTCGATGATGTCCACCGCGTGGGCATATTGGCCGCGGGCCTCGTCCAGGTCTTCGCGCAGATGGTCCGCCACGCCGTGAATCAGGGCGTGAGCCAGGCGCTCCTCCACCGGCGTGTGGCGCCAGTCGTCGCCCTTGGCGGCACCCGCCGTGCGTCCCGCCGTCAGCGCGCTGTCATTGGCCGCTATCTCCAGCAGGCGTTCCGACGCCCCCGGTGCCGCTGCCACCACGTCGTCGATGGCCGGGCGGAGCACCTCCGGCACCTCGTCATAGCGCATCAGCGTCGCCGCGTTGACGATGGCGAAGTCCATGCCGACGGCGCGGGCGTGGTGCAGGAATACCGCGTGCATGGCCTCGCGGATGAGGTTGTGGCCGCGGAAGGCGAACGACAGGTTGCTTACGCCGCCGCTGACATGCGCCAGCGGCATCTCGCTGCGCAGGATCTGGACGGCGCGGATGAAGTCGGCCGCATAGCCATCGTGCTCCGCCATGCCCGTGCATACCGCCAGGACGTTGGGGTCGAAGATGATGTCCTGTGGCGGCAGTCCCGCCACCTCCGTGAGCAGACGGTAGGCGCGGCGGCATATCGTCACGCGGCGCTCGCAGGTCGTGGCCTGCCCCTCTTCGTCGAAGGCCATCACCACGACCGCCGCCCCGTAGCGGCGCAGTTCGCGGGCGTGGTCGAGGAACGTTTCCTCGCCCTCCTTGAGCGAGATGCTGTTGACCACACACTTGCCCTGTACGCACTTCAGCGCGGCACGTACCACGGCCCATTTTGACGAGTCGATCATGAACGGCACGCGGCACACGTCGGGGTCCGCCGAGATGAGGTTGACGAAGTGGCGCATCTCGTGCTCGGCGTCCAGCAGACCGTCGTCCATGTTGATGTCGATGACGCGGGCGCCGTCCTCAATCTGCTTGCGGGCAATGGCCAAGGCTTCGTCGTAGGCCCCCTCCTTGATGAGGCGCAGGAACTTGCGCGAGCCCGCCACGTTGCAGCGCTCGCCCACGGGTGTGAAGGCCCCCGTGGCAGGGATATGGAGCGGTTCGAGACCCGCCAGCGTTAGTGTGGTCGGCAGCGGCTGAGGCTGGCGCACGGGTATGCCGTCGCGGCCTGCCTCCTCTACGCGGCGTGCGATGGCGGCGATATGGGCGTCGGTGGTGCCGCAGCATCCGCCGACGATATTGACGATGCCCGCCTCGAGGAAGTCGCCGATGATGGCCGCCATCTCCTCCGGCGTCTGACTGTAGCGGCCCATCTCGTCCGGCAGACCCGCATTCGGGTAGGCCGACACCAAGCACGGCGCCTCGGCGGCCAGTTGGGCCACGAAGGGCTCCATGTCGCGCGCGCCGAACGAGCAGTTGAGGCCCACCGACAGCGGCCGGGCATGTGCCGTCGAGGCTAAGAAGGCCGGCAGCGTCTGGCCCGACAGCAGGCGGCCGCCCTGACCGGCCAGCGAGGCGGACAGCATGATGGGCACGCGCACGCCGCGGCGCTCCATCACCGTCTGGGCGGCGTAGATGGCGGCTTTGGCGTTGAGCGTGTCGAAGATGGTCTCGCACAGCAGGGCATCCACGCCCTCGGCGATGAGGACGTCGATCTGCTCCTCGTAGGCGGCGGCCAGCGCGTCGAAGGTGATGGCGCGGGCGGCGGGGTCGTCGGTGTCGGTGGCAATGGCGCAGGCCTTGCTCGTCGGTCCGATGCTGCCTGCCACGAAGCGGGGCTTCGAGGGGTCGGCGGCGGTGAACTCGTCGGCCAGCGTGCGCGCCAGACGCACCGCAGCGGCGTTGATTTCCTGTACGAGGTCCTCGCAGTGGTACTCGGCCATCGACACGCGCTGTGCGCTGAAGGTGTTGGTCTCGATGATGTCGGCGCCGGCCTCGAGATAGCGGCGGTGGATGGCGCCGATGACGTCGGGGCGTGTCAGCACCAGCAGGTCGTTGTTGCCCTTCTGCTGTCCGGGCAGGTCCGCGAAGTGTTCGCCGCGGTAGTCGGCTTCGGTCAGGTGGTAACCCTGTATCATGGTGCCCATGGCGCCGTCGATGACCAGAACGCGGCGGCTCGCCTCGCGGGCAATGGTGGAAATGGTGTTCATGGAGGGGTGGGATGTACGGGAAGAGTAGGCAGGGAAGCGCCTTCTCTCCTGAGGTTGTTCTCTCTATATAATATAATAATATAATTGTGTGGGTGGCCGTCGGCGCTTAGTAGCGCTTGATGGCGCGGTCCATCTCGCGGCGGTCGTCCTTCTCGCGGAGCGAGGCGCGCTTGTCAAACTCCTTCTTGCCTCGGCACAGCGCCACATCGACCTTCGCCCGTCCGTCGTCGTTGATGAACAGGCGCAGGGGCACCAGCGTGAAGCCCGGCGCCTTCGTAGCCTCGGCCAGGGCGCGTATCTCGCGGCGGTTGAGCAGCAGTTTGCGGTCGCGCCGCGGCAGGTGGTTGCCGTAGGAGCCGCGGTCGTACTCGGCCACATACATGTTCTTGACCCACACCTCGCCGTTGTGGATGTAGCAGAAGGTGTCCACCAGGCCCGCCTTGCCCGCACGGATGCTCTTTATCTCCGTGCCCGTCAGGACGAT
Organism: Bacteroidales bacterium; assembly: GCA_022772475.1. GTDB lineage: Bacteria > Bacteroidota > Bacteroidia > Bacteroidales > Bacteroidaceae > Alloprevotella. The sequence continues at coordinate 1,736 of JALEZQ010000045.1, read as the reverse complement.
GCCCGCCGTGTAGCGGTCCAGAACGATGTAGTCGAACGTGGCGCGCTTGTTGCGGATGTCCACGCGCCGCTGACTCTTGATACCTTGTTTGGCCATGCGTATATCAGTGTTGGATAAGGATGAAGCAAATGAAATCGAAGATGCAGACCGTCGCGGAATGCCCGCAATGCGGCCTTGCAGATGCAAAATTACGATAATCCCGCCGTCCGCACCGCCCGTGTATAAAAAAATGGGTTAAAAAAAGACGAAAGGCTTGGACGTCTGAACAGAAACGCCTACATTTGCAAGGTACGAGGGGCGAACTGCACACGCCAAGCCCGCCGCACAATCCCTATGCCAACGGCTGTAAACCACCGTCGCCCCGCTCCTATTCCTCTAAAAGTGAATGCCTATGACGATAATACGCTACATCTTTACCTTCCTTTTGGCCCTCTTCATATCCATTCCCGCAGCGGCGCAAGCCGACAACTGGCGGGCTGAGGCCGATGCCGAGGCCATCGCTGCGGCCGCAGATCAGGGTCAGGTGACCATTCAGGCCAACGGCCGTCAGGTGCGCATCACCGGCGCCGAGCATCAGACGATGCAGGTGTTTAGCATGACTGGCCGCAAGGTGGCCGAATATGCCATCGACGCCAACGATAAGACGGTCACCCTCAATGTGCCCCGCGGCTGGTATGCCGTGCGTATTGGCAACGAGGTGGCGCGCAAAATCTATGTGCCTTAGTAACGGCCGGGGTAGATGCGCCAGCGCGGCGCACAGAAGCAGCCCCGGGCGTGTTCCATACGAAACAGTAGTGCCTATGCGTGAGCATCGGAAAGCTGTATAACGCTTCTATACAATATTTTTGTGAGCGGGCTCGCCGTGAGGCGAGCCCGCTTCTTAATATCCCTCCGGCCTTGCCCCTGAAGGGAACAGAGGAAAACATGCGGCGCAGGAAAATAATAGTGGGCACAGCCCTTGACCCCGAGCAGTGGCTCTCCGTGCTACAGATTCCCGTAGAGTAGCCGGCCGGTCCGTCTGGCTGAAATGCCCGCTGCACATCCCCGCATTTTTTGCACACTATGTGCAAAACGTGAGTTTTGCGCCCCAAAACGTGAACTGCCACCGCCCCGCAAATAGAAGCCAAACGGCGGGGCGAAGGCTCCAATCGGCACAACGCCGCCACAGTTTGGGCGACAGAAATTCCTGTTTGGGCGACAGAAATTCCTGTCGCCCAAACAGTGTTCCCCAAATCGCCTCCCCTCCGGCGTGCCGAAGAGACCCTTTTTCGGCTTTGGACGGCCAAAATTTCAATAGATTTAACCAAAATACGCGCGAGTTCTCATTTTATGACGCCATCCTGTCAAAATCAAACGCCCCATGCTTGCGTTATTTCCGACCGAGCGGTTTCGTGGTGACTTTCGTGCCCCTTCTCGCGGTTAACAAATGTAAAAACAGCAATTGCACACCCGTTGGCAACGCACCTTGCGAACGTGGTGCACCGTGTGCAGATAGTTTGCAAACGAAACAATCTCCGCCTTCACCGCCGCGATGCCATTCGCCTTTGGAAGGACGGACAGCCCCACGACTTGCGCGTGACGGTGTGTCATAATGGCCAATCTGCTGCATTGCTATCGTCTTCGGGCTTGGTCATGTACTTCAGTACACTCCCGGCGCCCTCATCCTCAGCGCCTTGCATCTTAACCATTCTGACGCACCTTCGCGTGTGCGTCAAAATTTGCATTTTGACACACCC
>JALEZQ010000092.1 GCA_022772475.1 Bacteroidales bacterium | reverse complement strand
CCGGCAGCCTGAAGCGATGTGTCAACAGAATCAGCACGTAATTCAAGATTGTGTCTAGCGAATCAGTATGGCTAACACATAAGTGTCTACTGTTTCAGGTAATGTAGCAAAAAAGTGTCTAGTGAAATCAGGAAAAGACAGTGGGAATTTCGTCCGAGGCGACAGGGGCGGTTTTCCCCCTCCTCAAAAGCACGTCGCACGACCCTCATCGCCGGCGGCGAAAGGGCGAAATCTTTCTCAATGCGTAAAAATTCTTTCTCAATTTCACAAAATCTTATGCCGCAGAGGCTTTTGATGACAAAAAACCGGAGAAAAACGCGTAACTTTGCAGGCAGTTACTTTATATGGCGGTGCGCCGCCACGATGCTCGGCTAGGCTGAGCCCCTTGCCAACGCTTCTTGCTCTACGCTTAGATACAATATACTCAACATACAATCAACGTAACACTATGCATCGTATCTTACACCCGGTCGCCAAACTGTGCTTCGCGCTGCTTTGCGCCGTGCTTCTTATGAGCACAACGACTGCTGCTGCGCAGAAGCAGACCGCCAAGGACTCAAACTGGTCCTATCCTACCGAAAAGCCCGCCAACCTCTTTGACGGCGGTGACGGCTCTGAAGGCAATCCCTACCGCATCAGCACCGCCCAGCAGTTGGCTAACCTCTCCTATATGGTCAACGAGGGCGAGGAGTATAAAGGCAAGTACTTCCTCATGACCGACGACATCGTGCTCAACGAGGGCGTCATGAACGATGACGGCACGTACAACGCCGAGGCTGCCAGGTCTGCTAAGAAATGGACGTCCATTGGCGACCCGCAAGGTTTCGATTACGACTACTTCAAAGGCTTCTTCGATGGCGGCGGCCACACCGTCTATGGCTTCTATCAGAACTACCCAAATGGGGCTGATGACCAACTTTATCCGCGCGGTTTTTTCGGCTGTGCCTCCAACGCCATCATCAGCAACCTCACCATCAGCCACAGTTACCTCTATTCCACGGGACAGGGATGGCAGTACGGTCCGGGCTTCTTCTGCGGTGAGGCCGAAGGCACCACCTTCTCCAATGTCCACGTGAAAAAATCCTACTTCCACGAAAATGTGTTTGAACGCCGCGAAAAGTTTATAGGAGGCATAGTGGGTCTGGGTAATGGCGTGGAAATTAAAGACTGCTCCTTCGACGGCACGATTGATGTGTATGCAGAAAGTGCCCACTCTACACTGAGTGTCGGCGGCATTGCCGGTATTCTGTCGGCCCACGAAAGCAAGGTGACGGGCTGCAAGACGTCCGGCAGTATGAAGGTGACGCAACACGACGATGATGATTACAGCAATTTCGCCATAGGAGGCCTTATCGGCTTACTCAGAGCCGGCCTGAGCCTCAACCGCTGCCTCAACATGATGGACATAGAAGTGCACCATGACAAATCCAATGGTGAGTTTTGCAACCTCCAGGCAGGCGGCATAGGCGGCTTATTTGAGATTAAGAGCTTTGACCTCGACATCAACCATTGCGTAAACCTGGGCAACATCTCCGTGGGAGGCTCCGGCGAAACACTCGACATGGGTAACCACAGGCTGATGCTGAGCGGCATTGCCAATGTCGAATCAAAAGTAACTTGGTTGACGAGCCAGACCCTCAACGTGTCAGACTGCGCCAACTACGGCACCTTCGATGTCGATGCCTCAACCTTCTCGAGTGATGACGCCGATAAAAAGCTGCTGGTCGCCGGATGCTGCGCGCTGTTCACGAAGAAAGTAGGCAACCTGTACAGCAACTGGACGCGCTGCATCTCTGTAGGCAACAGCCATGACTTGTACGCAGGCGGCACTGACATACGCTACGCCCCCATCATGGGATTTCTTGACCGTCCGGATGATGCGAAGGATTACATCAAGGATGTGTCCGGCTGCTACTATTACACCAACATCAAAACCAACCGCTTGAACGTGGATAGCCGCTTCCATGCCAAAGACTTGGATAGTTTCCGTGACAAGACGCCGTTTACCACCAACCGCAACAACCCCTGGACGCTCCTCACGGCCAACGAGAGCACGAAGTGGGCGGGCTATGCCGTGCCCTACACGCCCTTCTTCATCATGACCAAGCTCTCGGGCAGCGGCACGGAAGAAGACCCCTTCCTCATCACCAACGAGAAGGAACTGCTCACCCTCAACACCATCATGGCCAACACGACCGGCTACGGCAGGTACTTCCGTTTGGAGAACGACCTGGACATGACCAACATGGAAACGTTCCCCAGCATCGACAATGGCAACACGGGCTTCACCGGCACCTTCGACGGCAACGGCCACTACATCAACGGCCTGCGCGTATCGGGACATGCCATGTTCGACAAACTCAGCGGCACGGTCAAGAATCTTATGCTGACCAACTTCCGTGGCAACGAGATGGCCAACTACAATACGTCTATTGCCTCATCCCTCTACGGCACGATAGAAAACTGCGCCGTTTATGGCACAATCTCCGCGTGCGGGCGGGATATTTATGATGAAAAAGTGGTGGTTTCGGGCATTGCCGGCCTCGTAAGCAACGCCGGTTCGAACTATGTGGGACACATCAAGAACTGCGTGTTCAAGGGCACGTTCAAGGTGTCGCCGCTCCTAAACGGCAAAACGGTAGAGGACGTCACCACCGACCTGCGCTACGACGGCATCTGCAACTACCTCAACTGCGACAAAGGCTCTGGCAGCAGCGTCACGGGATGCTACGCTTCCTATACGGTAGAAGGGGTCGATGACGCCGGCTTCACAAGTGTCTTCACAGCCGGCGTGGGCGACAATACCAACTACTACGGCGTGATGAAAAACAACTACTTCGTCTGCCCGCAGGCTCCCGAGCGTTATATACAGAATCCCGGCGTGTACAGAGCCAAGAGCGAAGCCGAAATCACGCCCGACAAGCTTGGCGACACCGAAAGCGAAAACTGGCTGAAGGGTGCGTTCCGCCCCGTCAACAAGCACACCAAGCATCTGACCATCACCGACTACAACGGCGCAACGTCCTACCTCGACCTCTGCCCCGACGACGCATGGGCATACAACAAGGTCTATACCGCCACCTTGACGCAGAACAACGCCGAGGACCGCGTGCTGCAGCAGTTCAAGAACCTCGCGCTCTACAATCCGCAGAGCCATACGGCCTACATCATCGACCTTGAGCTCGACCGCAGCAAGTCCTCCTTCGACTACAAGCCCATCGAAGGCTGCACCGCCACCAAGGGCGCCACGCGCCTCACCATCAAGAAGGACGAG
>JALEZQ010000034.1 GCA_022772475.1 Bacteroidales bacterium | reverse complement strand
CTTGCGCACCCGTTCGGCCCATACCGGCGTGAGGGTGTGCAGATTTGTGCTTTCGTTATAAACGTCATGCACGCCCTTGAGCACATCGACGTTGCAAAACTTGATGGCTGTGGTGTTAGGGTCGTCGGGCGTTGTGATGGTTCGTTGTTCCTCGTCGTGCACCACGCTGTAGCCTTTGATCTTCGTGTCCAGTTCGGGGTCGATGACGATGTAGGCCATGACGTGGGCCAGGCGGTGACGGAAGGGCAGTTTGATGCGCTCCACGGTGGCCGATATGTGTGTGTTGGCCGGCATACCCAAGTAGTGTGAGAGCAGGGTGTAGTTGCCCAGTTTGTTGTCGGTGCCCGTGCTGGTGTCGCTGCTCTGGTTGGTGGTGAGGTATTTCACGGCCGCTACCGATGCTACGCCGTTGAAGTCAGTGCGGTCTGTCTCCATTTCACCGGCGTCCGTGCTGAAGCGGATGCGTGTGGGCACATGGACACCCTCGAAATAGTGTGGGCCGTTATCCAGCCAGCGGGCTTTGTCGTCGGTCACAGCGCCGTTAGCTGCGCGATAGTTGAACGAATAGACGGCCAGGCCACTTACGGGGACAGTGTCATAGACCTGATCGTCTATGGTGCCGCCCAGCAGTTTGAGGATGGCCACGCGCTCCGTGCTCTTGTCGCCCACCTTGCCAAAGGTGATGTCCATGCCCTGCTTGAGGGGCTGGATGAGCCACGACACCAGCTCGGCATCCTGCACGGGGCCGGTGGCGCGTGTCAGCCGCAGGGGCGTCAGGTCCGATGTCACCGTCAGTCCGGAGGCTTCTGCGCCGACGTTGATGACATTGTCCCCGCTGTCGCCCCCCCATGCCATATCGTCGGAGCATCCGCAGAGCGTCAGAGCGCCTGCGGCCAGCAGTGTCAAATAAGCGTATCTTATGCTCATAATGTACGTGTTAGAAATCGGTATCGAAGGTGGGCACGACGCTGTTGCGCTTGCCAATCACCTTTTCTTCGTTCAGGCCCGTGGCCCAGTAGTAGGCGCCGACGGCACTCAGGGGCCACCAGTTACCTTCGCTGATGCGGGCGGTGCTCATGCCGTTGACAATCTGCGAGTCGCTGCCCGTGGTGGCGTAGCAGGTATAGCCGATGATGGCGCCCTTCGAACTGTGGTCGGTAGCGCCGTCGGCCGGGCGCTGGGCGTTGTACCAACTGGAGCAGTCGGCGATCTGCAGACTCGGATTCTCCGTGCCTTTGGGCGATGTGCCACCCACGATGCCGCCATAGTAGCAGTTGGCCGTGCGGATGGCCGCTGTAGAGTTGGGGGCTCCGCATACGGCATTGTCCGTCTGCATCAAGTAACTGCTCTCCAGAATGCTGGCTTGCGCCGCGCAGGCTATCAGACCGCCAGCGTAGTGTTTCGACTGAATGCCCAGGTTTTCCGGCAGCCACATGCGCACCGGTACTTGCACCTTGCACCCTTTGATGGTGGCACCGCCATAGGCCCATACCACGAGGCCGCTGGGGGTGGCCGCCTGGACATAGACGTCGTTGCGGCCTGCGCCATCTTTGTGCGCCTTGACATTGACGTTGGTCAGTTTGCCCTTGGCTCCATATACGGCATAGGCCAGGGGGGCTATGGCATCGGTGGCGTTATACTCGTGCGTTTCGGCAGATACGGAGGGCTCGGCCACTATCGACTGCTTCATGTAGAGTGTCAGGTTCTTGATTTCGCCCAGCACATAGTTGAACAGCATGGGCGCTGTGGCATAATGGGTGGCCGTGCCCTCGCCGGGCTTCGTGCCTGTGGTGGTGGTGACCGTCTTATTGCCCGTTAGGGTAATGGTCTTGTCGTTGCCGTCCAGATTGAAGCGGACGTTATGGGCATTGTTCAGGTCGTCGGCGAAGACCGTGCCATAGGCCCAGTCGGCCGCCGGGTCGTCGCTGCGCTGTACGGTGAAGCTTTTGGAGATGCGGTAGTTTCTGTCCATGACGTTGTATGCGGCCGACAGCAGCATGGCCAGTTCCTCCTGGCAGTCGATAACGCCGTCATACAACGTACCGCCATACTTGTTGGGGTTGGTCTCCGGACTGGCAGCATTGATGGGGTTGACGGCCGTGGTGGGCCATCCGTTGCCATAGGCGCGCAGGTCGGCGGCGCCCGCTTCGGCGAAGATGTTTTTGAAGTTCACGCCGCCCTGCTTGATGGTGATGCCGTACTCAAAGGTGTTGTTGGACACGCGGCCTGTGGCGTAGCCCGCAATGCCACCCCCCTTGATGGTGGCAGCGCCATTAACGGCAGCGTTGACCGTGCAACCGTCGATGGCAGCCATCGATGTGCCGTCGGGCGAGACCGATACCGCCGCTATGCCGCCCACGAACCCCGTGTACGAGCCATTGCCGTCAGTCTGTGTGGTGGGTGTGGCGCCATAAACAGGCAGCGAGGATGTGCAGCGGTATATGGTGCCGTGGTTGAGGCCCACCATGCCTGCTACGGTGGCCCGGGCCGTGCTCTGCTCGCCGTTGGTCACCACGTTGACGCGCTCTATCGTCCCATCGTTGGTGCGTGCGATGGCGCAATCGACTTTTGCCCCTTCGCCCATCAAGATGGTGCCGTTGAGCAGGTTGGCCGACGACGACATGTTGTTGAACAGGCGGTGCTTGGTGCTCAGGGTACAGCCCGCCATGTTGAGCGTGGCGTTCAGGTCATATTCGTCAGTCCAATCGTCGGGGGCATCCAGGTTCATCTCGGTGGGCTGGATGATGCCCACGCTGCCCTGGCGGTTGGTCTTGGAATTGGCGAGGAAGGCGATGAGTTCTTCACGATTTTTGATGACGATGGGTGTGCCGTTCTGCCCGTAGTCGTCACAGATGGTGCTTGTGGCCACCTCGGTCCAGTCTTCTACCCATGCGGTGATGAGAATCTTGCGGCTCTCGCGCGACAGGGTCACCTCCAGCGTCAGGTGCTTGCCTGCCTCCAGGTTGTAGTCGGCATCGGCTTTGGCCTCCTCGCCTTTGCCGTTGATATAGCGGTTATCGTTGCCGGCGTAGAAGGAGAAGTGCTGGTCCGACAGGTTGATTTTAGCGATGATATCCTCCTCCTTGCGCGCCCCGCCGTAGTTGTACGGTTCGACGATGGCATCGTAGCGTGTGGTGCTCACATTCGTCTGAGCCTCGCCGTTGGCATCTTTTTCGTAGTTGATGAGGTATTCGCTGGCCAGAGGCTCTGTGATGGGGGTGGCAATGAGGTTGCTGCCCTCTTTGGTGAAACTGTTGATGGCCATGCGGATGTTGGTGCTGGCGTTGTCGAAGTGGAGCGCCTCGCGTTTCACACCTTCGCCCGCCTTGAGAATCACGGTAATCCATGCCCTCTGGTGCTGCATGAACAGGGGGATATGCTTGTAGTCTTCCGGCCGGAGCATTTCGCCCATGGCGTCTTTCCACACCTTGTTCATCGCGCCCCACTCCTTGTTTGTGTGATAGTTGAGGGCGTCGATGCGGTCCACGCTCTGATTGCCGGCGGGCTTGGTGTCGTCAAGGAGGGGCATATAGGCATAGCCGTGCAGGCGGTCCTGTGCCAGCCATAGTGTCGGTGTGCTTTGGTCCGTTTCAAGGACGTCGGTGCCCGCCGTGGCTTCAAAGGCATAGCGCTTTTGGTTCGTCGGCCAGTGGAGCGGCGTGTTGGGTGCGCCCTCGGGCTCCAGCAGACCGCTTTCGTCATAGCCCTTGTTGACTTCGGTCACCTCGTCGGCGGCCTTGGGCTTGTAGGTGGCGGTGCCGATGGCCTCGGCCTGGCCTTCTTCATACATCTTGATGGTCAGCTCATAGTCTTCCTGTATGGTGGAATAGCCTTTCAGCAGGTCGGTGTTGAGCGACAGCGACCGCTTGGTATTGCGCTGGGCCGGCACGTTGGTGGTGAAGGTCACGGCCTCGCCCTCCGTGAAACCGTCGGGGTCGGCGAAGGGCTGGAAGTCTGAGCAGGCGCTGAGGCTAACCAGCAGGACATATAAGAGAATATGGTGTAGTGCTTTCAAGGCAGTGGGTGGTTTTGGGAGTGTGGCTTGTGAAGGTGGGAAATCGTTATTTAATGGTGCCGTCGATGGTGCCGTCGGTGTTGTACTCCAGTTCGTTGTTGGGTACTATCCAATCGACAATTTCGGTGCGCACGATGGCCAGGGTGCCGCGGCGCAGTTCGATGTTCCAGATATACTTGTAGCCGCTCTTCAGGTTACGTAGTTTGTCGTCGGCAATGAGGTAGGTGGCTTTGTGCTCGATGCCCTTGCCGTCCTTGGCCTCGTTCCAGGTGATGCGTATGGCCTGCAACTGGCCGAAGGTGATGGCGTTGTAGGCTTTGAGGTAGCCCACGGGGTATTCGTAGTCGGGATTGCCCTGACCCATGTCGAACATGCTGAAGGCGGTGCCGTACTGGTTTTGGGTCAGATGGGCATCGTTGTATTTTGAAATATCCACCGACTCGTAGGTCGTGGGCTCCACTTCGCCATCCTCGTTGAGTTCGGTGAAGACGTAGCCCTTTTCACTTACGCCGAGCAGCTCGACTTTCTGGATATTGTCCTTGTCGATGACCACCGAGAGGTCCTCCGAACTCTTCAGGTTGACCTGCACCTGGCTGAACTGGTGCTTGAAGTAGAGGTTGACGCGGTTGGCGCTCTGTGTGGCACCGAGCGGGGCCTGACGGGTCAGTGCCTGGCAGATGTCGGGCTGTTCGGCCATCGAGGTCTTGCCCTTGTCGGTCAGGTCAAACACGTTGGCGGGCAGATTCGTCACCACCTCCTGCTCCTTCTTCTCCTGCAGTTCTTTGTAGTAGAAGGTATAGCGCGGCGTGCTCTCGTCATACTTCACGTTGCCATATTCGTCGGTGACGAAGTAGGTCCACCGGGCCGTGTTGTCGGGGTCGTCGGCGTTGTAGTCAATCTCGGCCAGGTATTTGTTGGTATTTTTGTTGTAGAGGAAGGCCGGCTTGTGTTTGCTGTCGTACTTTACCTCGATGTCATCGCCCGTGGTGGGGCCGTTGTAGCGCACCTTGTCGTAGAACATCTGATACTGTATCCAGCCGTACTTGCGGTGGACGTCGTCAACGTTTTCGGTCGTGGCCTTGACCTCGGAGTACTTGCAAGACCAGCCGTAGGCATAGTAGTACTTGGCTCCCTTAAAGTCGTCGGCCGTGAGTCCCTCGGGCAGGTGGTCCTTGACATTGTTGACGTAGTTGTTGCCGGTCTGCATATAGGTGCGCACCTCTTCCCATGTCTTGAGTTCGGGGTGTGGTGTTCCCACGGTATAGAGTTCGTAGCCGGCGTTGACCCACTGCTCCTCCCTGCGTCCTGTGCGTTTGGCGTAGAGCGTGTCGGCCGGGACGAACTTGAGTGCGCCCGAGCCCTTGTCGGGGGTGTAGCCGATGGTCCGTGCCTTGTTCAGGTCGGTCCAGGCCAGGAAGGCGTGCTCTTTACGGTTTTGCCAGTAGAGGCAGGTGGCTTCAGCATCGTTGCCGAAGACGTCGAACAGGTTTGGGTTGTTCTCGTCCAGTGCGACGAAGTTGTTGCGCCAGTAGAGCGCGTTGCCCACGTCGCCCTTGACCTTCATCCATACCGTCACGTCCGAGCCTCCCGTCACGTCATACTTTGCCCCTTCGCCTGTGGCCGCCTTGTAGTACATGCGGCAGACGAAGCGGTAACTGTCGGGCATGTAGTAGGTCTTGCCCGGCGTGGTCGTCAGACCTTCGCCAGCGCGCTTGCCACTGGCATTTTCTGTGGTGCCGGCGGCAAACTGAACCATCTCGCCCTGATACGACCCATCGGGCGTGGGGCCGGTGGACGTCAGGTCGTCGCTGCACGAGGCGGCTGCCAGAAGGACGGCTGCCGCCCCTGCCGTGTGCCGCAGGGTGGTCTTCAGTGTATGGTAGAGGTGCAGAATGTTCAATGTCTTTCCCGTTCTTGATTATGGGTCGTGGTTCTGTGAAAGTGAGGGGCAGGAGATGGGGCACTTAGTCCCAGTCGAGGTTGGCGTTGCCGTTGCCTTTCGCCTCTACCCAATTCTTCACCACAGCGCGGAAGGTGATGGCTTCCTTGGCCACGGTGATGTCGTAGATATAGTGCTTGCCCTGTGCCCAGGCGCCGATGGTGTTCTTACTGTTGTCCTTGCAGAGGTTGAGCTGCAGACTGTAGGTCGTGCCGTCCTTGAGGGTGAGGATGAGGCGGGCATCATCGCTGATGGTCTGGGGAATGAATATCTCGCCGTTGGTGATGGTCAGCGTGTGCAGCGGGCTCCCCGTGGCTGTGTGCGTCACCGTATAGGCGTCGTCTGTTGTGGCATCGGGTGCTATCGTGCCCTTGTCCTTATTGAGCGTACCCGTGGTGGCCAGGTGCGTCAGTCGCAGTGTGGCGCCATCCAAATCTACCTTCGCCGCGTCTTCGGCCGCCGTGCTCAGACGGAAGGTCACCTTGCTCATGGCATGCTCGAAGTGGAGCGGCACGTCGCCCGTTCGCGGACTGATGGTCTTCTCGGCCTCCGTGCCCACCAGGGCCTTGTCGGCCTCGTCGTCGCAGGCGTAGCCCCAGAGCACGTCATGGCCCTGCGCCATTTCCGTCGTCGTGCCTGCTGGCGAGAGCGCGCGGAAATAGGAGGCATCGCTCTGCCCGGCCCAGTAGATGGGGTTGGTATAGGTCCACGTCGTCGTCTCCTCGTTCCAGGTCAGGGTGGTACTCTTGGTGGTGAAGTCTTTGGGCGAGCCGCTCTTGTAGATGTCTGTACCGCCCGTCTTCAAGTCGTCGGCGATGGTTCCTGTTGTGGTAATGTCGGGGACAAACTGGATGATGCCCGTGCCCGTGGCATTGACCATGTCCCAGTCGGCTATCTGCGCCATTACCGTAATTTGCTGCTTCGAGATGGTGACGTTGAGCAGGTAGTTCACGCCGGACTTGGTTTCGCTGATGGCGCCCCATTTACCGTCGGCAAGGATCTTGTTGTTCAGCCGTATCTCGTAGCTATTGCCCTCCACGTCCGTCAGCGTAGCCCATAGTTTGCCCTCTGCCAGCGCCGTGTGGGGCACGAAAACGGCATCGAAGGTGGCGGTACGGCCGGTGGCGCTCTTGCGCATGGTGATGTCGCCGCTGGTGTAGGCTCTGCTCACCTCGGCCGTCGAAGCCGTGAAGGTGCCCGCCGTATGTACGTTGTGCAACGTGACGGTGGTGGCTGCGAAAGGCGTTGCGCCGAAGGTCTCGTCGGCCGTGACGACGATGGTCGCCTTGCTCATGGCGTGGGTATAGGGGATGACCAGGCCCTTGCGTTTGGTGTCCTGATTCTGTGTGCCGTGTTCGTAGGGCACCATCTCCTGACTCTTGGCCCATAGCAGGTCGCTGGTCTGGATTCCCGCGGTCTGGTCCGCCAGCACGCTGCGATGCTGCACGTCGGTTGCTGCGGTATATTCGGCATCGGTGGCGGCGGGGTCATTGTAGCAGTAGCCCCATGCAAGCCTCAGACCATGGCTGGCCGTGCGTATGTCGTGGGCGGTACTGCTGAAGTCGTCCCAGTAGAGGGCGGGATCGGTATCGAAGTTGTCCGTCTGCCACATCGTTTCTCCCACCTGTGACATGGCGGGGTTGGAGCGCATGGTGAGGATGACATTCTTTTCAAATACGCCCTGCGTCGTGTAGGTTTCCCCCTCCTTCAGCACATGCTGCAGGTGGGCCACCATCTTGTCGCCCGTCTCGAACGTGTGATCTACGGCGCGCTTGGGCTTGGCCGTCATTTCGACGCCGACGCTCAGGGCCACGGGGGCCTTGCTGTCGCCGAGGAAGAACGGACCGTCGGTCTCTACGCTGTTGCTGCAGGCGGTCAGCGCGGCGATGCAGGTGAGGTATGCTGTTTTTCTGATCATGGTTGTTGTCGTGGTTGGTGCTGCGGCCTTACATCCAGATGGGCGTGTCGGCGGTGACGGTGTCCCAGTCGGCGATGGTGGCGGCGACGGTGACGCCGGTCTTGGTGATGGTCAGGGTGTAGATATACTTCTTGCCCGGCTCCCAGGCGTTGATGGTTTTGAGCACGCCGCCTTCGTTGACCTGGATGCCCTTGATGCCGAGCACCGTCTCGTAGGCGTCGCTCGTCACGCCGCCGTCTTCGCTCACGGTGATGCGGAAGGCCAGGTCGCCGGTGGTGTTCGTCAGAGCCTGCGGGACGATGGCATCGAGGTAGTTGGTGTAATCATCTGCGGCAGGTTTGCTCATGGGGTAGGTAGCCGGCGTCTTGCCAGTGAAGTCCGAACTGCCGTCGCCCAGCCTCAGTGCGCCCGCCGTGTAACCGTTGAGTATCTCCACCGTGGTATGCTCGTCGAAGGTCACGCGGTTGGTGGATGAGACGTCGTCGTTGGTTTTCAGTATGACGATGACCTGCGACATGGCATACTGGAAGTTCAAGTGTATCTTGCCGTCGGCTTCGTGTGTGCTGCCGTCCGGGGCGTCGGTGGCGCAGATACCCTCCACGCCGTGCCCGTTCTTGCAGGTCTCGTCGGGCGTGCCGTCGGCCTTTCGCGGCATACCGATACAAAGGTCTGAGGGATATTTGTCCGCCCTATAGGCTTCGTTATACACTTCGATCACTTCGATGCTGTTCGTGTTCGTTATGGCTGCGGGGCCGTCTGGTGTGCCCACCTGCGGCCAGATGGCGCGGAAGAAGTAGTGCGTCTTGTGGTCGGGCCAGTAGAGTTGCGGCGTCATGACATAGCGGTTGTTCTCGTAGGTGATGACGGCCTGGTCGCTGCCGCCAGTATAGTCTTTCATCTTGTTGGTGCTGCGGTACAGACTGAAGGTCTTGGTGAAGGCTTCGTCGTTCTGACCGTAGCATTTGTCAAAATTGATGATGGGCGCTTCGTTCTCGGCGGTGATCTCGTTCCATTCTTTGATGGTGGCCGTTACGTCAACGCCCGTCTTGTTGACAGTGACTTGGAAGACGTAGTTCGTACCCTGCTGGAGCGTCGTCCCTGTAGTGATTTTGCCTTGGTTGTTCAGACTCGTCAACTCATCGTTCAACTTCTTTGCCGTAACCAAGTATTCGTTGCCGTCGGCCATAATACGGAGCACGTTCATCGCGTCATCGAAGGCACAGCCGGGATAGACCAGCGCGGTCGCAGTGGCGGTGTGGTTAGAGGTATTTGCAGTTTTGTTTAACTTGGCAAAGCAGTTGATATTGCCTGTAGCGGGCGTACTGCCAACGGTAAAGTTTTTGTCGGTGGCTGTTGTCTCCTTATTGATGATATCGACTAAGCCCACGTAGGGAAAACCCAGCAGGGTTACAGAGGGCGTAGTGGCAAACTGAGTATATCCTACTGAGGCCTCGAAGCCGGTACCTGCGGTCAGTTCCACGGTGATATGGGTCATGGCGTGGGTAAATTCCAGCAAATCCGAAGGTTTTGTTGGTGGAGTACTCGTCTTGCCCTTGACATCGTCAAATTTCAGCGTACCGTCCCCGCCTGCGGTTATATTGTTGCTGGTCAGCAGGTCGTTGTTGGTGATAGTCGTACCATCACTCTGGTCCGTAGGCAGGGTCCAATGGAGTTGTTTCCAGTCGTCGAACGATGACGTCAGCAAGGCCTTCAGGTTATTGCGTGTATCGTCCGTTCCGTCGGGTAACAAAATGACATCTGTCCCCACTTTCATTAAATAGCCATTCACACTGGCGCCATAGATTTCCAGACCATCGTTTCGGCCGACAGAGTTGGCGGGGTCGGCGGTGTGGAAATCGTCCCAATAGAGCACGGGCTCCATCGTGACCGCATTGTGCTTTTTATCCGTACCGGTCACAGCGGTCATCGTGGCCGTGGTGCGCAGCCTGTACGGGTTGCCACCGGCCCATTTGCCGTCCATACGCAGCACAGCCTTGGCGTGCCCAGGCATAAAATTCGTGTGCTGCCCATGGTTGTCTTCAACGGCACGCGTTAGGTGGGTCTGCTGGCTGATGCCGGCGCGCAGCGTGATGGCATTGTTGGCCTCACCCACGGTATAGGTGGGCGTGACTTCCTCGCTACATGCCGTGACGAGCACGGTGAGCACACATATAAGGATATGGGGTATGCGTTTCATGTCTTACTGTATT
>JALEZQ010000038.1 GCA_022772475.1 Bacteroidales bacterium | reverse complement strand
TGTGGGTATTACAAAGGCAATGGGCAAGGACTATGCAGAGAGTGGGCATTGTTGCTCAATGTATTGTACATATGAGCGTGGGCGAATCAGGCTGAATTGAGATTGAAAAATAGTATTCGGCGTTGAAGTTGGGATAGGAGGCCCCCTCGCTCAAACTTCTTCATTCTGACGCACCTTCCTCCTAACGCTGTTTCACGCTTCGCCCCACAGGCGGCGCATACGTTCGGCCAGTTTGTCTTCCTGCGCGTTGTCGGCGGGCTGCCAGAAGCGGTTGCCCTGGAGGCTGTCGGGCATGTACTGCTGTGGCGTGAAGTGGTGGGGGAAGTCGTGGGGATAGCGGTAGCCATCGCTATATCCCAGGTCGGCCATGAGCGTGGTGGGGGCGTTGCGCAGGTGCAGCGGCACAGGGGCAGCGCCGGTGTTGCGGACGAAGTCGAGGGCGTCGTTGATGGCCTTGTAGGCGGAGTTGCTCTTCGCACTGGTGGCCAGATAGACGGTGGCCTCGGCCAGGGGGATGCGGCCTTCGGGCCAGCCTATCTTCTGCACGGCATCGAAGGCGGCATTGGCCAGGAGCAGGGCGTTGGGGTTGGCCAGACCGATGTCTTCGGCGGCGGAGATGACCAGACGACGGGCGATAAACTTGGGGTCTTCGCCACCCTCGATCATGCGCGCCAGCCAGTAGATGGCGGCATCGGGGTCGCTGCCGCGGATGCTCTTGATGAAGGCGGAGATGATGTCGTAGTGCATCTCGCCGCCTTTGTCGTAGGCGGCGGGATTCTGCTGCAGGCGCTGTGTGACGGTGTCGTTGTCGATGACGACGGACTGCCCCTGCGGGGCGGCCGCCACAATGAGGTCGATGATATTGAGCAACTTGCGGGCATCGCCGCCGCTGAAGCGTAGCAGGGCCTCCGTCTGCTTCACCTGCACGCCGCGTTCGCGCAGATAGGTATCGGTGGTAAGGGCACGGTGGAGCAGTTCGAGGAGGTCGTCCTTCTCCAAACTTTTGAGCACATATACCTGACAGCGGGACAGCAGGGGGCGAATGACCTCAAAGGAGGGGTTTTCCGTAGTGGCGCCGATGAGGGTGACGGCGCCGGTCTCGACGGCGGCCAGCAGACTGTCCTGCTGCGATTTGGAGAAGCGGTGTATCTCGTCGATGAAGAGGATGGGGCTCTGGGTGTTGAAGAAGCGGTTCTTCGTGGCTTTGTCGATGACCTCGCGCACGTCCTTGACGCCGCAGTTGACGGCCGAGAGGGTGTAGAAGGGCGTTTCGAGGGTGTGGGCCACGATGCGGGCCAGCGTGGTCTTGCCCACCCCCGGCGGTCCCCACAGGATGAACGACGACAGGCGTCGCGACTCTATCATGCGGCGGAGCACGGCGCCGGGGCCGACGAGGTGTTTCTGTCCGATATAATCGTCGAGCGTGGATGGGCGCAGACGTTCGGCAAGTGGTGTCATATAAGGGCGTTTGGTTGGGCTTGGGTATTGTTTTGCCGGCAGCCAAGTGGGAACTATCTATCAGGCCCACTCGGCCAGTTCGAGCCAGCGCATCGACTTTTCTTCCAGTTCTTCTGTCAGTCGCGGCAGGCGCACACTCTTTTCGGTGAGTTCGGCGGTGCTGAGCGTGCCGGAGCACAGGGCCTCTTCGATGGCCTTCTTCTCGGCCTCGAGGGCTTCGATGTCGGCCTCGAGGGCTTCCATCTCGCGGGCTTCCTTGAAGGTGAGTTTGCGCTTGCGCTCGCCATTGCGCTGGCTGTTGGTCGGCCGCTCGGCGGGCGTTTCCTTGGCCTTGGCTGTTTTCTTTGTGGCGGCTTTTTCTATTTCTTCGTCGCGCTCCTTGAGGCTCTGCCATTCGCGATACTGCGAATAGTTGCCGGGGAAGTCGTCCACGCGACCTTCACCGCGGAAGACGAGCAGGTGATCGACCACGCGGTCCATGAAGTAGCGGTCGTGGCTGACCACGATGACGCAGCCGTGGAAGTCGGCCAGGTATTCCTCGAGACGCTGCAGGGTGTCGATGTCCAGGTCATTGGTAGGCTCGTCGAGGATAAGGAAGTTGGGGTTGCGCATCAGCACGGTGCAGAGGTGCAGGCGCCGGCGCTCGCCACCTGACAACTTATATATATAGTCTTGCTGGCGGGCCGGGGGGAAGAGGAAATGGGTAAGAAACTGCATGGCCGTCATCTTGCGACCGCCGCCCAGGTCAATCACCTCGGCGATGCGGCGCACGGCGTCAATGACCTTCATCTTCGTGTCGAAGGCCATGTCTTCCTGCGAGAAGTAGCCGAAGCGCACCGTCTCGCCGATGACAAAGCGGCCGGCATCGGGCTTGACCTCGCCCAGAAGCATTTTGACGAAGGTACTCTTGCCCGTGCCGTTGGCACCGACGATACCCATCTTTTCGTAGCGCGCGAAGTTGTAGTAGAAGTCTTTGAGGATGGTCAGCGTGCCGCCGTTGCTATCGTCGTAAGCCTTGCACACGTATTCCGCCTCAAAGATTTTGCTGCCGATATAGGCGCTCTTCACCTCGAGACGTGCCGCCCGTTCCTCCATGCGCTGGTGCGCCACCTGTTCCAGTTCGGCGAAGGCCTCCTTGCGGTAGCGTGCCTTCGTGCCGCGGGCGCAGGGCATGCGCCGCATCCAGTCGAGTTCGCGGCGGTACAGGTTGTTGGCGCGGGCTATCTGTGCGTTGGTGGCGTCGATGCGCTCCTGTTTCTTCTCCAGGAAGTAGGCATAGTTGCCCTTGTAGGCATAGAGCGCCTGACCGTCCAGTTCGAGGATA
This sequence comes from Bacteroidales bacterium, assembly GCA_022772475.1. Taxonomy (GTDB): domain Bacteria; phylum Bacteroidota; class Bacteroidia; order Bacteroidales; family Bacteroidaceae; genus Alloprevotella. Next base: position 9,636 of record JALEZQ010000038.1, on the reverse strand, counting down.
ACGCTGCACACGCGGTCCAGGAAGTAGCGGTCGTGCGTGACCATAAGCAGGGCCTTGTTATTGCGGCGCAGGTAGTCTTCGAGCCACTCAATCATGGCGATGTCCAGGTGGTTGGTGGGCTCGTCGAGGATGAGCATGTCGGGGTCGGCCAGGAGGACGTTGGCCAGGGCCACGCGCTTGACCTGCCCGCCGGACAACTGTCCCACGGGCTTGGAGAAGGCGGTGATGTTGAGTTTGGTCAGAATCTGCTTGGCGCGCAGTTCGAAGTCCCATGCTTCGCGGCGTTCCATCTCGTCGATGAGGTCGGTCAGTCCGGGGTTGCCGGGCGTCTCAAGGCAGGTCTCGTAGCGACTGATGAGGTCGGCCAGTTCGCCGGCACGGCTAAAGCAGGCGTCGATGACGGAGAGCGCGGGGTCATACTGCGGTGTCTGCTCGAGCATGGCCACGCGGATGCCGTTGCGGAACACCACCTGTCCGCTTTCATAATCCTCCTTGCCGGCGATGATGCTCATCAGGGTGGATTTGCCGGCGCCGTTGCGGGCGATGAGACCCACGTGCTGGCCTTCGCCCACGGAGAAGGAGATGTCGTCGAAGAGCACAAGGTCGCCGAAGCGCTTGCTCAGATGCTGTATGTCGAGGTAGGGTGTCATGCAAAAGTGTGTAGTGTGGCACAAAGGTACGACTTTCGGCGGATATAGGCGCATGCCGCCTGTGGGTTGTAAGCAAAAAGGAGGTCCCCGCTTTGTGTGATAACCACTGTTGTCTTATGCAGCGAAGGCCTCCCCAAATAGGAGGCCTTCGCTGTATGGGGCAGGCGCAGGAGGCCACACTTGGCTCTGCGTCCTGCATGTTATAGATATGAATAATTTAGCGGTTGGTCGTTGCTCGCAAGGGCTTTTTCAGAAGCCCATACCGCCCATGCCCTGCTGGCCGTTGCTCTGGCCGTTGTTCTCTTCCTTCTTGCTGACGGTCTCGGAAGAGTTGATGGTGCGCTGCGTCTTCTTGACGGTGGTGCGCAGGTTGCCCAGACGATAAGACAGGCCGATGGCGACGGTCCATACGGTGTGGCGCTGCCATGCGTTGGTGCGGAAGGCCTCGGTAATCTGCGTGGTGCGGAAGGTCTGATGCGGGGTGAAGATGTTGCGACCGGCCAGCGAGAGGGTCAGACGGTCCTCGGCGAGGAAGTTGCGCGAGAACACCAGACCGTAGAACAGATTGCCCGGAGCGTAGCCCTGCAGTTCGGGACGCTTGGTATTGCCACCGCCGATGAGGCGCATCTGCACCTTGGCGGGCAACTGCTGCGAGAGGGCGAGCATACCCGTGGCCGAGAAACCGTCGTGACGCGCGGTCTGGCCGTTGACATAGCGGTAGGCCTTGAGGTCGGTGTAGGCGGCCGAGCCGTTGAGCGACAGCACGGTGGTCTTGCTCAACATGCAGTTGGCAAAGAGGGTGAGGTTCAACTTCTTGTTGTGGGTGAAATTGCCGAAGGTGGTGTGCAGAATGTCGTCCTGAAGGAAAGAATACTGCATCAGGCCGTCGGTCTGCACGGTGTAGCCCAAGGTAGCGCCCACGCTCAGGCCGGGGTTGAGCGAGTTGAAGGACAGCTCAAAGTTGTGCGAGTGCTCGCTCTCGAGTTGAGGATTACCATATTTCATGCTCTCGGGTGTGGGGCGCTGCACGTAGGGCGAGAGGAAGGAAATGTCGGGGCGGCCCAGACGCAGCGCATAGCTGGCCTTGATGCTCTTCGTGGCCGACAGGTTATAGCTGATGAGCGCCGAGGGAGCCAGGTCGCCGAAGTGCTGCGTGAAGCCGGGGGCATTGCCGTCAGGATAGGTGGCCTTGTAGTGGGTGTATTCGTAGCGCAGGCCGGCACGGGCCATCCAGGGACCTTGCTTAAAGGTATATTCGCCATAGGCAGCACCGATGTCGGAGCGGTGGCGGTAGTCGGGACTGGCGGCAGCATCTTCGATAAAGGCATTGTCGGTGCCGGAGTTGCGCCACGCCTCGTAGTTGTCGCTGTTATTCTGACGGTAGATATACTTCACACCAGTGGCCACCGTGTGAGCCTTGCCCAACGGCAGGGCGAGGTCGGCCTGGGCGGTATGCTCGGCGGCGTGGTTGTCGGGGTTCTGGATGCGGTCCTGCTGGTTGAAAGGCACGTTTTCCAGATTGCTGAAAATCATGCGGTCGTTGTTCTCGTTGGGCTGGTCGCTCAGACGATAGGACAGGGTGAGCATCTGGCCTTCGCGCTTGAAGGAATGCTGGTAATCGACGTTGGCCGAGTAGTTGAACATCCTCATACGGCTACGGGTGAACAGGTCGTAACCGTAGAGCCGCGTCCGGTCTGCACGCAGGTCGTACATGCCGGTGGTGTTGAAATCATAGACCGAGCCACGCCAACCGTGCCAGCCGCCCGAGAGGCTGAGCAGGTCGCGGTCGGTAAACTCGTAACTGGCTTCGAGCGAGGCATAGTGGAAGGTGCCCTGCACATGGCCCGTGCCATAGGTCTCAAGCAGCGTGCCCGCGGTAAAGTCCTCGCGCTCAGTGCCTCTCTTATAGTCGGGCTGGAAGATGCGGCCCAGAACGTAGGTGCCCGACAGTGTCAGGCGTCCGGTCTTGACCAGACCGTAGAGCGAGCCTATAGCGCCCTGCGTGGTCATCTGCACACTGGGGGTCAGCGTATAGCCCGTGGTCTTGGCTTCGCCCTCGGTGACGAGGTTCAGGATGCCGCTCACACCCTCGGCGTCCTCGCGGGCACCGGGATTGGTGATGACCTCTACCTTCTTGACCATCGAGGCGGGCATATTCTTCATGATGAGCGAGGGGTTGCTGCTCAGCATGGGGTTGGGCTTGCCGTTGACATATACCTTGAAGTTGCTGCTGCCGTTGACCTGGATGTTGTCCTCGCCATCAACGGTCACCATGGGCACCTTGCGCAGCATGTCGGTGAGCATACTGGCCTTGGCCTCGGGGTCGTCGGCGATGGCGTAGCCGATGCGGTCGGGCTCGGCGGTGACGATGGGGCGCTGTGCCGTCACCGTGGCGGTACCCAACGCGCCGCTGCTGTCCATCGTGCGTATCACGCCAAGATTCTGCGTCTTGCCGTCCTCAATGCGCATTACGCGAGTATAGGGGCGGCGCCCCACGGCCACGATGTGCAACGTATAGGTGCCGGCCGCCGGCGCGGCAATGCGGAAACGCCCCTGCGCGTCGGTCGTAACCACCGCGGCAGCGCGCTTGGCTTTGTCGGCCATTAAAGATACGGTGACATAAGCCTCGGCTTCGTTAGTCAGCGAGTCTCTTACCTCGCCCGTCACTACGCGGCCGCCATTCTGGGCCCGCAGTCCGCTGACTGCCACTACAAAAAGGGCCATCAGTGCAAATAATCGTCTTGTCATACTTTCTGAGATATTTATCGGTGTACTACTTACCTGTTACACTTGTGGGCGCAAAGGTAGGAAAAGGAGGCATACGGGCAAAACAGAATGCAGAAAAAATTGCATAGCCTGGCAAAGATTGTCCATTTTAACAATTGCCGCCTACACAGTAAGGATCAGCACGCGCACAACCGGAATGAGCCGTCAGCACAGCCGGCGGGCCAGCGCCCAGGTGCCGGGCAGGCCGCGGGCGGTGAGGAAGGCCAGCGTATTATACACAAAGCGGGGGCGGCGGAGGGGAAGGACGGCGAAACGCTGCATCAGCCGGCGGGCGGCGTCGGGATGGCCCTCGCGGCGCAGATGGCCGCTGAGGATGGCTACGCGGGCATAAAGGGCGGAGAAATAAGCGGAACGCAGACGGCGTTCGGCGGAGGGGGAAGAGGAGGAAGAGGAAGAAGAGGAGGGAGAAGAGGTCGCGGCAGCATGGTGGATGGCCGACAGGGCGGCCTCAAGGGCGAGGGTCAGATGGGGCAGACGCGGGGCGAAGCCGCTGCCTGTCAGACTGTCGGGGTGCTGGTACAGGCGGTGATAGGTGGCGGAGAGCCAGACCCGGCGAGGACGGGCCAGGAGGGCGCGCAGGCCCAGTTCCCAATCGTTCCACACGGGCAGGTCTTCGTTCCACCCGCCGATGCGGCGCAGGAACGCGGTGCGAAACACCATACCTTGCGTGCCGAGCATACCGGTCAGCAACTGGTCGCAGGCGCCACCACGGCGGAAGACGGTGCGGGCTTTCTCGCGGCCGTCGGCAAAGACCATGCGGGTGCGGGCACAGACCATATCGACATCGGTCTGCTGCACGGCGGCCATGACGTCGTCGAAGAAGCGGGGCGAGAGTTCGTCGTCGGAGTCGAAGAAATAGACCCACGGGGCGGTGACCTGCTGCAGTCCCATGTTGCGGGCTGCCGCGGCGCCGCGCTTGGCACAGGTAGTGCAGGTGACGGTCATGCCCTGCGGGGCGTGGTTGGCAAACCGGCGGCACAGGGCGGGGGTGGCGTCGGTCGAGGTGTTATCGACGAGCACCACATGCAGCGGACGCCACGTCGTGGCCGCCAAACTGGCAAAGAGGCGCGGCAGGGTGGCGGCACGGTTATAGCAGGCGATGACGACGGCCAACTGCGAACCTGTTTCGGCGGTAAAAGTGCACTGCGGCCGGGCGTCGGGCAGAGGGGCAAAGAGGTGGGCCGACCACACCTCGTGCCGCACCTCGCGGGCGGCTCGCATACCGTCGCACATGGCGTGCCACATGGTCCGGCGATGGCCGCGGGGGGCAAGGATGGCGGTCTTGGCCACACGCAGAAGGGCCCCTACCCTACCGTGCATCAGGCGCAGGACGGCGCCCTTGGCGGCCTGCACCTTGCGGTCGATGAGCAGGCGGCGGCCGGTGGTGGCATCGTCGGTGACGGCAATGACAATGGGAACATAGCGCACGATGCCGCCGCGCTGCCACACCTGATGGACGAAGACTTCCTCCTCGCCGCAACCCAGCCTCGGCGCGCCGAGGCCCATTTGCTCGCTGAAGGGCGGCAGAATGGTGGAGCGGCGGAAGGCTACTCCTACGGAATTGACATAGGTACCGCGCGGCCGGCGGGCATAGTCGCAGAGGGCGGGGGGATAGGGCCGCGGCGAACGGCCGTCGGGGGTACGCACCCGAAAGAGGAGCACGGTGGCCTCGGGCTGCCGGCGGAAAGCGTCGATGATGCGGTCGAAGGCGTCGGGCAGGAACGTTTCGTCGTCGTCGGCCAGCAGCAACAGGGGCGCCACGGCATGGCGAAGGGCATTGTTGCGATTGCGGGAAAGGCCGCGTCCCTTCATCGTCACCACGCGAACGTCGGCACGCTCTGCCAGACCGGCGGGCACGGCGGGCGAACCATCGTACAAGCCGGCGGAAGCACCGTCGCTCTGCCACGACACCACATAGCCCACGTCGGGACGTGGCGCTTGCAGCATGGCGGCAACGCGATGGATGCCGTCGCCGCAGGTGGAAATGAGGATTTCAAGCGTGGGGTGGTTCATTACGGGAGAGGAGGGAGGGAGAAGGGTGGAGAAATCTGAGACAGGAGGGACAAGGCAAACGCTGCCGTCTTCTTATCGCAGGATGAAAACGCCGCAGCCCGCAGAATCCCTGACCGCGGGGGTTCTGCGGGCTGCACCGTCATGTCGGGACAATGGGGAAGGGCAACGGGGTGGCTATGCCTTACGACGTGCGCTGCATATAGCGTATGCCCTCGCAGAGGTGGCGCATCATAGGCCAGAAGTGGCACTTGCCCTCGGTGGCCGACTTCAGGGCGAAGCGGAAGCAGCGCCACCACGCCCGGCCGCCGGACACATAGTAGGTGAAGGCGCCGCGACTGCGCTGCACGCCGGCATCGACGTAAATCATCGACTTCTTGAGCATCGTGGAGGTCTCGACGGTTTTCAAGGGGAAATAGCGCATACGCAGTTTGGCGCGCAGCGCATCCTCCAGCCATATCTCCTCTTCGCCGCAGGTGAGGAACTTGGTACCCAGTCCGAAGCGCTCGTCGAAGCGTATCTTGCCCTGGATGCTCTGGCGACGAGCCACCATCTCGATGGTAGAGATGGAATACATCTTAGGGATTTCGTGCAGGTCGAAGGCTTCGGGGGGATATTCCTTCAGCGGCCGGCCGGTATAGGTGGAGGCGGTGAAGAAGGCGACATCCAGGTCGGGGTGGTCGGCAAAGACGCGCTTGACGTCATCGATGGCCTCGGGGTGGATGCGCGTATCGTCGTCGGCAAACATGATGAGGTCGGACGTGGCGTGCTCGACGGCCAGATTGCGGTTGGCGGAGAGGCCGCTGCCGGCGGTCTTGTAAAGCACCACGTCGGTGCGTTCTTCAAGACAGAGGGGCACGAGTTCGAGATAGCGCTCGTCGGTATATTGGTAAGACACGACATAGCGGACGTCGTCGCGCTGGGGCAGCAGCACGTCGGAGAGGCGGACAATGCCTTTGTCTATGGAGCAGATAAGGATGTCGAGGGTCATGGCTGGAAGGAATTGACGGATTCTATGATAAGGTCTGCCTCGCTGTCGGTGAGCAGGGGGTGGAGGGGCAAACTGATTTCGGTGGCTGATACGCGCTCGGCCTCGGGGTAGTGCTCTGAGCGGTGGTGGGCGTAGAGGGGCTGCCGGTGCAGCGCCAAGGGATAGTGTATCAGAGTCTCTATGCCGCGGCCTGCCAGATGGGTCTGGAGGGCTTCGCGGTAGGGGGTGCAGAGGGGATAGATATGAAAGACGCTGTGGTCAGTTCGTCCGCCATAGGGCAGACTGACGTGGGGCGACCGTATGCCGGCGGCATAGCGGGCGGCTATCTGGCGGCGGCGGCAGTTGTCGGCATCGAGCAGGGGCAGTTTGACGCGCAAGAAGGCGGCCTGTATCTCGTCCATCCGGCTGTTGAGGCCGCTCCACTCGTGGCGGTATTTCTGCTCGGCGCCGTAGTTGGCCATACAGCGTATCAATTTGGCCAGGTCGGCATCGTCGGTACAAACGGCGCCGCCGTCGCCCAGCGCACCGAGGTTTTTCCCGGGGTAGAAACTATAGGCGGCGGCTATGCCGCGGTTGCGGTTGTCGGCGGGCAGACCGTGGGCCTGTGCGGCGTCCTCGATGACGGCCAGGCCGTGGGCGTCGGCCAGAGCGGTCAGGGCGGGCATGTCGGCCGCGGCGCCATAGAGATGGACGGGCATCAGGGCGCGGGTGCGGGGCGTCAGGCGGCGGGCGGCCTGAGCGGGCGACATGGTGAAATGGGCGTTGATGTCGGCAAAGACGGGGGTCAGCCCGGCACGCTCAACGGCCTCGGCGGTGGCCACGAAGGTCAGCGCGGGCACGATGACTTCGTCGCCGTCGGCCCACCCCTCGCGGGCCTTGAGGGCCATCAGGATGAGGGTAAGGGCATCCATGCCGTTGGCTGTCGCCACACAGTGGGCGCGCCGGCTATAGTGGGCAAAGGCGGCCTCGAAGGCGGCGGTCCGCTCGCCGCGCAAGTACCATCCCGACCGGACCACCTCGGCGGCCACGGCGGCCATCTCTTCGGTCTGACGGCCGTTGAGCGCTTGCAGGGGGAGATAGGGGATGGTGTACATGGCTTTGGGGAGACAAAGGCGGATGGAGCGTGTAGACCGGCGGTCAGAACAGGGCCTTAAACTGCTCAAAGGCGTCGATATAGCCCGCCTTGTCGTAGGGGGCGGGGGTGAGGCAGAGGCAGAGGCAGTCGGCCGAGAAGTTGAGGAACGAGCACCACACCATGGGCGGGATATACAGGCCGCGCTGCGGGTTGTCCAACACATAGCGGTATTCCTTCTCGCCATCGTGCAGGCAGGCGGTCAGACTACCGCGCAGGGGCACCACCACCTCGGCACAGGTGCGGTGGGCATGGGCACCACGGCTCTGGTCGGCGGGGACGTCGCTTATCCAGAATACGCGTTCTACCACGAAGGGGAAACGGCCATTGACGCCGTCAGCGACGCTCAGCGTACCGCGCTCGTCGGCATAGGTGTCGATGTCTATCCACCCTATTTCCTTGGGCAGACTGTCCGGTGTGGTCATTGGTGAATATGTGTGCTTTTCTTCCTTCAAGATTTCAGCGGTTGATTGGCGGCGATGAGGCGAGGCTATGGCCCGCGCATCACCTGCGTAGCAAAGTTAACACTATTTTATATAAAGAACTGCCCGCGCCGTGAAAAAACTTTTCGTTATCTCCCCCAAGGGCACTGTCGCCTGCCTGTCCTTACTCTGCCAGGGTGTAGAGGCACGAGGGATGGCAGCGCTTGAGGGTCTCGACCACTAAGGGGTCGTTGTCCGTCAGGCGGCCTGCGGCGATGAGGGCATCGCTGACGCAGCGGTGGGCCAGCGTGGGATGGTTGTTTTCCTCGCTCAGGTGGCAGAGCCAAACGTGGCGGGTGCGCGGCGTCAGTTCTTCGGCCAGCAGGCGGGCGGTGTCGGCATTGTCGAGGTGGCCCGTGCCACTGCGTATGCGGTCCTTTAGGTAGCGGGGATAGGGTCCGTGCTCGAGCATCTGCGCGTCGTAGTTGGCCTCGACCACTACGTAGTCGGCGTCGCGCAGTTGTTGGCGCACCGTATCGGTCACCTGGCCCACGTCGGTCATCAGGCAGAAGCGGATGTCCTGCACCTCGATGCTGTAGCCGCAGTTGGCCACGCTGTCGTGGGGCACGGCGAAGGGGGTGATGGTGAAGGGGCCGAGGACGAAGGGCTCGCCGTCGGTGATGACGTGACGCAGTTCGCCGGGCACCTTCTTGTGCATGAAGCGGTTGCGGTCCATGCCGACGTAAGTGCCGGCCTGCGTATAGACGGGCAGGTGGAACGTTTGGGCAAAGGCGCCGACCGACTTCACATGGTCGGCATGGTCGTGGGTGGCAAGGATGGCTTTTATCTGCGCCATGGGCAAGCCGTAGTCGCTCATGTATTTGCGGAACTTGCGCAAGCCTATCCCCAAATCGATGAGCAGTCCGTAGCCGTCGGCATTGAGATAGTAGCAGTTGCCGCTGCTACCGCTTCCAAAGCAGATAAAGTTTACCATTCTTCCTTCCTATATCGTGTATGCTGTGGTTTAAGATGATGATGGCCCTATTGGTTACGGCCGGGGTCAGAAAACCATTCTCCGCGCCGCGTGCTCCGGGCCAAACAATATGCAAATTTAGGCAATGGAAGGCAAACGGCCAATTTTTTGGCCACATATCTGTGCCGGCGGCGGGGACATCGCAGTACTCTCGTGGGGATACTCCAGTACTCTCGTGGGGATACTCCAGTACTCCACGGGAGTACTCGCGCGGTTGGCTGGTTGAAAAAAACAAACAAGCGCGGCGCCGTCGCGACACCTTATATATATAATAGGTATCGCGGCTGCGCCGCGCTGAGTGCTGAGAGGCACGTCAATGGACATGCCTCTACTATGCGGGCACTACTAACTTACCACATGTCCTCTTTGCCCCAAATCTGGCTTTCGCGGGCCGCGCGGGGCTCATAGGTCTTATCGGACTGCGTCTTGCCGCCGGACGAGATGCCGTTGCTGCCGGACATGCTTGTAGGGCTGCCGCAGAGCATCGTGCTGACGCTGACGGGGATGGCGGTGGAGGTGGGAGAGATATAAAGCTTGTTCATGTTGTTTGTTCTATATATATTAAAGGAAAAGGGTTACGGCAGGAGGACCTTGCGGCCGTTGACGATGTA
>JALEZQ010000094.1 GCA_022772475.1 Bacteroidales bacterium | reverse complement strand
GGGCATCAATGGCCGTCGCCTTCTTGTGCGGGCTGCTGGTGGGCGGCATCCATGGCGCCGGGGTTGCAGCCGAAGGCTTCGCGGAACACCTTGCTGAAATAGGAGGGGTTGGAGAAGCCTGTGGCATAGCACACCTCAGACACGGTGATGTTAGGCGTGGCCAGCATTTCGGCGGCGTGGCGCAGGCGGGCGGTACGGATGACCTGCGAGGGGGTGGTGTCGCAGAGTGCCTTAACCTTGCGGAAGAGTTGACTGCGGGTTATGCATAGGGCTTCGGCCAACTGCTCGACGTCGAAGGCCGGGTCGGCATAGTTACGCTCGACGACATCGCGGAGGAGAGCCTCGAAACTATCGTTCGTTTCCTTGAGTTCCTGTGAGAAAAAGGCCAGTTGGTCGCGCTGGGTACGTATTTTATCATACTGTTCCTTCATTGTGGCATGCGCCTCGGCCAACCGTTCGTTGGCCGAGGCCAGGTTGTCGTTCATCTCGGCCAGGCGCCCGTTCGTTTCCTTGAGGCGCTGGTGGGCTTCGGTCTTGGCACGGTAGGCACGAAAGATGAAGAGACAGGCTCCTACGACGACGAAGAGGCAGAAAACGGTGGCGAAGAGCACGATGTCATGTGCAGCATTGCCTCTGATATACTGGGCCACGCGCTCGGAGTACTCGTCAATCTGCGCCTGGCGACGGTTGAGGACGCTCATCTGCTGGCGAAGCACGCGCTCGTTCTTGCCATCGACAATCTCAGCCGGGATGAAGCAGTCGCGCTGTATGCGGCGATCATGCAGCAGGCTGTCGGCCTTGCGCACAGCCTTGGCACCCCCGGTGGGGTTGACAAAGGTCGCCAAGAGGCGTCCGCTGGCGACGCCGTCGAGGCCGCCGTCGAGGCCGTCCACCCCGATGATGTGCAGGCGATGCTGGAGGTTGGTATGCGCATCGCTGATGGCAAGGGCCATCTCGTCGTTATGAGCGAATACGAGGTCGGGCATGCCCTTATCCTCGACGGCATCGTCGAAGGCCTGCACGGCATCGTGCGCCTTCCACCGTCCCTCAACAGTGCCGATCAAGCGGATTCCGGGGTATTCGGACAGTGCAGCCACGAAACCGCTATGGCGCCCCATGGCCGGCGACGACCCCTTGAGCCCGCACACCTCAAGGACGGTGCCCTTACCCTGCAGATAGGCTGCGGCATAAACGCCGGCGGAATAGCCCAGAGCGAAGTTGTCCGTGCCGACATAGCCGTCATATTCGGGAGCCGACAGACGGCGGTCGATGACGACGATACGCACGCCGGCCTTACGGGCACGTCGCACGGCATCGGTGACGCCCTCGCGCTCATTGGGTGCTACGATGATGAGGTCCACGCCGCTGGCCACGATGCTGTCAATCTGCTCGCTCTGCCGCCGGCTGTTGTCGCCGGCATAGGCAAAGGTAAGGTCCATCGTGCCAAGGTATTCGGCTTCACGCCGTATTTCCTCGTCCATCGCATTGCGCCAGTTGCTGTGGCCACACTGCGACACCGCCACACGCCAATGGCTGTCACGGTTGACAGCTAAGAGTCTGACGAAGAGCCACAGGGATGTCAGGCCGAGCGCTATCCATAGGATAAAAAGAAATCTTCTCATAGGCTGGCAAAGTTAGTCATTTTCATGGAATAGCCAAGCAAACGGCCCAACAGAGATGGTGCAGTTTTCACTCCCCTTCACACTTTCTTCATAACGTTGTCACAAGGAAGAAATGAGCGACTGGTACTTTTGCATCGGTCGAGAGGCTCCCTCTCCCACCCCACGCGCCAAATATCATTATTCATTATATCTTAGTCATTTTTCTATGGAATGGATGTTTGCAGGCATGGTCATCCTGCTCTTTCTTCTGGCCGTATTCGACTTGTATGTCGGCGTCAGTAACGACGCCGTCAATTTTCTCAACTCGGCCATCGGTTCGCGTGCGGCACGTTTCCGCACACTGTTGATCATTGCCGCGGTGGGTGTATTCTGCGGTTGCGTACTGAGCAACGGCATGATGGACATTGCGCGGCACGGCATCTTCGTGCCCGAACTGTTCTCGTTCCGCGAGGTGATGTACATCTACATGGCCGTCATGGTGACGGACATCGTGCTTCTGGACGTGTTCAACACCTTCGGTATGCCCACCTCGACGACGGTATCGATGGTCTTCGAACTGCTGGGCGCCGCCTTCGCCTTCGTGATTATCAAAGTGGCCGCCGGAGGTGCCGACGACATGGTCTTCGGCGACTATCTGAACACGTCGAAGGCCCTGGAGGTCATCATGGGCATCTTCATGTCGGTGCCCATTGCCTTCGTGGCGGGTTCGGTGGTGCAGTACGTCACACGCGTGCTTTTCACCTTCCACCTGCGCGATGCCAAGGCGTGGAAGATGGCCACCTTCGGCGGCATCGCCATCACAGCCATTGTCTATTTCATGCTGTTCAAGGGCATGAAGAACCTATCGTTCATGGACGGGGCGATGAAGACGTGGATTGGCGAGCACATCGGCATCCTACTGCTGGGTTGCTTTGTAGCGAGCACCCTGCTGATGCTGGTGCTGCATCTGGCGCGCGTTCAGGTGCTGCGCATCGTGGTGCTGGTGGGCACATTCGCTCTTGCCACGGCCTTTGCCGGTAATGACCTGGTCAACTTCATCGGTGTTCCTCTGGCCGGTCTGGCGTCGTGGACCGACTTCTCGGCCACGGCTGGCGCCGACGCCTCCACCCACATGATGGGCGTCCTTCAGGAGTCGGCCAGCACGCCGCTGGTATTCCTCTTCGGCGCCGGCGTGGTGATGGTGGTGTCGCTCTCGACGTCGCGCAAGGCGCGCCATGTGGTGGAGACGGAGGTGGGGCTGTCACGCCGCGACACGGGCGAGGAGATGTTCGGTTCGTCGCGTGCTGCCCGCTCGTTGGTACGTTGGGGCAATGCGGCCGCGCAGGCCATCCAGCGCCATACGCCGGCACGTCTGGGCCGCTTTCTGGACAGCCGTTTCCGCACGCCGGCCGACGCCGTGGATGACGGCACGGCCTATGACATGCTGCGCGCCTCGGTCAATCTGGTGACTGCCTCGCTGCTCATCGCGCTGGGTACGTCGCTCAAACTACCGCTCTCGACAACCTTCGTCACGTTCATGGTGGCTATGGGTACGTCGCTGTCGGACCGTGCATGGAGTCGCGAGAGCGCCGTATTCCGCATCACGGGCGTGCTGACGGTCATCGGCGGCTGGTTCCTGACCGCCGGCGTGGCCTTCACGGCGTGCTTCACGGTGGCCCTGCTCATGGCATGGGGTGGCGGCATTGCCGTAGCTTTCCTGGCCGCTGCCGCCATTTTCTCCATCATCCACAGCCAGCGCCGCTATGCTCGCAAGCAAGAGGAAATCAAGCAGGGCGACCTGCTCTTTACCGAAATGCTCTCTACGTCCGACAGCACGGCCATCCTGCCGATGCTCTCGCGCCACATCGAGGTATCGGCCGGTGAGGCCCTGCGCCTCTATGCCGACAGTCTGCGCACCAACGTGGAGGGACTCTGCTGCGAACGCCTGCGCCCGCTACGGGCAGCCGGCAAGCGTCTGGACCAGCACAAGCGCGTACTGAAAAACCTGCGCCGTCGCGAGACGATATGCCTCAGAAGGGCAACGCCCGAGGACGCCGTGCGTCTATCTACGCCGTTCCACCTTGTGCACAACGCCTTGCGCCAACTGTTCTACGGCTGCCAGCGCATCAGCGAACCGGTGATGGAGCATGTGGACAACCACTTCACGCCGCTCAGTCCGGCGGAGAGCGAGGGACTGACGGAGATTGCCCGCACGCTGGCCAAGGATATGGACAACATGGCGGACGCTCTCAAGGACCGCCGCTATGACGATGCCACACGCCTGCGCAATGAGGTGGAGGGCCTGCGCACGGCTTGTACCGAGGAGCGCAACAACGCCCTGGAACGCATCCGCCACAACGACACGAACCTGACGACGGAGAGTCTGCTCATCCACCTGCTGCAGGAGATAGAACAGCTCTGCGTAGAGACGCGACATCTGGCTGACAACCTGGCTACCATGCGCCGGCAGGACGCATGATGCACACACTCCGACAACGAATACCTCACACCTTATATATAATATGACTATCTCCCGACGAACTCTCTCACTTACCCTTTCCCTGGCCTTATCGGCTACTGCGCTGACTGCGATGGCCCAGACATTGCCCATGCCGAAGGTGAGCGGTACACTGCGCACGAAGATGGAGGTGCAGACCGAACGTAGCGAAAGCCGCTTTGAGGTGCGCAACGCCCGCGTGGCCTTAGACGGCAAAATCACGGACGCCATCGGCTATAAGGCCGAGATTGACCTCTCGGACGAGGGCAAAATAAAGATGCTCGACGCCTGGGCCAGCTATACCCTGCTGCCCGACCTTCGTCTGACGATGGGGCAGATGCGCGTACCCTTCACCATCGACGCCCACCGATCACCGCACGTCCAGATGTTTGCCAACCGCTCGTTCATCGCCAAGCAGGTGGGCAACGTGCGCGACGTGGGTCTGGCGGGACGCTACATGCCGGCGGGCACGGGACTGACACTGGAGGCGGGCGCCTTCAACGGCAGCGGACTGACAGACCAGAAGGACTACTGGACGCGCTCGCTCAACTTCTCGGCAAAGGTGCAGTGGAAGCCGGTGCAGGGACTGACGCTACAGGGTAGCGTACAGAAGTTGTCGCCCCAGGCGGGCCCGGTCTATCTCTACGACGGGGGCTTCACCCTGACGGCGGGACGGCTGATGCTGGAGGGGGAATACCTGCGCAAGCACTACGCCGGGGCCTCATTCCAGGATGTGAACGCCGTGGATGCCTTTGCCGCCTGGACCTTCCCCCTGCGCGGCGGCACATGGCGCCAACTGCTGGTGCTGGCACGCTATGACGCGATGGGCGACCACAGCGACGGCACGCCGACGGACGACGGCGCCTTCAAACGCACGGACGCCGCACGGCAGCGCCTCACTGGCGGAGTGACGCTGCGCTTCGCGGGAAAACTGCCCGCCGAACTGCGCATGAACTATGAGAAGTATTTCTACCGCGACAAGACGGCGGCCAAACCGTCGGAACTTGACAAAGCCGTTGTCGAACTGATGATCCATTTCTGAGGCCGGCCCACACCTGTCCTCTCCCCTTTAGCCTTACGGCCGTCCCTACCAACGAGCGGGGGCGGCCGTTTGCGTTGTCCACAGCGTGCCTCGGCCAAGCGGACTGCATCGGGAAAAGTGCCACGGCCCTTGGCAATGCGATTCCCAGCCGCGAGGAATGCGATTCCCAAGACATTGCAGCGATGATAGTAGTGCCATGTCCATTGACGTGGCTCTCAGTACTTGTTGCGACGATAGGCGCAACGCCTATTAAAAAGCCTACAAAAAAAAGGTATCGTGGCTGGGCACCACGATGAAGTTCTGAGTACCACGTCAATGGACGTGGTACTACTATGCGGCCTCAGACGCAACGCCTTGGTTGAAGACTTGGTATCGTGGCGGGCGCCAATAGTAGTGCCATGTCCATTGACATGGCTCTCAGTACTTGTTGCGACGATAGGCGCAACGCCTATTAAAACGCCTACAAAAAAAGGTATCGTGGCTGGGCACCACGATGAAGTTCTGAGTACCACGTCAATGGACGTGGTACTACTATGCGGCCTCAGACGCAACGCCTTGGTTT
>JALEZQ010000055.1 GCA_022772475.1 Bacteroidales bacterium | reverse complement strand
CGTTGTCCATGTTGTCTTTTCTTAAACACGACAACGAAAACAACGTGTACAACAAAGAAAAGTTGTTTGCGTTGTTTCTGTTGTCGTGTAAAATTTGATGGACAACCGGGACAACAGACGCGACAGGCTCTGTAGTCGCGGTTGTTTTGTAAATGAGCACGACAACAAGCACAACTTATACAACACAGGGAAAGTTGGCATCATTGCCCGCGTTGTCCATGTTGTCTTTTCTTAAACACGACAACGAAAACAACGTGTACAACAAAGAAAAGTTGTTTGCGTTGTTTCTGTTGTCGTGTAAAGATTCTAAGGACCGCAAAAAATTGCACACTGTGCGCAAAACGTGAATTTTGCGGCCAATAACGTGAAGCGCCGCTACCCGTCAAATAGAAGCCACAAAGCATGGCGAGGAGCTGAAAACGCACTTGCCCGCCACTGTTTGGGCGACAGAAATTACTGTTTGGGCGACAGAAAATCCTGTCGCCCAAACCGTGACTCGCCAATCGCCATCTCTTCTACACGTCGGCGAGGGCATTTTTCGCGCTTCAGATACCGGCTTTTCAAAAGTATTAACTAAAAGGCGCAGGCCGTATTCGGTCTGCGCCATAATCTGTCAAAATCTATCGCATCATGCTCGCGATATTTCCGACCGCAGGTGCGGCCGGTGGATTTCGCGGGCATTCTCGGGGTTAACGTGTGTTAAAGACATGATTGCACACCTGCCAAGGCAAGCGGCTTACTGCAGGCCGCGGCCGCGGAGGAAGGCGGCATTGTCGGGCTTGCGACCCATGAACTGCTCGAAGAGGACCATGGGCTCTTCCGAACCGCCCTTCTCGAGGAAGGTCTTGCGGAAAGCGGTGGCCAGTTCTTTGTTCCACACGTCGCCGCTGGCCTCGAACTTGGCAAAGGCGTCCTTGTCGAGCACTTCGGCCCAGAGGTAGCCATAGTAGCCGGCACTGTAGCCGCCGGAGAAGATGTGGCTGAAATAGGTGGAGCGGTAGCGGGGGGCTATCTCGGGGATGAGGCCCATCTCGTCGCAGACCTTCTTCTCAAAGGCATCGATGTCCAGACCCTCGACGCTCTCGAGCTCGTGCCACTTCATGTCGAGGATGGAGGCGGCGCACAGTTCGGTGGTCATGAAGCCCTGATTGAACTGTGCGGTGCGGTTGATTTTCTCCACCAGTTCGGCGGGGATGACTTCGCCCTTGTCGTTGACGGCATACTCGGCGAGGAGATCGGGCAGGAAGGCCCAGTTTTCATTGATCTGCGAGAACATCTCTACGAAGTCGCGCGAGACGCTGGTACCGCTGACGGAGGGATAGTGACACTGCGAAAGGATGCCGTGCAGGGCGTGGCCAAACTCGTGGAAGACGGTCAGCACTTGGTCGATGGTCATGTAGCGGTCCAGGTTGCCCACGTTGACGATGATGGGGCGGACGTTGTTGCCCTCGGCGTCGTAATACTGGTCGCGGACGTTGTTCATCCACGCGCCGCCACGCTTGCTGTCGCGGGGCAGGAAGTCGGTGGTATAGATGCCGAGCAGGCTGCCGTCGGCGTCGGTCATCTTATAGGCAGTGACGACGGAGTCGTTGTAGGTGGGCACACCCTCGAGGCGCTCCATCTTGACGCCATAGAGGCGTTCGGCGGCGGTGAAGATGCCTTTGACCACATTGTCGAGCTTGAAGTACTGCTTGACGGAGTCTTCGTTGAGGGCATACTTGGCCTTGCGCACCTTCTCGGCGTAGTACCACCAGTCCCAGGGCTGGATGGTGCTGCCGGCGGGCAGAAGACCGGCCTTGATATCGGCGTTCATCTCCTGCTGCATGCCGGCAATCTCGGCCTTGGCACGGACGACGGCCTGCTTCATGATGGCGCTGAGGAAGGCATCGACGGTTTCGGGATCGTGGGCCATCTTGGGCTCGAGGATGTAGTGGGCGGGCGACTTGTAGCCCATAATCTTGGCCTTCTCGATGCGGAGGGCCATGATGTCGTGGATGAGCTGGCGGTTGTCGTTGTCGTTGCCGTTGTGGCAGCGGGTGGTATAGGCTTTCCACATGGCCTCGCGGCGGGCGCGGTCGGTGGTGGTGGTCATGGCGGTGGGATACTCGGAGATGCCGACGCCAAACCGGGCCTTGAAGGCATTGTTTTCAGCCAGAATGTTGGTGCTTACCTTCTGCTGCATGACCGCCAGATCGGCGTTGATCTGACGGAGGCGTTCCTGCTTGTCGTCGGGCAGACCGATACCGCTGCGTTCGAAGCTTTCGAAATGCTTCTTCAGCACCATCTGCTGCTCGCGGGTGAGGGCGGTCTGGTCGGCGTGATAGACCTTGGCCACACGCTCGTAAAGGCCCTTGTTGAAGGAGATGTTGTCGCCGTGCTCGGTGAGCATGGGCAGGGCCAGGTTGACGATGGAGTCGAGGGCGTCGGTACGGTCGGTCTCGTGGATGTTGAAGAGGACGCCCTGCACCTTGGCCAGGATGCTGCCGGAGCGCTCGAGGGGCTCGATGGTGTTGGCAAAGGTGGGTGCGGCGGTGTCGGCGACGATGGCGTCGATTTCTTTGGTTTGCTGGTCGATGCCGGCCTGGATGGCGGGGATATAGTCATCGACGGAGATTTCGCTGAAGGGCGGGATGCCATAGGGCGTGTCCCACTCGCTGAGGAGCGGATTCTTCTGACTCGTGGTGCAGGATGCGAATGCTGCGGTAGCCATAAGAGCAATAAGGGTTTTCTTCATAGTTTATGGAGAGATTGTTGATGTGGATTGTCGCGTAGTGTGCCGTGAGGTGTTGCGTCGCATGGTGGGGGCGTAACTTGGAGCCAACCTCAACACCCGTTAGACTGTACAATTTGCATATCATGCAGTTACGTCTTGAGGAATTGTGCGTGGGTACTACAGATTTCGTTCTTATGTGGTTGATACATGCTGTCTGCGAAGACGGCTGCTCCGATGTTTGAGGGAAGAGGGTGTCTCAAAATACGCACAAGCGGGAGATTTGCGGGACGGTACCGCTAGGAGGTGCCGCCGCTCAAACATCTTCATTTTGACAGTCCCTCTCATACCGCTTATGACCTTGTCAAGGTAAAACAACTCATGCCTTAAC
Source organism: Bacteroidales bacterium (assembly GCA_022772475.1). Classification (GTDB taxonomy): domain Bacteria; phylum Bacteroidota; class Bacteroidia; order Bacteroidales; family Bacteroidaceae; genus Alloprevotella. The sequence goes on along the minus strand of JALEZQ010000055.1, from coordinate 26,691 downwards.
CCTTTGTAACTGTTTACCTGATAGCAACGTTATCAAAATATGCCCCACGTTGTGGTAACGCAGGGCATATTGATATTTCCGGCAAGCCGTATTTACTTGTTCTGCGACTTGAGGTAGGTGTCGATTTGCTTGGCAAAGGCGTTCTCGGCGTCAATGGCGAGGATGCCGTCGCAGCACTTTCGGGCGTCGTCGAGCTCGTCCTTCTGTACGTGATAGAAAGCGAGGTAACGGAGGGCCGTCAGCTTGGCGTTGTCGGTATTCTCCTTGCCTTCCATCATGCGGAGGGCCTCTTCATAGAGCATTTTGGGCTCTTCCTCGGGCTTGCTGCCGTCGGTGATGTGGAGGGCGGCACGCATGAGGACGGCCTGGTAGGCATCGGGGCGCTCGGCGAGGATGGCCAGGAAGAGTTCGTCAGCCTGCTTCACGAGCTCAGCGCGGTGCTCGGGCGTGATGTCGGCCTGCTGGCTGGCACCGAGATACTGCTGACCGAGAAGCAACTTGTCGGACAGGTCGGCCTTGGGACCCATCTTCTGGAGATAGAGTTTGAAGGTCTCGATACCCTTGTCGGACTGCTTGTTACGACGATAGAGCGAAGCGAGCTGCTTGAGGGCACCTATTTTGGAGGTATCGCGGGCCACGGCTTTCTCGCAGTAGGTGATGGCGCCGGGGATGTCGCCTTCGTCAGCAAGGAAGTTGGTTGCATAGATGTAGTCGAGATAGATGTAGATGCTGTCGGCATACTGATTCTCGGTGAGGTAGCTCATGGCGGCACGTGCCTGGTCGGCCTTGAGGTTCTCCACCTGAGCGAAGAAGTTCATACGCTTGAAGACGATGGTCTTGCTGTCGAGCTTGCTGAAGCGCTCGCAGAGCTCGGGGATGTCATAAAACTCGGCCGTGGCGAAGAGCGACTGCACATAGTTTTCACCCGGACGGATGTCGGTGGAGTCGTTCTCTGTCACCTTCGAGAAGTAGTTGCTATACTGCTTGACGGCGTCCTTGTACTCGTCAAGGGCGTAGTAGATATCGCCGAGGTCGCGGCTGGCCACGTGGTTGTCGGGCTCGGCGCGCTGGATGCGCTGGAGCATCTCAATGGCGACGTGGGGGTTGACGTTCTTATATACGAAGGCGTTGCGCTTGAGGGCGGGGACGTAGGCGCTGTCCTGCACGAGGACGGCGTCGAACATCTGTCCGGCGCTGCCGTAGTCCTTGCGCATCATGCACACCTCACCGTTGAACATGAGGCCGGGGATGTAGGTGGGGTCGGCTTCATAGACCTGCTTGGCGCACTGCATGGCGCAGGGGTAGATGTTCTTGTCGAGGAAGTACTGGCCAAGGCTGAGGAGGTCTTCCTTTTTCTTCTTGGCCTTGCTCATCAGCTTGGTGAAGGCACGGTTGGCCTTATCGGGCTCAGAAATCTGCATGTCAATCACCTGGTCTGCCATGGTCTGCAGTTCGGGATTGAGGGCGGGCACGTCATAGCCCTTCTGGGCCTGTGCCTGTCCGGCACCGCAAAGAAGGAGCGCTGCCAGAGCGAGTTTGGAAATCCAATTCTTTTTCATATCTATTACGTGTATTTGTCGTGATGGAGGCGGCGCGTAGTCCTTGCTTTCATCACCGGCTGCCTCGTCAGCTGCCACAGCCCTGCAATACGCGCACTCTGCAAAAATACGCATAAAAATTTAGGTGGCAAGGCTTTTGTTTGCTTTTTGGCCAAACGCCATGGCTTTCGGCAGAAATTTAACACAGCGGCCGGCTGGGACCGAACAATATGCACGCAATGTGGCAGGAAGATGGGCTGAGCAAGGGCGGGGATGAGCGGAATGCGAGCGGGGATGGGCGGAATGCGGGCGGGGATGGGCGGAATGCGAGCGGGGAGGGAGCGGAACGCGAGCGGGGAGGGGCGGAATACAGACGGCAAAATAATGGCCAGAGAGCACGCGGCTGTCTGGCCAAAACTATATCTCGGGGTAAAAACGAGGGATTACTGTACGGTCACGGAGCGAAACTGGACCTGCATGCGGGGCAGGAGCTGGGAGTCGTTGCAGATGATGCGCTGGCCGGCATCGCCCTTGAGGAAGTAGAAGAAAGTGGTGGTCTTCGACTTGCGGAAGGGGTCGGTGCAGATGAGATAGACGGAGCGAACCAAGGGATAGTCGCCGGTCATGATGCGATACTGATAGGGGCGCCAGCCGATGGGGTCTTCGTCATACTTGCGGGTGACTTTAAGGACCTTGACGTCGAGGTTGTCGAACGAGGTCAGGGCGCTGTCGCCGCGGGCCTTGAGCCAGTTGGTGCCGACGACGCCGATGACTTCGGGGTCTTGCTTAACGGTCTCGATGACGTCGCGGTTGCCGCCCTGGGCATAGATATTGCCTTTGAGTTCGCCACCGAGCAGCAGGGAGTCGCGCATGTAGCGGACGGTGCTGGAGCCGGACTGGTCGAAGACAAGCTTGAGTTCGCCGTGGCGGGTGCCGCACTTCAGTTGTTCCCAGCGGGTAATCCGCCCGGAGACGATGTCGCGCAGTTCATCGACAGAGATGAGGGTGTCGCTGTTGGCCTTGTTGACGATGAGGGCGAAGGCGTCGTAGGCCACGAGGGCCTGCTTTACGCTGAGGCGGTGGCTCTCAACGATGAGGCGTTCCTGATCGGTGAGAGCACGGGTGACGAGGGCGCTGCGGACACTGTCGTTAAGCAGGAGCCACAGGGCAGAATCTTCGCTGACATAGACGGGGCGTGGTTCGGCCTCGACATGGATGCGGGCGAAGGTCTGGAGCTCGTCCTCCATGATGTCCTGAAAGGTTTGGTCAACCGCTATATGCACTTCATCGGAAGTCCGCCAGTCGGCAGACTTCCGATGGTTACCACACGAGGTGGCCAATAGCGTGCACACAACGGCTGCAATGAGCCATGGTGTTCTCATAAAGATATGCTTAATCGGTGAGAGATTAAATCAGACGGAAACGTACGGGGAGGGTGAACCATACGGGTACGGGGTGACCCTGCTGACGTGCGGGGGTGAAGCGGGGCAGCGAGGATACCACCTTGACGGCGGCTTCGTCGCACTCGCGCGACAGACCCTTCACGACGACAATCTTACCAACAGAACCATCCTTCTCTACGCGGAAGCGGAGCGTAACGACGCCCTGAAGTTCCTGTTCCTGAGCGATGGAGGGATAGACAAGGTTTTCAGACACGTACTTGAGGAGGGCGCGTTCACCGCCGGGGAACTGAGCCTGTACTTCCACGATTTCGTTGGCGAGCACTTCCTCTTCCTTAGGCGCTTCGGTACCACCGGCGCGCTGATTGTCCTTCAGGTCGTCGATGTTGATACCGCCCTTACCGTCGCCGGCGTAGTCCTGGGCAGCGATGGAGATGTTACTCTTCGTCACCTGGTCCTGGCTCTTCACCTGCTTGGTCTCGTCAACGAGGTTATCGTCTTCGATCTTGGGCACGTCAAACTGGATAGAGGCCTTCACCTGTACTTTCTGGATTTCGGGCTTCTCGTATTCCACCTCAATCTTTTTCTCTTCCTTCTTCTTGGGCTCCTCTTTCTGGAGCTGCTGAAGTTCGAGCGACTTGTCTTCTTCTACCTTGTTGCCGCCCTCCAAAGCTTCCACGCCGGCCTTGATGGCTACGATAGCACCGATGCCGGCGATGAGGATGAGGAGGCCAATGATGGCTCGAAGGTTTCGGCTACCGGAACGGGCACGCATTTTATAAGCGCCGTAATCCTTGTTGCGTCCTTCGAATACGAGGTCGCACCAGCCGCGTGATGCTAAATCAACTTTAGACATAGTGTTGCGATACTTTACTTATAAACTTACTGTGCCAATTTTACGCCCTTGGTAGCAAGGAGTTCCTTGTCTGCCTCAGAGAAATTGTCAATCACGTACTTACCGATGTTGCAAATCAACATCTCGTCGAGAATCTTCATCATATTGTTGAAGCTGGCGTCGTCATTGATTTTGATAATGACGGTAGGGGTACCCTTGGCGCTCTTGATTTCGGAGAGGCGTTCGTTATACTCCTTCTTGCTTTCTTCATTGATGTCGCGTACTTCAAACTCTTTCTTGAGTTTATCCACTTCCACTTGTGCTTTGGCGTTCTTCTTGAGGAGGAACGCACGGATACCGTCTTTACCATACTTGGTTTCGACGAGGTTCTCTGCGGCATTCTCGGCCTTTCCTTCGAAGTAGAAGATTCTGTCGTCGGGTGCGGCGAGAATCGTCACGGCCTCCGAGGCTTTTGCCTGGCTTCGCTGCTCGTCCTGCTGGTCCTCTTTATCAGAGGGCATGGAGAGCTGCATGGCCTGGGGCTTCAGGAGCGAGGTACAGAGCATGAAGAACGTCACAAGCAGCATGATCATGTCCACCATCGGCGTGAAGTCCACGCGGGCGTTCATTTTTTTCTGTTTCGACTTTATTTGTTTTGCCATGATGCTCTATTGTTAGTCCTCTGCTCCAGACAGAGAGGTAATCAGATTATATCTGTTCTGGTGCTCTGAGCGCAAGGAATTGATTACATACTTGACATTCTTGTAAGGTGTAGTCTTATCGGCCTTGATGGCGATGCGGATACTGTCCTCACCGAGTGCTTCGACTGCTGCGCGCACCCAAACTTTAAGTTCGTCGTTGACGCTGTCGCAAGGAACACCTGCGTTGGGGTTCTTGGCCAGATAGCCGTTGCGGTCGTCCAGTCGGAGCCAAGCGTTGACCTGGTCGAGGGGCGTACCAAACATGGGCACCTGTGCAAACTCGTTGATGTCAGAAATCACCTCAGCATTTTGGTCTTGGTTCACCTGCTGAGCCACTCGGCGCATAGCGCCCGGGGTGTCGAGGTTGAGGAACACCTTACCGTTCTTCTCAACGAAGATGGTGAGGAGTTTGCTGGTAGGGATTTTGACTTCTGATACTGAACCGGGGGCATTAACCTTTACGGGTTCTTCCTTGACAAACGTCGCAGTAAGCATAAAGAAGGTAAGCAGCAGGACCATGACATCGCTCATAGGCGTCATGTCTATGAACGTGTCTTGCTTTGTAATTTTAAATCGTCCCATTGTTTATGTTACCTTAATTATGATTAGTGAGTGGCGGAGAAGGTCTGAACGATGGAGAAGCCTACTTCATCGAGGCTGAAGGTGAGGCGGTCAATTTTGTTGGTGTAGTAGTTGTAAGCGATAACGGCGAGAGCACCGGTGGCGATACCGGAAGCGGTATTTACAAGGGCCTCGGAGATACCGGTTGCAAGAGCGGTAGAGTCGGTACCACCGTCACCGGCAGACATAGCGGAGAACGACTTGATCATACCGAGCACCGTACCGAACAGACCGGTCAGCGTACCGAGCGTAACGATAGAACCGATGATGGGGAGGTTCTCCTGCATCATAGGCATTTCGAGGGCGGTAGCCTCTTCGAGCTCCTTCTGGATGGCGAGAATCTTCTGCTCCTTGGTGAGGATGGTGTTCTGCTCCATCTCGGCATACTTGCGAAGGGTGGCACGAACGACGTTGGCTACAGAGCCGCGCTGTGCGTCGCAGAGCTTGTTGGCCTTGGCGATGTCGTTAGCTTCGAGGGCCTTCTTGATTTCGGCTACGAACTTCACGAGGCTGGTGCGGCCGTAGGCGTTGCGGATAGCGAAGAAGCGCTCGATGGCGAAGGCGATAACGGTGAAGCAGAGAGTCCAGATGATGGGCACCACGAAACCACCCATGTAAACCGTACCTACGAGGCCTGCGGGCTCCATAGCTTCGGCGTCAGACATGCAGGCGAAGGGAGCACCGATGTCGCCCTTGAAGTTGCCGGCAGAACCGAACACGAACAGGTAAATACATACGGCGATTACAGCGCAGGCCACGATAACGGCCCAACCGGCCTTAATTCCCTGAAAGCCCTGGGATTCCTTTTTTACTTTGGGCGCACTCTTAGGTGCGGTAGCATTTGTAGTTGCCATTGTTTTGAAGTTTTAGTTTGTAGATTGTTTGTTATGGAATGTTTGTTTACTGTTTCCTTCTGTGCAGGCTTTCTCTACATCTTGCTTTCCATGAAGCAGAGGCGTTGGGGGCCTTTCGGGGATTTGCGGGCAAAGATACCCATTTATTTTTTCTCTGCAAGCAATTATCGGGACGTATTTAGGGCTTTTTTCGCAAAAGGGCGCATTTGGCCCAAGGTCTTATTTTGCCAAGCGCAGTTTCTAAAGGCAAATATAGAGACCTTTGTCTGATTGGCAAAACCTTTCTTGCAAAATTTGCATGAAATGTGGCCTGCGCAACAGGGCGCGGGAAAATTGGCGCAGCCATTTTTGGGCGTTTGGCGGGAATTATCTAAATTTGCCGCGCCTCTGTGCACCTTTGCCGCGTCTCTGTGCAATGCCGGACGCACGTTGCACACGGGGCGAACTGCCACGAGAAACACATCAGCGAAGGTCGCCGAAAGAAGTCCGCCAAGCGTAAGCTTAGCATAGACCAAGCATAAGCCAGGCTTAGCATAAGCCAGGCATAAGCTTAGCATAATCGAAGGCTGCCGCTGAAGATGCCCGCCAAGAGAAACACACATATATATAATATAGGCAAACTATGAGTCTGAAAATTGTTGTGCTTGCCAAGCAAGTGCCCGACACCCGTAATGTGGGCAAGGACGCGATGACGCCTGAAGGTACGGTCAACCGCGCTGCCCTCCCCGCCATTTTCAATCCAGAGGACCTGAACGCCCTGGAGCAAGCCCTTCGTCTGAAGGACGAGCACCCGGGCTCGAGCGTTTCCATCCTGACGATGGGCCCTCCCCGTGCCACCGACGTCATCCGCGAAGGTCTGTTCCGCGGCGCTGACAACGGCTATCTGCTGACCGACCGCGCCTTTGCCGGCGCCGACACGCTGGCCACGAGTTATGCCCTGTCAATGGCCATCCGCAAGATGGGTATGCCCGACATCATCATCGGCGGCCGTCAGGCCATCGACGGCGACACGGCGCAGGTGGGCCCGCAGGTGGCGCAGAAGCTCGACCTGAACCAGGTGACCTACGTCACGGCCATCGAGAGCGTGAAGGACGGCAAGATCACCCTGGTGCGCAGCATCGACGGCGGCATTGAGCGTGTGGAAGCGCCGCTGCCCATCCTGCTCACGGTCAACGGCAATGCCGCGCCCTGCCGCCCGCGCAACGCCAAGCTGGTGATGAAGTACAAGCGCGCCACGGCGCCTATGGAGCGTCCGGCCGACGGTCAGATGCCCTATGCCGAGGAATATGAAAAGAAGCCCTACCTGACGGTGACGCAGTGGAGCGTGGCCGACGTCGATGGCGACCTGGCTCAGTGTGGTCTGGCGGGCTCGCCGACGAAGGTAAAGGCTGTGCAGAACATCGTGTTCAAGGCCAAGGAAAGCAAGCGCCTCACGGGCAGCGAAGCTGATATTGAAGGACTGGTGAAGGAGCTCCTCGAGAGCCACACCATTGGCTAACCTCTGTAACTTCTCTCATCACTATGAACAACGTATTCGTATATTGCGAGATAGACGGCGTTGCCGTCGAAGAAGTGTCGTTCGAACTTCTCACCAAAGGCCGCAAACTGGCCAACCAACTGGGCGTACAGCTCGAAGCCATCGCCGCCGGCAGCGGCATCACGGGCAAGGTGGAAAAGAACATCCTGTCGTATGGTGTGGACAAGCTCCACGTCTTTGACGCCCCGGGCCTCTACCCCTACACCTCGAAGCCCCACACCAGCATTCTGGTCAACCTCTTCAAGGAGGAGCAGCCGCAGATCTGCCTCATGGGCGCCACCGTCATCGGCCGCGACCTCGGCCCGCGCGTCAGTTCGTCGCTGACCAGCGGTCTGACGGCCGACTGCACGGCGCTCGAGATTGGCGACTATGACGACAAGAAGCAGGGCAAGCACTACGACAACCTGCTCTACCAGATTCGCCCGGCTTTCGGCGGCAACATCGTCGCCACCATCGTCAACCCCGACAACCGCCCGCAGATGGCCACGGTGCGCTCGGGCGTGATGAAGGCCGAGAAGGTGGCTGAGTACTACAACGGCGAGATTGTCTATGAGGACGTGGCCAAGTATGTGCCCGACACGGACTATGTGGTGCGCGTCATCGAGCGCCATGTCGAGAAGGCCAAGAACAATCTCAAGGGTGCGCCCATCGTCATCGCCGGCGGCTACGGCGTGGGCTCTAAGGAGAACTTCGATTTACTCTACCAGTTGGCCGACGAACTGCACGGCGAGGTGGGCGCCAGCCGCGCCGCCGTCGATGCCGGCTTCTGCGAGCACGACCGTCAGATTGGCCAGACGGGCGTCACCGTACGACCCAAGGTCTATATTGCCTGCGGCATATCGGGCGCCATCCAGCACGTGGCCGGCATGAAGGAGAGCGGCATCGTCATCTCCATCAACACCGACCCCGAAGCGCCCATCAACCAGATTGCCGACTACGTCATCACGGGCAGCGTGGAGGACGTCGTGCCCAAGATGATCAAATCGTATAAAGAGAACAGCAAATAATGGCTCCGCGCACGCCGGCGTCTCGTCGGCGTACTCCCCTACCACACCAAACACTACACCCAAATGGCCAACAACTATACAGACCACCCCGAGCTGAGGTTTGAAATGAACCACCCGCTCATGAAACGCATCGTCGAACTCAAGGAGCGTGGCTTCGCCGAGAAGGACGCTTACGACTATGCCCCCATCGACTTCGACGACGCCATGGACAACTACGACCGCGTGCTCGACATCGTCGGCGAGATTGCCGGCACCACCATCGCCGACAACGCCGAGGGCGTTGACCTGGAAGGGCCGCACCACGTCGGCGACCGCGTCAACTATGCCAGCGGCACCGACCGCAACCTTGACGCCATGGTCAAGGCGGGCATGAACGGCATGACCATGCCGCGCCGCTACAAGGGCCTCAACTTCCCCATCACGCCCTACACCATGTGTGCCGAACTGGTGGCTGCCAGCGATGCCGGCTTCGGCAATATCTGGTCGCTGCAAGACTGCATCGAGACGCTCTACGAGTTTGGCGATGCCGACCAGCACGCCCGCTTCATCCCCCGCGTGTGTGAAGGCGAGACCATGTCGATGGACCTCACCGAGCCCGACGCCGGCTCCGACCTGCAGAGCGTCATGCTCAAGGCCACCTTCGACGAGGAGAACAACTGCTGGCGTCTGAACGGCGTCAAGCGCTTCATCACCAACGGCGACGCCCACCTGCACCTGGTGCTGGCACGCTCGGAAGAGGGCACGACGGACGGCCGCGGCCTCTCGATGTTCATCTACGACAAGCGCGACGGCGGTGTGAACGTGCGCCGCATTGAAAACAAACTCGGTATCCACGGTTCGCCGACCTGCGAACTGGTCTATAAGAATGCCAAGGCCGAACTCGTGGGCGACCGCAAGATGGGCCTCATCAAGTACGTCATGGCCCTGATGAACGGCGCCCGTCTGGGCATCGCCGCACAGAGCGTGGGCATCTCGCAGGCTGCCTACAACGAAGGTCTGGCCTACGCCCGCGACCGCGAACAGTTTGGCAAAGCCATCATCAACTTCCCCGCCGTGGCCGACATGCTGGCCACCATCAAGGCCAAGCTCGATGCCGGTCGCGCCCTGCTCTACCAGTGCGCACGCTACGTCGATATCTACAAGGCGCTGGACGACATCAGCCGGGAGCGCAAACTGACGCCCGAGGAGCGCAAGGAGCAGAAACTCTATGCCAAACTGGCCGACTCGCTCACGCCGCTGGCCAAGGGCATGAACTCGGAGTACTGCAACCAAAACACCTACGATGCCCTGCAGATTCACGGCGGTTCGGGCTTCATGATGGACTATCCCATCCAGCGCTATGCCCGCGACGCCCGCATCACCAGCATCTACGAGGGTACGACGCAGCTGCAGGTCGTAGCCGCCATCCGCTACGTCACCAACGGCTCCTACCTGGCCCAGATGCGCGAGTTTGAGCAGGCCGAGTGCAGCGAGGCGATGAAGGCCATCCAGGCCCGCGCCAAGGTCATGGCCGACAAGTTTGAAGAGGCCGTGGCCCGCGTCAAGGAGGCTGCCGACCAGGAGTATCACGACCTCTGCGCCCGCCACCTCGTCGAGATGGCTGCCGACGTCATCATGCTCCACCTGCTCATCTACAACGCCTCGGCCGACGCCGCCCTCTTCGAGCGCAGCGCCCGCGTCTATGCCAACTTCGTCGAGGCGGAGATTGCCAAGCACCACACCTTCGTGATGAACCTCACCACCGAGAGTCTCGCCGACTACCGTCAGGCTTAAGCCGTCACACCACCCGCAGCGCCGTGCATGTCCCCACATGCACGGCGCTGTGCTTTGTGGGCGCGTCAGTGTGGGGTTTGGTTTCACGGACGTCCGTCATCCGGCCTCGCGCCTCAACCCCCCATTGCGCGCCATAGCGTCATATATGGGCGCCAACTGCACACTTTCATGGCACCAAACATTGGCCGCTGGCACAAAAAAACGTACCTTTGCGCGTATGACACAGCAAGCAGACACACGCAGGGTGGCGCGCAACACGCTCATCCTTTATTTCCGCATGCTCTTCCAAATGGCCGTATTCCTCTACACCTCGCGCGTGTTGATGCACGTGCTGGGTGTGGAAAACTATGGCCTGTACGACGTGGTGGGCGGCATCGTGGTGGTGCTGATGTTTCTCAACAACTCGATGACCACCTGCACGCAGCGCTTCATCACCGTGGCGCTGGGGCGCGGCGATGCGGACTATCTGAACCGCGTCTATTCGGCGGCCACCGTCATCCACGCCCTGCTGGGCATCGGCGTGGTCGTGGTGGGCGGTGCCCTGGGGACGTGGTACATCCACACCTTTCTGGTGTGCCCGCCCGAGAAGGTCATGCAGGTCTATATGGTGTTCGGCTGCTCGCTGCTCTCGGGCATGCTGCTCATCATGAGTATGCCCTGCAATGCCACCATCATTGCCCACGAAAACATGGGCGCCTATGCCGCCATCACCATCGTCGATGTGCTGCTCAAACTGGGCGTCACGCTGAGCCTCTACCTCTTCCCCGCCGACCACATCCTGGCCGTCTATGCCCTGCTGATGCTGGCCGAGGCGGCCGTCGTGCGCGCCATCTACTGGCTCTACTGCCGCCTGCGCTACCGCAACCTGCGCTTCCGCCTCATGCGCGACGGCGCCCTCTACCGCGAGATGCTGGCCTTCACGGGGTGGAGCACCTTCGGCAATCTGTCGCTCGTGGCCAACACGCAGGGCATCAACCTGATGCTCAACTTCTTCTTCGGCCCCCTGGTCAATGCAGCCCGCGGCGTGGCGTTTCAGATACAGACGGCGGTGACAGCGTTCATAGCCAGTTTTCAGACCGCCATCAACCCGCAGATTACCAAGACCTACGCTCAGGGCGAGGTGGGACAGATGAACCGCCTGGTGCTGACGTCGTCGCGGCTGTCGTTCATGCTGATGCTGCTCATGGCCGTGCCCCTTGCCCTCGACACCGACTTCGTGCTGCAGTTGTGGCTGCCCGTCGTGCCGGCCCATGCCGCCACCTTCGTGCGCCTGCTGCTGTGCGTGTCGCTCATCGACTGTGTGGCCAACCCCATGATGATCGGCGCCGCCGCCACGGGGCGCGTGCGCCGCTATTACGTCAGCATCGGGCTGACGCTGCTCCTGACGCTGCCCGTGGGCTACTTCATGCTGCACGCCACGCGTGAGCCCGCACTCATCTTCGTCGTCCTGCTGGCCACGACGCTGGCGGCACAGGTCATCCGTATCTGGCTGTGCCGAGGGCTGTTCGGCTTCTCCGCCCGGCTGTTTGTGCGCCGCGTGCTCTCACGCATCATCATCGTGGGCACCCTGAGCGTCGGTCTGCCGGCCGCCGTGCTCCACTATGTCACGCCCGAGGGGCTCTGGGTACACCTGCTGTTCTGCGCCCTCACCGTGGGCTGGACAGGGCTGACAGCCTTCGTCTTCGGTCTGCAGAGCGGCGAGCGGCAGTTTGTCCTCCGGCGGCTGCATCTGATGCGGTGATCACATCGGGCAGACGCCTCCTCCGCATGCTCCACCCCACTCCGGCATAATCCCCACCTATGATATGAAACGCATCATCCGCTTCCTCTTCGTCTGTCTGACCTGGCCCTTCGCCCATTTGGGCTGGCCCTGGCTCTGCGCCAAACTGTCCATCCTGTGGCGCAACATCTATGCCGCCTACGTCAAGCAGCGCTTCGGCCGCTGCGGCAGCGTGGCGCTGAGCAGTACACGCCTGCACCTCTCCGGCATGAAGCACATGACGCTGGGCCACAACGTCGAAATGGGCTTCGACGTGCGTTTGCAGTGCCTGGACCGCTGGGACAATGCGGGCCAGCGTTTCACGCCCCGCCTCATCATCCATGACCATGTGGTGCTGGCGCCGCTGAGCCGCGTGGGCTGCATCAACCACGTGGAGATTGGCGAATATACCACGATGGGCGCCCGCTGCTACATCACCGACCACACCCACGGCGGCACGACACGCGCCGAACTGGAGATGCCGCCGCGCCACCGTCCGCTCGTCAGTCGCGGACCGGTGAAGATAGGGCGCTGCGTCCATCTGGGCGAAGGCGTCTGCGTCATGCCCGGCGTCACCATCGGCGACTATAGCGTCATCGGCGCCGGCTCCGTCGTCACGCGCGACATCCCGCCCTACAGCATCGCCGTAGGCTCACCCGCCAAAGTCATCAAGACCATCGAACAGTAACCGCGCTTCGGCGGCCCCATGGCTCCAGCCTGCAACCGCATTTCCCCTCTCTTTCCACACCGCACCCCTTTCCACACCATACTTCTCTCCACACCATGTCACAGAAAGCCTCGCGTAATACGCTGCAAGCCTCGTTCACAGGCAAGATACGCCTTGACGTCATCGTCTCCACCCTCTTCCGCCACCGCCGAAAGTACATCCTGCCGCTCTCCCTGACCATCGTCCTGACGTCGGCCATCATGCTCTGCATCCCCCGCTACTACCAGGTGCAGGTCAAGCTGGCGCCCGAATACACCAACGGCGGCGGGAGCCTCGGCGGACTGAGCAGCATGGCCTCCATGATAGGCATCAACCTGAACAGCATGAACTCGAACGATGCCATCACGCCCATGTTCTATCCCGACGTCATCAACTCCACCGACTTCCTCGTGCCCCTCATGGACGTGCATGTGCAGACCGCCGACGGCAGTTTCAGCGGCCGCTATGTCGATTACCTGACCAAACATCAGGACGCCCCCTTCTGGACCTGGGCCATGATCAAGGTCAAGGCGATGCTCAAGAAGCCCGGCACGCTCAACACCGACAAGGACTACCGCCCCGACCCCTTCCGCCTGACCGAGATGGAAGACAAAGTGGTGCGCGGCATCGGCGGCAGCATACGCTGTGCCGTCGATAAGAAGACCGACGTCATCACCCTGACCACCACCGCACAGGACCCCCTCGTGGCCGCCTGCATGGCCGACACCGTGATGGCCCGCCTGCAAGACTTCATCACCGAATACCGCACGAAGAAGGCACGCATCGACCTGGACCACATCAATATCCTCTGCAACGACGCCCACGAGAAGTACCTCAAAGCCTGCACCGCCTACGCCGACTTCGTAGATTCCCACCAGGACGTCGTACTCCAATCCTATAAGAACCGGCAGGACCAGCTCGAGAACGAGATGCAGATGGCCTTCACCGCCTACAACTCGCTGGCGCAGCAGCGCATCCTGGCCGAGTCGAAACTGCAAGAGCGCACGCCGGCCTTCACCGTACTGCAAAACGCCAGCGTGCCCGTCAAGCACGCCGGTCCCAAGCGCATGTTCAACGTGGCGGCACTGACCATCCTGGTGTTCATCATCACGAGCATCAACATCCTGGTCCGCACACGTGAGGACGAGGAGCAGAAAGACGGCAAAGCCAAGGACGATAATGGCGGCGACAATGGCGCGACCGTCACAGTGGCCGACTGACCCCCTACCCCACCGCTCTTCCTCACACCCCACCTCACCGACACACCCCCCACCCACCCCCGCACATGTTCGTTGCCCTGCTCTTCCTGCTCATGGTCACGGCGGTCGCCTTCTCTTTCCTCAGAGACGAGCGGCCCGTCACGCGCATCCTGGTGTATGCCGGCATCGCCGCCGCCATCACCCTGATGGCCGGCCTGCGCCCCCTGGGCATCGACAAGGACTCGTTGCAGTACTACAGTTACTATCTGGGCAACTTCGACGACATGGTCGAGCCCACCTTCATCTTCATCAGCGAGACCGTGCGCGCCACGCTGGGCGACGTGCAGGGCATCTTCATCGTCTATGCCCTGCTGGCCATTCCCCTCAAGTGCTTCGTCTTCACCCGCCTGAGCAAGGAGTACTTCCTGCTTCTGGCGGTCTATATGAGCCACTTCCTCATCCTGCACGACATGACGCAGATTCGTGTCGGCGCGGCGGTGGCCTTCATCATCCTCGGCTTCTACTTCATGGTGCAGCGCCGGCGGTGGCTCACGGCGGCCCTCTTCGCCATCGCCGTCTTCTTCCACATCACGGCCATCCTGGCCTTTCTCATGCTCCTCTTCCGCAACAACGACATGAAGATATGGCACCGCGTGGTGCTGGCCTTCGCCCCGTGCATGGCCTTCGCCTCCGTGCTCTACAACATCGACTTCATCAGCCTCATCCCCTTCGGCTTCGTTCAGGACAAACTCATGCTGTACGAGGAAATCAAGGACAAGGGCTTGGCCGATGTAGAGCAAATCAATATCTTCAACGCCGCCATCATGCTCAAGATGATGGTCTATTATGTCCTGCTCTGGAAGTATGACGAGGTCAAGGCCCACTGCCCCTACATCACGCTGCTGCTCAAGATCTTCGCTCTGTCGTACATCTGCCTGGGCGTGTTCAACTTCATCGCCGTCTTCGCCGCCCGCATCAGCGAGCTCTTCGGCTTCGTGGAGATTCTGATGGTACCGCTGCTCATCCACATCATCCGCCCCGTCTGGGCCGCCCGCCTCCTCATCCTCATCTACGTCTGCGGCATCTTCCTCATCGACGTGCTCTACACGCAGCTGTTGCAGATATAAGTCCTCTCTCCTCGCCATGACACACCCCACATCCTCTTCGCAGCACGGCGACACGACGACCGGCGCCCGGCTGGCGGTCATCATCGTGGCCTACGACAGCAACGCCGTCATCCTGCCCTGCTTAGACAGCATCAGCCGCCACAACCCGATGGGCACGGCGCTGGAGGTCGTCGTCGTGGACAACAAGCCCGACACGGGCCTCGAGGCAGCCATGGCCGAGATGCACTACACCTTCTGCCCGCGCTATGTGGCCAACGCCCGCAACAATGGCTTCGGCGGCGGCAACAACGTCGGCGTGGCCCATACCGACGCGCCGCAGATCCTCTTCCTCAACCCCGACACCATCGTCACCGAGGACGTGTTCTCTACCACGGTGCGTATGCTGGAGGACGACGACCGCCTCGTACTGGGCTACTCGCTGACCGACCCCGAGGGCCGGCGCAACGACACCTACTCCTACTTCCCCGAATACGTCTATATCTTCCCCCTGCTCCACCTGTTGGAGCGTATCTCGTTTTTGGGCTCGGTGAACCGCCTGCGCCCCGTCAACCGCATCGCCTGGCCCTGGGGCGCCGCCTTCGCCCTGTCGCGCCGTCGTTTTGAGGCGGCCGGGGGCTTCGACGAGAACATCTTCCTCTGCAACGAGGAGCCCGACCTTATGCGCCGCCTGCCGGAGCGGCGCCTGCACATCCTGCCGCTGCGCATCATCCACCTCGAGGGCCACGGCCGCCAGGTGCCCGCCAGCCGCTATCTGGCCTTCCTCCAATCAACGGACTACTACCTGCGCAAGCACCGCATCGCCTCGCGCGGCCTCTACTGGCGGTGGGTCGGCATGAAACTGCGCCTGAAGAAGTGCCTGCGCCGCCCCATCGACCCGACCTACGAAGAAGCCTTCTCCCGCTTCCGCCGGGAAGTGCTGAACCACAAGCCAACCACGCCACAAGCATGAAACAGCCTCTCATCTCTGTCATCACGATTTGCTATAACAGCGAAGCCTGCATCGAGGGCACCATCCGGAGCGTCCTCGCGCAAGACTACCCGCACATCGACTATGTCATCATCGACGGTGGCAGCAAGGACCGCACCCTCGACATCGTCGCGCGCTACCGCGACCGTCTGGGCTATTTCGTCTCCGAGCCCGACGAGGGCATCAGCGACGCCTTCAACAAGGGCATCGCCGCCGCCAAGGGCGACCTCATCGTCATGATCAACAGCGACGACATCCTGCTGCCGGGCGCCCTCGCCAGTGTGGCCCGGGCCTACGACGGCTGCACCGACGTCTATCGCGGCAACGTCATCGTGGCCAATGCCGACACCGACTACCGCGGCCGCGAGGTGCCCTCCATGCGTTTCCCCTTGGCGCCGCTCACCATACGCTGCGCCCATCAGGGCACGTTCATCACCCCCGATGCCTACCGGCGCTACGGCCTCTACGACAAGAAGTTTCGCTACATGATGGACTACGACTTGCTGACGCGCTTCTACCAGCGCGGCGCCACATTCAAGTATGTCGATGCCGACATCGCCGAGTTTCGTCTGGGCGGAGTGTCGGGTGCCTGGTCCTACCGCAAGCGCTACGACATCATGCACGTCGTGACCAACAACGGCGGCAGCCGGCTGCGCGCCGTATGGTACTATATATATATGGTGTCCTTCGACCTGACCAAGCGCCTCGTCATCGCCCTCTTCGGCATCAACGCCCTCAAGCGCCTCCACTACGGCCGGCTGAAGGGCAAACAGTCTGCCGCCACTCCCTCCGAAAAAGCATAGTCCCCTCTTCGAGATCCCCGGGCAAGGCTTGCCGCCTTCCCATCGCTGCTTAACTGAGCCACTGCCCTGTCCGGCACACCCCGTGCGGATAGGGCAGTGGCTCTTTCGCGTTCCTACCCCTCCCCCGCTCCTGAACCCTCATCCCGCCCCATCATGCACACGCCACGCAGCGCATCGCCCCCGACCTTCCCGTCAGTCGCGAAGAGGGCAACCGCCGCACACTGGCGTGGATGGCCGGACAGACATAACCGTGAAATGGCCACGTGACCCGGCAAAGGGATTACCACCGGGCTTGGCAATCGCATTGCCAAGGGCTGGCAATCGCATTGCCCGCGGCTGGCAATTGAAGTACCAGCGGCCGGCAATTGAAGTACCAGCGGCCGGCACTCGATGTACCCGCGGCTGGCACTCGATGTACCAGAGGCTGGCACTCGATGTACCAAGGGCCGGCACTCGATGTGCCAACGCATGGAGAATTTTCCGGCACACCGAGAACAAAATTCCCGGCCGCTGGGAATCGTGTTCCCAGCCCTTGGGAATCATGTTCCCAGCCCTTGGGAATCGTGTTCCCAAGCGGCTTGGGAATTTCTATGGATGGCCGAGCATTGGCTGAAACGACGCGGCGGCGGGGCAAACGGGCGACGCAGCGGGGCGAAACGAACCAAAGGGCGGGGCAAACGGGCGGCGAGGCGAGGTGATGAAGGGCGGATTAGAGGCGCTACTTGAAGCCATCTGTCATTTTTCTTGGCAAATAATAGGTCATTTGTCAAAGAATCGCTATCTTTGCGGCCAACAAACCCCACAACAGACCACCATGAACATTCTCCGCACCCTCCGACTGCGCAGCCTTATTCTATGTCCACAACAACATGGAAGTGAGCCCTGCACCCGTGCCTGACGGGGCGGCGGATGACAAGCATAGCATAGCAAGCCTTTCTCACTTCAACGTGCGAAAGGCTTGTTGCTTTACCAACCCCTCTCTCTAAACAAAAAACACAACCATAACTATGAGCGACAGACTCTACATCTTCGACACCACGCTGCGCGACGGCGAACAGGTGCCCGGCTGCCAACTCAACACCATTGAGAAGATTCAGGTGGCCAAGCAACTGGAGGCCCTCGGCGTGGACGTCATCGAGGCGGGCTTCCCCATCTCCAGCCCGGGCGATTTCAACTCCGTCATCGAGATTTCCAAGGCCGTGACCTGGCCCACCATCTGCGCCCTGACGCGCGCCGTGGAAAAGGACATCGACTGCGCCGCCGAGGCCCTGCAGTATGCCAAGCACAAGCGCATCCACACGGGCATCGGTACGAGCGACAGCCACATACGCTATAAGTTCAACTCCACCCGCGAGGAGATCATCGAGCGCGCCGTGGCCGCCGTGAAGTATGCCAAGCGCTATGTGGAAGACGTCGAGTTTTATGCCGAGGATGCCGGCCGCACGGACAACGAATACCTGGCCCGCGTGGTCGAGGCGGTCATCAAGGCCGGCGCCACCGTGGTCAACATCCCCGACACCACGGGCTACTGCCTGCCGCGCGTGTATGGCGAGAAAATCAAGTACCTGATGGAGCACGTCGATGGCGTGCACAACGCCATCCTCTCCACCCACTGCCACAACGACCTGGGCATGGCCACGGCCTGCACCCTGGAGGGCGTGCTCAACGGCGCCCGCCAGGTGGAGGTGACCATCAACGGCATCGGTGAGCGCGCGGGCAACACCAGCGAAGAGGAGATAGCGATGATCCTGAAGTGCCACCACGACCTGGACATCCAGACGAACATCAACACGACGAAGATTGCCGCCACCAGCCGCATGATCAGTTCGCTGATGAACATGCCCGTCCAGCCCAACAAGGCCATCGTGGGCCGCAACGCCTTTGCCCACTCGTCGGGCATCCACCAGGACGGCGTGCTCAAGAACGTGGAGACCTACGAGATTATCAACCCCAAGGACGTGGGCATCGACGACAACGCCATCATCCTGACGGCACGCTCGGGACGCGCCGCGCTCAAGCACCGTCTGGAGGTGCTGGGCATCACCGTATCGGACAAGAAGTTGGACAAAATTTACGAGGCTTTCCTGCGCCTGGCCGACAAGAAGAAGGAGATTACCGACGACGACGTGCTGGTGCTGGCCGGCGCCGAGCGCAGCGAGCAGCACAGCATCAAGCTCGACTATCTGCAGGTGACCAGCGGCCACGGCGTGCGCCCCGTAGCGGCCATCCATCTGGACATCGCCGGCGAGAAGTTTCATGCCGCCGCCGAGGGCAACGGCCCCGTCGATGCCGCCATCAACGCCCTCAAGGAGATCATCAAGCGCAAGATGGTGCTCCGCGAGTTTACCATCCAGGCCATCAACAAGGGCAGCGACGACGTGGGTAAGGTGCACATGCAGGTAGAGTATGACGGACATATCTACTACGGCTTCGGCGCCAACACCGACATCGTCACCGCCAGCGTGGAGGCTTACATCGACTGCATCAACAAATTCCGCAAGGCGCCGACCGCCGACGACGAACTCTAACTACGCCTCTGCCCCATGAACGACTTTCCCCGCTGGCTGCTGGTGCTGGCCTTCCTGAGCGTAGCGCCCGTCTTCGTCAGTCCGCTCTACCTCTTCGGCGGCATGCACCTCTTCGGCTACACCGATTGGACAGCCGTCAACTTCCTGCTCTACATGGCGCAGAACCTGCTGTGGGCGCTTCCCGTCTATCTGTTCTTCCCCGGCCTGGACCGCTACCGCCGCGGCTTCTACAAGAGCGGCACGGCCATCATCCTGCTGGGTGACGTCCTGGCGGTGCTCAGTGCCGTGCTGCCCTTCGTCTGACAAATGACCGACGGCAGCCTCAAGCCCTTCCCCCTCCTTTCCTTCACAGAAAAAAACACTCCAACCCCTATACCCCCATGAACACACTCTTCGACAAAATCTGGGACCGCCACGTGGTGCAACACGTCCAGGATGGGCCCGACCAACTGTATATCGACCGCCTGTACATGCACGAGGTGACCAGTCCGCAGGCCTTCGCCGGCATGCGTGAGCGCGGCCTCAAAGCCTTCCGCCCCGACCACATCTACTGCATGCCCGACCACAACACACCCACGCACGACCAGGACAAGCCCATCGAGGACCCCGTATCGCGTAAGCAAGTCGATACGCTGGCCCGCAATGCGGCCGACTTCGGCCTGACCCACTTCGGCATGATGCACCCCAACAACGGCATCATCCACGTCGTAGGCCCCGAGATGGGTCTGTCGCTGCCCGGCATGACCATCGTCTGCGGCGACTCGCACACCTCGACGCACGGCGCCATGGGTGCGGTGGCCTTCGGCATCGGCACGTCCGAGGTGGAGATGGTGCTGGCCTCACAGTGTATCCTCCAGGCCAAGCCCAAGTCGATGCGCATCCGCGTGAACGGCAACCTGGGCCACGGCGTGACGGCCAAGGACCTGGCGCTCTACATCATGAGCCGCATTACCACGAGCGGCGCCACGGGCTACTTCGTCGAGTATGCCGGCGAGGCCATCGAAAGCCTGTCGATGGAGGGCCGTCTGACGCTGTGCAACCTCTCCATCGAGATGGGCGCCCGCGGCGGCTTCATCGCCCCCGACGAGAAGACCTTCGCCTACATCAAGGGCCGCCCCAACGCCCCGCAGGGCGAGGCCTGGGACAAGGCCGTGGCCTACTGGCGCACGCTACGCAGCGGCGACGATGCCGTCTTCGACAAAGAGGTGGCCTTCGACGCCGCCGACATCGAGCCGATGATTACCTACGGCACCAACCCGGGCATGGGCATCGGCCTGAGCGCCGACATCCCCGCTCCAGCATCGGCATCGGACGAGAAGGCTCTGAAGTATATGGGCTTCGCCGCCGGCGAGAAGATGGTGGGCAAGAAGGTCGATTACGTCTTCCTCGGTGCCTGCACCAACGGCCGCATCGAAGACTTCCGCGCCTTCGCCTCCATCGTCAAGGGACGCCGCAAGGCCGACCACGTCACCGCATGGCTCGTGCCCGGCTCGTGGCGCGTACGTCAGCAGATTATCGACGAGGGCATCGACAAGGTGCTCGAAGAGGCCGGCTTCCAACTGCGCCAGCCGGGATGCTCGGCCTGTCTGGCGATGAACGACGACAAGATTCCGGCCGGATGCCTGAGCGTCTCCACGTCCAACCGCAACTTTGAAGGCCGGCAGGGACCGGGCTCGCGCACCTGCCTGGCTTCGCCGCTCACCGCAGCGGCTGCCGCCGTCACGGGCGTCATCACCGACCCGCGCACGCTGATGTAATCCTTCCCATCCCTTCACCCACCCTTCCTACCAAGCGTAACATGAAAGAGAAATTCAATATCATAGACAGCACCTGCGTGCCCCTTCCCCTCGAGAACGTGGACACGGACCAGATTATCCCCGCCCGCTTCCTCAAGGCTACCGACAAGGAGGGCTTCGGCGACAACCTCTTCCGCGACTGGCGCTACAACCCCGACGGCACAAAGAAAGACTTCGTCCTCAACGACCCGACCTACGGCGGCCAAATCCTCGTGGCTGGCAAAAACTTCGGCTGCGGCTCGAGCCGCGAACATGCGGCATGGGCCATCGCGGGCTACGGCTTCCGCGTGGTGGTGAGCAGTTTCTTCGCCGACATCCACAAGCAGAACGAACTGAACAACTTCGTCCTGCCCGTCGTGGTGAGCGAAGCCTTCCTCAGCCGCCTCTTCGCCGACATCAAGGCCAACCCGCAGATGCACGTCGTGGTGAACCTGCCCGAGCAGACCATCACCAACACGGCGAGCGGCGAGACGGAGCACTTCGACATCAACGGCTACAAGAAGTACTGCCTGATGGAGGGCCTCGACGACATCGACTTCCTCATCCGCAACCAGGATAAGACCGAGGCTTGGGAACAGGCCGGCGCCTGCTGATACTGACGCTACCTGATTTCCAGAGCCCCCCACTCCCCTATACCTCTATGCCGCCCGGCAAGCCCGCCGGGCGGCACACTTTTTCACCCTACACCTAAACACCCTACATCATGAGCCAAGCGATAGAAATCATGGATACCACGCTGCGCGACGGCGAACAGACGGACGGCGTGGCCTTCGTGCCGCACGAAAAACTGCAGATTGCCCGCAAACTGCTCCGCGACGTCGGCGTAGATCGCATCGAGGTGGCCTCGGCCCGCGTCTCGGACGGCGAACACGACGCCGTGAGCCAGATATGCCGCTGGGCAGCCTCGGAGGGCATGGCCGACCGCGTGGAAGTGCTGGGCTTCATCGACCGGCACGCCTCCATCGACTGGATACGCTCCTGCGGCGGCCGCGTGGTCAACCTGCTGTGCAAGGGCTCACACCGCCACTGCACGCTACAGCTGCGCAAGACGCCCGAAGAGCACATCGCCGACATCCTCAGCGAGATAGGCTACGCCACAGCGCAGGGTATGACCGTCAACGTCTATCTGGAAGACTGGAGCAACGGCATACGCGACAACGAGCAGTATGTCTTCGCCCTGGTCGATGCCCTCAAGGACCACGGCGTGCGCCGCTTCATGCTGCCCGATACGCTGGGCGTGCTCGACCCTCTCTCGGCTGTGGGCTATTTCCGCAAGATGCGCTCGCGCTACCCCGACTGCCACTTCGACTTCCATGCCCATAACGACTACGACCTGGCCATCGCCAACGTCTCGGCGGCCATCCTCTCGGGCATCCAGGGCATCCATACCGCCGTCAACGGCCTGGGCGAACGCGCCGGCAACGCACCGCTATCGAGCGTGCAGGCCATCCTCAAGGACCACTTCCACCTGCAGACGCACATCAACGAGGCATGCCTCTATGCCATGAGCCGACTGGTGGAGAGCATCAGCGGCATTGCCGTCCCGGCCAACCGCCCCATCGTGGGCCGCAACGTCTTCACGCAGGTGGCGGGCGTCCATGCCGACGGCGACAACAAGTCGGGCCTCTACTGCAACGCCCTCATCCCCGAGCGCTTCGGCCGCCAGCGTGCCTATGCCCTGGGCAAGAACAGCGGCAAGGCCAACATCGCCCGCAACCTGCAGGCCATGGGCTTGGAACTGACGGCCGAGCAGACGCGCCGCGTCACGCAGCACATCATCCAACTGGGCGACCGCAAGGAGCGCGTCACGCCGGACGACCTGCCCTACATCGTGGCCGACGTGCTCCACCACGATGCCCCCGAGGCCCGCGTCCGCCTGGTGAGCTACCTCGTCACCACGGCCCACGGCCTGCAGCCCACAGCCTCTATTAAGGTAGAGATCGACGGCCGCCCGTACCAGGCGCAGTCGGCCGGCGACGGCCAGTTTGACGCCTTCGTCCGCGCCCTGCGGAAGATTTACACGCGCCGCCTGCACCGCCCCTTCCCCACGCTGACCGACTATAACGTCACCATCCCCCCCGGCGGCCGCACCGACGCCTTCGTCCAGACCCTCATCACCTGGGAGATGGACGGCCGCACCTACCGCACCAGCGCCCTCGACGCCGACCAGACCTGCGCCGCCATCAAGGCCACCATCAAGATGCTCAACCGCCTGGAGGATGGCCACGACACACAGGTCTGAGACCCCTGCGAGACCCCTGCGCCGACGCTGAATGACCCCTGCGCCGACGCCGAATGATGAAAAAGCATGAAAAAATTGGCCACTCTGCGATAAAAGCCTATCTTTGCACGTGCGTTCCGGCGCTAAGGCTCGAATGGTGGAATCGGTAGACACGAAGGACTTAAAATCCTTTGGCCAGTGATGGTCGTGTGGGTTCAAGTCCCACTTCGAGTACTGACAGAGCGAGGGAGTACCCCGAACGGGCGTACTCCCTCGCCTGCTTTTGCCCCAACGCCGCGCGCTAACAAGCCACCCCCCTATTGCTCCATCCCCCACAACATGTTCATCATCAATGCCCTCAAAGACTTCGGCGCCTACCTCCGCCTGATGGGGCGCGTCTTCTCGCGCCCCGAGCGCATGCGCATGTTCTTCAAGCAGTACCTTGAAGAGATGCACACCCTGGGCGTCGGCTCGATAGGCATCGTCCTGCTCATCTCGTTCTTCATCGGCGCCGTCATCTGCATCCAGATTAAGCTCAACATCCAGAGCGCCTGGATGCCGGTATGGGTGTCGGGCTACACCACACGCGAGATTATGCTCCTCGAGTTCTCCTCGTCCATCATGTGCCTCATCCTGGCGGGTAAGGCGGGCTCCAACATCGCCTCCGAACTGGGCACGATGCGCACCTCGCAGCAGATTGACGCCCTCGAGATGATGGGCGTCAACTCGGCCTCGTACCTCATCCTGCCCAAGATTCTGGGCCTCGTCACGACGATACCCTTCCTGGTCATCTTCAGCACGGTAAGCGGCATCATCGGCGCCTACGCCACGGCCTACATCGGGCACATCCTCACGCCGACCGACCTGACGCTGGGCCTGCAGCACCAGTTTACGGAGTGGTTCTTCTGGATGGGCGTCATCAAGTCGCTCTTCTTCGCCTTTATCATCTCGAGCGTATCGGCATTCTTCGGCTACACCGTCGAGGGCGGCTCGGTCGAGGTGGGCAAGGCCGCCACGCGCTCGGTGGTGTCGAGCAGTATGCTCATCCTATTCTCAGACTTGTTTCTCACGCGATTGCTCTCATGATAGAAATAACAGACCTCCGCAAGTCGTTCGACGACAAGACCGTCCTGCGCGGCATCACCAGCACCTTCGAGGACGGCAAGACCAGCCTCATCATCGGCCGCAGCGGCTCGGGCAAGACGGTGCTGATGAAGTGCATCGTGGGCCTGCTCGAGCCCACCTCGGGCGACGTGGTCTATGACGGCCGCAGTTTTGTGCACATGAGCAAGCGTGAGCGCACCCTGCTGCGCCGCGAGATGGGCATGATTTTCCAGAGCGCGGCCCTCTTCGATTCGAAGACCGTGCTGGAGAACGTCATGTTCCCCCTCGACATGTTCTCTGACGACACGCTCCGCGGCCGCACCGACCGCGCCATGGCCTGCCTGGACCGCGTGGGCCTGGCCGACGCCGCCGCCAAATATCCCGGCGAGATCTCCGGCGGCATGCAGAAGCGCGTGGCCATTGCCCGCGCCGTGGCGCCATCGCCGCGCTACCTCTTCTGCGACGAGCCCAACTCGGGCCTCGACCCCAAGACCTCGCTCGTCATCGACGAACTGATACACAGCATCACGGCCGAGTATGGCATCACCACCATCGTCAACACCCACGACATGAACTCCGTGGTGAGCATCGGCGACCACATCCTGTTCCTGCACCAGGGGCAGCCCGAATGGCAGGGCACGAAGGACCAAGTGCTGGACAGCAAGAACGAGAACCTCAGCAGTTTCATCTTCGCCTCCGACCTGTTCCGCCAGATGGCCGAGGACATGCGCCAGAAGCGCAAGTGAGGGGGCGCAAGCGCAAATGAAGGCTGACACTGCCGTGAAAGACCTAACCCTAATCTGACATATACCATGACACACACCATCCAAAACCAATATCTGCGCGCCACCATCGACGAGATGGGCGCCGAACTGGTCAGCCTGCAGCGCCTCAGCGACGGCCACGAATACCTATGGCACGGCGACGCCCGCTGGTGGCACGGCCACTGCCCCATCCTCTTCCCCGCTACGGGTGGACTGTGGAACGGCACCTACCGCCACAACGGCCAGACCTACACCATGCCCAAGCACGGTTTCGTGCGCCAAATGCCCTGGCAGGTGGAGAAGAACGAGGGCCACAGCCTGACTCTGCGCTGCGAGAGCACGCACGAGACGTGGGCGCACTTCCCCTGGCCCTTCGTCCTGCACGCCACGTTCACCCTCGTCGGCCGCCAGTTGGCCTTCACGCTGACCGTCGTCAACGGCGGCCACAGCCCCATGTACTTCCAGGCCGGCTTCCACCCCGCCTTCGTCCTGCCCGACTTTGACGAGACCGAAACCGAGGCCGACGCCTACCTGCGCCTGCAGGGCGACGACAGCGCCGTCTTGCGCGCCACCGAACAGGGATGCACCGAACCGGACCACTTCCCCGTGCCCCATACGGCCGACGGCATGGTGCCCGTCATCACCGGCACCTTCGCCAACGAGGCCCTCATCTTCGCCGAAAACCGCCTGAAGGCCGCCACCCTCTGCAACAAGCAAAAGCAGCCCATCCTCACCGTCACCGGCCAGGCCCCCGTATGGCTGTTCTGGTCGCCGCAGGGCGTCCACACGCCGTTCCTCTGCATCGAGCCCTGGCACGGCCTCTGCGACCCCATCGGCTTCGAAGGCCCGCTGACCGAACGCCCGTACATCAACTGTGCCGAGCCGGGCACCCACTGGACGCAGGGCTTCACCATCGACATTCACGAATAAAACCATCACCCGTGGCGGCACGCCCGTCACCCAATACACCTACCTCCATGCTGACCAACATTTTCTACCTTTCGCCCACCCGCGAGAAGAAAGGTCCCGTCAACGAAGACCAACTCAAAGCCGCCAACATCAGTCCCGACACGCTGGTCTGGATGCCCGGTCTCTCGGCCTGGACGCCCGCTAAGCAGGTGCCGCAGATTGCCGCCCTACTGCCCCAACCAGAACCCGCACCTGCTCCTGCTCCCGCCCCAAAACCCGCACCCGTGCAGCCGCAGGTG
The DNA here is from genome assembly GCA_022772475.1 of Bacteroidales bacterium. Classification (GTDB taxonomy): domain Bacteria; phylum Bacteroidota; class Bacteroidia; order Bacteroidales; family Bacteroidaceae; genus Alloprevotella. The sequence continues at coordinate 243 of JALEZQ010000055.1, read as the reverse complement.
GTCATCACGCAACCTGTGCAACCGCAGGTGGCAAAGCCCCAACCCGTACAGCCGCAGGTGGTCAACACGCAGCCCGTACAGCCGCAGGTGGTTAACACGCAGCCTGTACAGCCGCAGGTAGTCAACACGCAGCCTGTGCAGCCGCAGCCCGTGTACGCACAGCCGCAGGTGGTCAACACGCAGCCCATCAACGTACAGCCTGTTGACGAAAACTACAGCGTAGAACGTCCGCACGAAGCCTCG
>JALEZQ010000050.1 GCA_022772475.1 Bacteroidales bacterium | reverse complement strand
TGACGTGCGGCACATTCGAGAAGGTCGATACAATATTCCATCGTCTCTTGTTTGTCGCCAGCAAAGAAGTCGATTTTCACTCCTGCCACACCCATCTTCTCAAGCCATGCAAACTCACGCTCGCGGTTTTCGGGAGCATTGAGTCGCTCATGCGGTCCTGGTGCGCCCCATGCCTTTAGCCATGCTGTGGAAGAGTTGTACCACAGTATGGGTTTGATTCCTTTTTCATGAGCATAACGTATGGCATCCTCTATGTTGCCGCCGTTTTTCATCTCGTCCCATTCCGCATCGATGAGTACGTAAGGCCAGCGCATCTCCACTGCCATGTCAACATATTGCCTTACTATTTGATAGTCATTTGAGCCATGGTTGTATGCCCAATATATCCACGACACAGAACCAGGTTTAATCCACGAGGTGTCCTCTATGCGGCAAGGTTCACTGACATCAGTAACGAGCGTGGAAGCCACCACATCTTTCAGTTCTCCAACTATAACGACCCTGTAGGGAGAACTCCATTTGCCTGTGGTGTTCTGCAGATTCTCGTCCATCACCACACGATATAGCTCCTTGTTGCGGTCGTTGTAGAGCGACGATGCACTATTGTATCTTTCTATTCCTGCCTCGGTAATAAGTGCAAAGACCTTGTCGGACGGTTGAAGCAATGCAGGATAGCCCCAACGCTTGTTTTCACTCTCTCCAGTGGTGGATAGTGGGAAGAACTCCTCGTATGGTTCTGTCCATTTCTGCATCCATCGCTTTGTACCTTCGGCTATGCTATAAGTAGTCAGTTCCTCTGTAGGACGAGTATGTTGCAATGCGTCGAAGGCATATCGGAAAGCTATGCCATCGTTATAAGCCCTGACAATGAGTTGCTGCTCTCTTCCTATGTTGTCGATATAAAGATAAGTCACCTCATTAGCCTCATTGGAACAGTCGTGACGCTTACCTCCAATCATCGTATAGGAGTCTTTTATTGTCTTAACAGGCATTTTTGCCTTGAGCGTCAAGTCCTTTCCGCCCCCGTCCTTAGTGAGAATTCCTACATTTGTTATGTCCAATACTTCACATTCGTTGTTGCCGTCGTGATAAACCACGGCAAAGCCCTTACCTTTTTCCCGCCATTCCACCTTTCCGTTAGGTGATATCACTTGTGCGGAGGCAATGGTTGTTATGGTCATTGCCAATATCGCTGAAATAAACTTCATAATTATTTGAAAAACAATCAAAATATATTATTCTAACTCTTCATTTTTACCAATAAACCGACACTCCTATTGCCTATATCACTAAAAAGAAAAAGGAAGCAGCCGAACTCCTTCTCATAACCAGCGAAGACACCATCAAAATTGTGGCTATGAAACTGGGCTATTTCGACTGCTCCTATTTCAACAAGACCTTCAAGAAATTATTTAAATAATTTCTGGGCGAAGAAGTAAAGGCTCTCACGCCATACGGGCCATGTGTGCCCACCAGGAGTTTCGTAATAGCTGTGCTTAATGCCCATCTGGTCGAAACGCTCGCGCATGGCCTTGCAGTTCTCATAGGCAATATCTTCCTGACCACCCATAGTGATATAGAACTCGCGGAACTGCTTGTTGTAATAGTCTGGACGCTCATTGAGCTTTGCATAATAGGGTTCGCCAGAACTGTTTGCCATAAACGGTTGGGGATTCTTAAACCAACCACTGCTGAATACACCTACATAACGGAACAACTCAGGATGCATGATAGATGTATTCAGAGTCTGTATGCCTCCCATCGACAGTCCTGCCAGTGCACGCCCGTCAGCAGTAGTGAGTGTGCGGTAGCGACCTTCAACGAGAGGAATGCCGTCGGTGAGCAACTCGGCGGCGAAATCCTGTGAGTTGCCGTCCATCATTGCTACAATCATTGGCTCAGCCTTTCCCTCTGCAATGAGGTTATCGAGGATGATATCAGTCAAACCCTGGTTGCTCCATCCGCGCTCATCCTCGCCACCGCCATGCTGCAAGTAGAGCACAGGATAACGCTTGCCGCTTGTAGCATAGTCGGCAGGAGTATATACATAGATATTTTTCCACTCTCCATTAACCTTCGACTGATAGCGAACACGGCTTACCTCGCCATGCTTAACGTCAGCCTTTAGTTGATAGCGGTCGGCCTTCTCTGCGGGATAAGGAATCTCAACACCACTCGTCATCATACTACAACCATAGAACGACTCGCTTGCAGGATCTGCCACCTTTACTCCATCGACCACGAGGAAATAATAGTGGAATCCTTCCGACTGCGGTTCGGTAGTACATGTCCACACACCATCGGCACCTTTCTTCATGTCATAGAGCTTGCCAAGTTCAATCTGCACTTTCTGGGCAGTAGGGGCTTTAACGCGAAACTCCACCCTTCCGTCTTGCAGCACTCGGGGATATTCCTGATTGCGGATATTCAGAGCCGAGGGTTGTGGCAGTTTTGTCTCCTTCATGCCGGCCTGACGCTGGAAGAAGTTCACCATCCTCTGGAATGTATTGTCATTGAAGGTCACAGGACCATGGTTTCCGTTGGGCACGGTGATAAAGTCTTCAAGACGACCGGCGTCCTTCAGCGCCTTGGAGAAATACTCGCTCTGGCAATAAGGCACCACTGGGTCGGTATCACCATGAATGACGAGGAACATCGGGTCTTTCTTGTCGATATACGACATGGGATTCATCGCGCGCACCATATCAGGATTCTCTGCCGACGGACCACCTATTATGACAGCCTCGGGCGAGTTGGCGTCCTTATATGTCTCGCAACGCTCCATTCGGCTCATGTCGATAGGTCCAAACCAATCCACCACGGCGTTTACAGCACTGCTCTCCTTGGTGTATTGTCCGAGCTGTCCCTCTATATCCACCTTCACCTTGCCAAACTTACGCGTCTTCACACCATTGGTCGTTCCAGCCAATGAAGATAGATGACCGCCTGAAGAATATCCTGTGATACCTATAAAAGAGGTGTTGAGACCATACTTTGAGGCATTGCCGCGAACATAGCGGATGGCAGCCTTTACATCCTGTATCTGTGCCGGGAACTTGGCTTCGGTGCTGGCGCGGTGGTTTATGCTCACCACGGCAAAGCCTGCGTCGAGCAATTGTTGTCCATAAGATTTAAAGGCATCGCCTTTGGAATTGTTGCTAAACCAAGCACTGCCGTATATGAGCACTACGACCTTGTGAGTCGGCTGCCCGTCGTCGGGAGTATAGATGTCGAGTTTATGACCAGTCTGTCCGTCTCCAACATAGTCAACGTCCTTCCAATTGTTAGCCGTTGCAGCACCAGTCATGAACAATGCCATGGCAGCGGCAGCGATTCTGTGAATACTTGTTTTCATCATAAATATTTGGTTCTTAATTAGAAAATTTGTTTTCACGGCAAAAGTACAAAAAAGTTTCGAAACTATAATAAATAATACACTATTATTTTACGAGAAAGTTGAAAGAATATTAATTATGTAACAATTCAATAAATATATGGTACATATGAATGAATATTTGCTAAATAGACATAATAAAATGATAAAGGTATTGACAAGAGGCAGATTATTTATTATATTTGCAGCGTGAGAACGTGAGTGCGACGTTGCACTCCGAAAAGAAAGGAGACATTATGACAAAAATTAAGGAAATCTATCGTTGCCCCGTTTGTGGCAACATTGTGGAAGTGTTGAATGCTGGAGCAGGCGAATTGGTGTGTTGCGGCAAACCGATGATTCTGCTCAAAGAGAACACTACCGACGCTGCACAGGAGAAACATGTCCCTGTGGTTGAGAAAACATCCAATGGATACCACGTAAGGGTGGGAAGTGTGGAGCATCCGATGCTCGACGAGCACTATATCCAGTGGATTGAGTTGCTGACACCCAAATCGGTATTGAGGTGCGAACTGAAGCCCGGATGCAAGCCTGAGGCAACATTCTTCACCAACGAGGAGTGCCTGTGTGCCAGGGAGTACTGCAATCTTCACGGGCTCTGGAAAGCATGACGATGACAATCGAACTGCCTAATCTATCATAATCCCCCAAAACAACTAAAGAGTTGTTGTTTTGGGGGATTAATGGATGGGGCAGCGTCAGCACAAGGCCGACGACTGCCCATCGAAACTAGAGAGAGTTATAGTCGGTTACGTTCACTTTGTCCTGCATGGCTACCCTTGTATCTGCTCTTCGTGGCATTGAACCGCCAAGAGAGGTCGATGCCGACGAGACGGGAATCCCTATACTCGCTGTATTGGGTGCGGATATTGATACCGCCGTATGCCGTGCGTTTCGTGTACTGCGTATGCAGAATGTCATTGGCGAGAATGGCAACGCTGAGACTCCTATCTTTCAAGAACTGCTTAATAAGACGTAGGTTTATAAATCCAGTAGCCTTGGTCTGAGTGGCTCCAGACTCGTAATAAGGTGCGAAGTTCCCTTTAATGTTCAACAGCCATGAGTGCGGAAACGTAAACGAATACAGTTCAGACGAAGAAAATGTAAAGCGGAAATGCGATTATTTTCAATTCAAACTCAATTTTTCTATTGTTATCTGCCAGTCACTGAGCGAACTCGCCCCCGTCTCTCTATGCCCGTTTTCGGGCTGTTATGACGGTGACCTTGTCTGGCTATCCTGTACTGCGAGGAAGTCTTTCCTGTGTGGGATTCCTCGTGTTACGACAAACGTCCGTTGGGCCTGGGTGGACAAAGACAACACAAAGCGCCCCCTGCTTGTTGTAAAAACAGGGGGCGCTTATGGTTGTTACGTGTAGTAGGTTAGATGAACCAGCGTACGTAGTTGAAGTCCTGACGCGAGGGCAGGTCTGCCGACTTGGGATACATGCGGTATGCCATCTTGAACGAACCGGCTACATCGATCGAAGCCTTGAGGCTGAAGGTGTAGAGGTTGCCTTCGCGGCTGGTCACGTTCATCGGGTAAATCTGATAGATGCTGTCGCGGCCATCAGGACCCTGAGTGAGGACAACCAGGTCGATGCCGATAGCGTCTTCCAGACCCTGCTCATCGACAACGTGCTCAACGGTGAACTCCTTGTCGCTGATGAGGTTGGCATTGACGATGTTTTCGCTCTTGCGGCTTTCTACCACGCGAATGCTGTCCCAGCGCTCGGCTACGCGCTCCTTCCATGCGGCGATTTCCTTTGCCTTCTTACCACCGTCGGCGGCAAGTACCTTGAAGCGGGCGGCCTCCTTGCAGTAGAAGCGATCGAAGTAGTCGTCGAGCTGGCGCTTCATGGTGTACTGCGGAGCAATCTGCGTGATCGAGTTCTTGACCGTGCGTACCCAGTTTTCGCTGTAACCCTTGCGGTTGCGAGCGTAGTAGAGGGGGATGATTTCCTGCTCCAGGATGGAGTAGATGGTCGAAGCGTCGAGCTTGTCCTGATGGTCCTGATTCTGGTAGGTGCGCTTGTCGGTGAGGGCCCAGCCGGCACCTTCGCGGTAGCCTTCATACCACCAGCCGTCGAGTACGGACAGGTTGACTACGCCGTTCATCAGGGCCTTTTCGCCGGATGTACCGGAGGCCTCGAGAGGACGGGTCGGGGTGTTCATCCAGATATCAACGCCCGATACGAGGCGGCGGGCCAACTGCATGTCGTAGTTCTCAAGGAAGAGAATCTTACCGATAAATTCGGGACGCTGCGAGATCTCGAAGATACGCTTGATGAGGCCCTGACCGGCGCCGTCGGCGGGGTGTGCCTTACCGGCGAAGATGAACTGTACGGGATAGTCGGGGTTGTTGACGATCTTGGCCAGACGGTCCAGATCGGTGAAGAGCAGGTGTGCACGCTTGTAGGTGGCGAAGCGACGTGCGAAACCGATGAGCAGGGCGTTGGGGTTGATCTTGTCCAGCAGCGAAACGACGCGCGAGGGGTCGCCCTGGTTCTTCAGCCACGTGTCGCGGAAGCGCGCGCGGATGTACTCGATGAGCTTGGTCTTGAGGGCTACACGGGTCTTCCAGATGACTTCGTCGGGCACCTGGTTGATCTTCTCCCAAACCTTCTCGTTGCTCTGGTCAGCGAGGTAGTCGGGGCCGAGGTACTTGTCATAGACTTCCTTCCACTCCTTGGCCATCCAGGTGGGGAGGTGCACACCGTTGGTGACGTAGCCTACGTGGCTCTCTTCCTTGTGGTCGTTGTAGAGTTCGGCCCACTCGTCGTGGGTGCGGATTTCGTGCTCGGGGCGGTTCTCGTCGGGCAGGTAGCCGGGCCAGATGCCCTTGAACATCTGCTGACTTACCTTACCGTGGAGCCAGCTTACGCCGTTCACTTCCTGGCAGGTCTTGCAGAGGAAGGTGGACATGCAGAACTTCTCGCCGCGGTCGTTGGGGTTGGTGCGGCCCAGGCCCATGAAGTCGTCCCACGAGATGCCGAGGCGGCCGGGGAAGGCGCCCATGTACTTGCCGAAGAGACCCTCTTCGAAGTAGTCGTGACCGGCGGGCACGGGGGTGTGCACGGTGTAGAGCGAGGAGGCGCGTACCAGTTCGAGGGCTTCGTTGAAGTTGAAGCCGCTCTCTACGTAATCTACCAGACGCTGAACGTTGCAGAGGGCAGCGTGACCTTCGTTGCAGTGGTAGATTTCTTTGGTGATGCCCATGCGCTTGAGGGCCAGCATACCGCCGATACCGAGCAGATACTCCTGCTTGATACGGTTTTCCCAGTCGCCACCATAGAGCGAGTGGGTGATGGTGCGGTCAAACTGCGAGTTCTTCTCGTTGTCGGTGTCGAGGAGGAAGAGGGAGATGCGACCAACGTTCACCTTCCAGATGGCAGCGTGTACGATATAGTTGGGGAAGGGCACCTCTACGTAGAGGGGGTTGCCGTTCTCGTCCTTAACGCGCTCGATGGGCAGGCGGTCGAAGTCCTGCGTGTCGTAGTTGGCAATCTGCTGGCCGTCCATCGACAGCGTCTGGTTGAAGTAGCCATAGCGGTACAGGAAGCCGACGGCGCACATATCGACGTTGCTATCGGAAGCCTCCTTGAGGTAGTCGCCGGCGAGGATGCCGAGACCGCCCGAGTAGATCTTGAGGATGTGGTACAGACCATACTCCATGCAGAAGTAGGCCACCGAAGGACGCTTGTCGTTGGGCTTCACGTCCATGTATTTGCGGAACATGCTATAGACCTTGTCCATGCGGGCGATGAGTTCCTCGTCCTTGGACATTTCCTTGAGTCGCTTGTAGGAGATGCGGTTCAGGAGTTCGATGGGGTTCTTGCCCACTTTAGACCACAGGTCCTTGTCCAGACTGCGGAACAGTTCGCGACCTTCGGGATTCCAGGTCCACCAAAGGTTGTGAGCGATTTCGTCGAGTTTCTGCAGAGCCTCGGGGATGTGACTTTTTACGGTCACCATTTTCCAGTTAGGCTCGTTGGCGTTGCTAACTTTTACGTTCATACTTAGGGTTATGTAATGGGGTTTCTTGCTTGTTCTATCAGGCAGCGTCGGGGGCATACCTTTTATATATATAGGCTTTCCAAGGCTTGCAAAGAGGAACCTCTTAGGCTTCGGCCTTGTTTTGTGCGGCGTTGCGCAGAGCCACGTCGTAGGCCGTGAGGTAGTGGCTGACGAAGTGTTTCCACTCGGCCTTGGCGGCGATGGCGGCAGCAGCCTTGCGCATGGCCGTCGTTTCGCGCTGGGTGGCGCCAATCATCTTCTCGATGCCGCGGCAGATGTCCTCCACAGCCTGGAAGTAGTTGTCGTCATCGCGATGGATGACGCTTACGCCGTCGGCCAGGGTGCCCGTATGGCCCAGCAGGTCGTTGACCCACTGTCCGAAGCCGGACAGGTCGGTGGTGATACAGGGCGTGCGGAAGGCGCAACTTTCCAGCGGCGTGTAGCCCCAGGGCTCATAGTAGGAGGGGTAGATGCACAGGTCGTTGGCCGTCAGCAGGTCGTAGTAGGGCATATTGAAGATGCCATCCTGACCCTCGAGATAGCAGGGTACGAGCAATACCTTGACGGGGTCTTCGGGGCGCGAATAGAGGCCCAGCTGCTTGATAAGGCAGAGAATGCGGTCTTCGTTGAGGTTGTGCAGGTCGTGCGTGATCATGGGGGTGTGCAGCGAACCGGCATACTTCTTGCCCTTGGCGCTCAGGCGTTCCTTCAGGTCTTCGCGGGGACCGAGCACCCAGCAGGGCACCTCGATGAGCGCCACGACCTTCGTCTGGTTGGGCACCTCGGCCATGTCGTGTGTCTTGGCCTTGAAACGCTCGTTGAGGCGTGCCAGGGCTTCCAGATAGACGTCGAAGCCCTTGCAGCGGAAGTCGTTGCGGCCGCTGGTCGATACGATGAGGACGTCGTCGGGGATAGCCTGGCCGGTCAGTGCGCGGACCACCTTGATGATGGCCTGACGTGCGGCGCGGCGTTTGGCCGTGAAGGCGGCGCCCTGCGGCACGAAGTCGGGCTCAAAACCGTTGGGCAGCACCACGTCGGGCGTCTTGTCCAACAGACCGGTGCACTCGCGTTGCGTGAAGGTGCTTACCGTAGTAAAGCAGTCGGCGCGCCAAGCGCTCTGCTTCTCGATGCTGTGCTTGGCCTCCATATTGAGTTCGGCGGCCATCTGGTCGCCGTTATAGCCGTCGAAGTACTTATACAGCAGTTTGTTGTTGCCGGCGATGGAGCGACCTATGCTCGTGGCATGGGTGGTGAAGATGGTGGCCACCTGCGGCAGTTCCTGCTTGAGGAAGAGCATACCCATACCGCTCATCCATTCGTGAGCCTGATAGATGACGCGGGCATCGGCAGGCAGGCAATGGCGCACGATGCTGGCAGCCACGCGGCCGGCGGCAACGGAGAACATCGACGACTCATCATAGTCGCCATAAGCGTGCAGGCTATCTACGCCAAACGCGTTCCATGCGGCGGCATAAATGGCGTCTTTTTCAGCAAAGAGGGGTGTAAAATCTACAAGGACAACGAGAGGCTTGCCCGGAATGTCCCAACGACCGATGCGCACCTTGAGGCCATCGGCTGCAAGAGCCTTGCGCCAATTGGGGCGCAGACGCTTGTCTTCAATAAAAGGCGCTTGGTCATCGTTGAGGTCGGGGCCGATAAAACAGAGTTTATCGGGAAAGAGGTCGAGCAGACTCTTCGCGCGCGAAGAGAGAACGGTGTATATACCACCGACCTTGTGGCAAACTTCCCAACTGGTTTCAAAGATAAAGTCAGGAGATTGTGTTGTTTCGGTCATAATCGAAAGTTGAATTTGCGGCGCAAAATTAATCATTCTCGCGCTAAGGGCAAAATCTAATTGCTGAAAATCTGAAAGTTTGGCAACCTTCTACGCGCCAAGCCGCGGTTTTGAAAGGTCGGGGTTTCACCTGAGCGGGGGTTGGGACGCGCCAATGACATGTCGTTCTGATAGCACCAATACGTTTTTTGTATCTGTGCTGCGAGGGCCTTATCGAACCGATATCAGGGAAGTGTGCAATGGAAAAATCGCCCCATTTTTCTCGGCAGAATGCCCGCAAAACTCACGAGCGATTTCCCGGACGAAAATAACGCAAGCACGCGGCCTTTGGTTTTGACGGTATATGGCGGGAATTGGGCGGTTTTGAAGCTGGCGTGTTAATCTTTCTCAAATTTGGTTCCAGAATACCGGATTAACCACCTCGCCGACCGATAAAACAACCCCGGCTTTCGGTTTTACAACTTGGGCGATTGAATTTTCTGTCGCCCAAACCGAAAATTCTGTCGCCCAAACCGTGGGAACCGAGCAGCGAATTGCTGAAAGCAGTGCCGCTTTTTCTTCTAAAAGTAAACGTTGGAAATGTCAAGATTCTTTACCCGATTTAAGGACTTCTAAGAAGGGTGTGCAAAAACGAGGCCTCACGGTCGTTGATGTTCCGATTGCCGCCGCATGTGGATTCTAAAAAGCGTAAGTGGCGCAAATGGAAGCAAGTGGAGAGCGCAAAGCGCAAAATTATAGCCTTAATTTTATTGCCGTTTCGCTGAGTTGGTGTAACTTTGTGCCGATTTTTACAAAGGAGCATACTGACCATGGTCCATGTTGCTCCCGTCAAATAGCTCCATACACCCCGTATGTTATGAATATATCTTACAATTGGCTCAAAGAATACGTCGATTTTACCCTCACGCCCGATGAGGTAGCCGAAGCCCTCACTTCGGTAGGCCTTGAAGTGGGCAGTGTGGAAGAAGTGCAGTCCATCCGTGGCGGCCTGAAAGGCATCGTCACTGCCGAAGTGCTCACCTGCGAAATACACCCCAACTCGGACCATCTGCATGTTTGCAGCGTCAACCTTGGCGAAGGCGAGGTGGTACAGATTGTCTGCGGCGCACCTAATGTGGCAGCCGGCCAAAAGGTGGTTGTAGCCACCGTCGGTACCACCCTTTATGATGGCGACAAAGAGTTTGTCATCAAGAAGTCCAAACTGCGCGGCGTAGAAAGCCACGGCATGATATGCGCCGAAGACGAAATCGGCGTAGGTACCAGCCACGACGGCATCATCGTGCTCCCCGCCGAAACGCCCGTGGGTATGCCCGCCGCCACCTATTATAATCTGCAGAGCGACTACGTCATCGAGGTAGATATTACCCCCAACCGTGCCGATGCCTGCTCGCACTACGGTGTGGCCCGCGACCTCTACGCCTACCTCGTGCGTCACGACATCCCCACGTCGCTCCATCGCCCCACGACCGATGCCTTTGCGGTAGCATCCAACAGTCTGCCCATCGACATCGTGGTGGAAAACGCCGAAGCCTGCCCGCGCTACTGCGGCGTGACTATTAAGGGCTGCAAGGTTGGCGAAAGCCCCGAATGGCTGAAACGCAAGCTCACCACCATCGGTTGCCGCCCCATCAACAACGTCGTCGATGTGACCAACTATATCCTGTTTGCCTATGGCCAGCCCCTCCACTGCTTCGACGCCGACATGATTGCCGGCGGCCGCGTGGTGGTCAAGACGCTGCCCGAAGGCACCCCCTTCCAGACCCTCGACGGCGAAGAGCGCAAACTCTCGGCCAACGACCTGGCCATCTGCAATGCTGAAGCACCGATGTGCATCGCCGGCGTCTTCGGCGGCAAGGGTTCGGGAACCTACGAGACCACGACCGACGTGTTGCTGGAGAGCGCCTATTTCCATCCCACATGGATTCGCAAGAGCGCACGCCGCCACGGCTTGGCCACCGATGCTTCCTTCCGCTTCGAGCGTGGCGTCGATCCCGACGGACAGATATATGCCCTCAAGCAGGCCGCCATCCTCGTGGCCGAACTGACAGGCGGCGAGGTGGCCATGGACATCCGCGACGTGGAAGCACAGGGCCTGACAAAATGGTTTGACGTCCGTCTGGAATGGGACTACGTTGATGGCCTCATCGGCAAGCGCATTGAGCGCGACTTGGCCAAACGCATCCTTACGGCCCTCGAAATGCAGATTACCGCCGAGGACGAACAGGGACTGACGCTCAAGGTGCCGGCCTACCGCGTGGATGTACAGCGTCCCTGCGACGTCGTCGAAGACCTGCTCCGAATCTATGGCTACAACAGCGTGGAGATACCCACTGCCGTCAAGTCGTGTCTGAACATCAAGGGCGATGACGACCGCTCGCACAAACTGCAGAACCTCATCGCCGAGCAACTGACGGGACAGGGTTTCCGCGAGATTCTGAACAACTCGCTCACCCGCGAAGCCTACTATCAGAACTTCGAGGGCGAGATGGCTGCAGGCCACCTCGTACACGTGATGAATCCCCTCAGTTCGGACCTCAACGTTCTGCGCGGCACGATGCTCTTCGGCGGACTCGAGACCATCGCCCGCAATGTCAACCGCAAGCAAGCCAACCTGCGCCTGTATGAGTTCGGCAAGTGCTACCACTTCGATGAAGCCCGCCGTCAGGAAGGCCGCACCCTCTCCCCCTATAGCGAAGAGAACCATCTGGCCCTCTGGATGACCGGCAAGCGCGTAGAAGGCTCGTGGGCACATGCCGACGAGGCCGCCAGCGTTTTCGAACTGAAAGCCTGCGTAGAGCACATCATGGCCCGCATCGGCATCAATCCGCAGGCCCTCGTGTTCACCACAGCACAGACCGCCATCGCCTCAACGGCCATGGTCATCACCGACCGCAACGGCAAGACCGTAGGCGAATATGGCGTGGTGCGCCATGCCCTGCATCCGCAGATCAGCGGCGAGGTTTACTACGCCGACCTGCGCTGGGATGCTTTGATGCGTCTGTCGAAGAAGAACACCGTAACCTACGTCGAACTGAGTAAGTTCCCCGCCGTAAGCCGCGACCTTGCCCTGCTCGTCGATAAGGCCGTTACCTTTGCCGACATCGAGAAGGTGGCCCGTGGCGCAGAGCGCAAACTGCTCAAGCGCGTCAGCCTCTTCGACGTCTATGAAGGCAAGAATCTGGAAGCCGGCAAAAAGAGTTATGCCGTCAACTTTGTGCTCATGGACGAGACCAAGACCATGAACGATAAGCAGACCGACGCCATCATGCAGAAGATTGTGGCTGCGCTGCAGAAACAACTCGGCGCGTCGCTGCGCTAAGCAAGCCACAGAAGTTCATATACAACGCATATTAATCTATAAGTACACAGATACATTTATGGGAAGAGCATTTGAATATCGCAAAGCCGCCAAACTGAAACGCTGGGGACATATGGCCCGCACGTTTACCAAAATCGGAAAGCAGATTGCCGTAGCCGTAAAGGCCGGTGGTCCCGAGCCTGAAAACAACCCCACGCTCCGTGCCATCATCGCCACGGCCAAGCGCGAGAATATGCCCAAGGACAACATCGAACGCGCCATCAAGAACGCGATGGGCAAGGACCAGAGCGAATACAAGACCATGACTTACGAGGGTTACGGCCCTCACGGCGTAGCCATCTTCGTCGATACGCTGACCGACAACCCCACCCGCACCGTGGGCGACGTGCGCTCGGTGTTCAACAAGTTCAACGGCAACCTCGGCACCATGGGTTCGCTGGCTTTCCTCTTCGACCACAAGTGCGTGTTCTCCTTCAAGCGCAAGGACGGTCTGGAGATGGACGAACTCATCCTTGACCTCATTGACTACGGCGTAGAGGACGAATATGACGAGGACGAAGAAGAGGGCAGCATCACCATCTATGGCGACCCCAAGAGTTTTGGTCAGATTCAGAAGCACCTCGAGGACGAAGGCTTCGAAGTCATCGGCGCCGAGTTTACCTACATCCCCAACGACCTGAAAGAGGTTACACCTGAAGCCCGCGAAAGCATCGACAAGATGGTGGAGCGCCTTGAGGAGTTTGACGATGTTCAGACCGTATATACGAACATGAAGCCCGAGGAATAAGACGACACACCAACCCGTCTGCCTTAAAACAAGACCATACCAAACTATCACCGGCTAACCTGTCAGCACCATCATGAGGCAAGGCAGGTTAGCCGGTGACGTAAAAGGCAAGGTCAGCGGCGAACGAAACGCCCCGTCTTCAAGGCCGCCGGAAGGCGCTTTTCCGCCATAAAGCATGGCGTGAACATTCCATTCTATAACATTGATACCTAACCGCCTATTCTTGTATGTCTAAACAAAACATAAAGGGGATGCTGATTGGCATAATGCTCATCGCGGTATGCTCCATCGTGGCCTATTTCATAGCCCTAATCCCCGCCGTAAAACAGATGTCGCTCAGTCCGCTGATTGTCGGCATCATTCTTGGTATGGTGCTGGCCAACACCTGCCGCCGCTATATGCCCGCCTCGTGGGAGCCCGGCCTGAAATACTGCACCAAGCGCGTACTTCGCGCCGGTATCGTGCTCTACGGCTTCCGCCTGACGCTGACCGACGTGGCAAGCGTAGGCCTTCCCGCCCTTGCGGTCGATACCATCATCGTTTGCGGCACCCTGCTGCTGGGCATCGTGCTGGGCCGTATGCTGCGCATGGACCGCGACACCACGCTGATGACCGCCACGGGCAGTTCGATATGCGGCGCTGCCGCCGTGCTCGGTGCCGAGCCCGTGGTACGCTGCGAAGGCCATAAGACCGCCATCGCCGTATCGACCGTCGTGCTGTTCGGCACCATCGCCATGTTCCTTTACCCCATCATGTATCGTGCCGGCTGGCTCTCGGCCCTGAGCGATACACAGGTGGCCATCTATACCGGTTCGACGCTGCATGAAGTGGCCCACGTCGCCGGTGCAGGCAACGCTATGGACCCCACCGACACGCTGCACATCGCCGCCACCGCCACCATCACCAAGATGATCCGCGTGATGCTTCTCGCCCCCGTGCTTGTTGTGATGAGCATCCTGCTGTCGCGCAGCACCTCACGCTCCACCGCGGCCGGTCACGACAGCAAGCGCAAGATAACCATTCCCTGGTTTGCCTTCGGCTTTATCGCCGTCATCGGCTTCAACACCCTGCTGCAGCAACTCTGCGGCGCCGAGACCGTTAAAGACATCCCCGGAAACAGTGCCATCGAGTGGGCCGACACCTTCATGCTGACCATGGCCATGACCGCCCTCGGCGCAGACACCACGATAGACAAGTTCAAACAGGCAGGCGCCAAGCCCTTCCTGCTGGCTCTATTACTGTTCGTTTGGCTCGTCATCGGTGGCTATCTGCTTACCCGATTCTTAGTACCCGCATGAAGCCGGGCCGAGAGCCCACATCCAGATCTTTGGTAACAGTCCATCCCCAAACACGGTTAACATGCAAAACAACGAGAAATACAATGCCGTTCCGCTGAACGATGCCGGTCAATATACCGGCAACGCCCTGATTAAACTCTCGCCCGACGTCCTTCTTCTCGACGGCAACAGGGAGATACATTTCAGCGGAGCGCCCTTCCGTCTCCAGTTTCTCGTGGTATGCTTCTGTACCTCGGGCGAGGGACTGTTCTGTATTGACGAAAAAGAAGTGAAGTTGACCCAAGGCGATTTGTATATTTGCGTTGGCGACCCGGTGACCACCCCTGTTTCCCTCTCGTCCGACTTCCGGGTGAAAGCCGTGCTGACCACGCCGCAATGTCTGCGCGACAACGTCGTGGGGCTCCACCATCTGTGGCCATTCCTGCACGACCTCTACCTGCGCCCCGTGATTAAGATGACACAGGACGAACAAGAGAAATTGTCGCAAACCTTCTCCTTCATTTTGCAGCACCAGCGATATATCGCAGGCTCCTATGCCACCGATTATCAAAACACGCTCGTTCGTCTGCTCTACTTCGACATCTGCTCAATAGCGCAAAACCACTTCAACGACCAGCCGCCCTGTCATCTTTTAGGCCACCGCCTGTTCGACCGTTTTGTCAAACTGGCAGAAAACGAGAGTGTGGTGGAACGGCAGGTGGCATGGTATGCCGACCAGATAGGCGTCACCGGCAAACACCTCTCGGAGATAGTAAAGCAAGTGAGCGGCCGGACAGCCAGCGAATGGATACGCTCGTTCGCCGTGGCCAACATCAAGAATATGCTCATCAACACCGACATGTCGGCCAAGGAAATAGCCACAGCCATGCACTTCTCCAGCCAAAGTATGTTCACCAAGTTCTTCAGCAACGCCACAGGCTACTCGCCCTCAGCCTTTCGCACCATAGTGCGGCAGCAAAACAGGCAGCACAACGACTGAGATGGCCGGACAGCAGGGTGGGAGAGAGGCAGTAGGCAACGCCCTCGCTTCTGCTTTTGCCGGAATACATGCAAAAAAACAATGCGCCGGCGAAAGCGTATCAATAAAAAGCACTATATTTGTGGCTGAAACCCAAACAAGAACCTTAATCTTGCCAGTATGAAACAGATATTCAATGGACAAATCCTGACCCCCCAGGGATGGTTGAAAGGGGGCTCGGTAGTAACGGATGGCAACAAAATTGCCGCCATCCTCACCAGCGAACTCCCCATAGAGGGCGCAGAACGCATTGACGCCAAGGGTGCAAGCATCGTGCCCGGCGGCATCGAAATGCACGTACACGGCGGTGGCGGTCGCGACTTCATGGAAGGCACGGTAGAAGCCTTCCGCGAGGCTGTTGACGCCCACCTTCAGTATGGTACCACGGCTATTTATCCTACGCTGTCCTCCTCGACCGTGCCTATGATCGAGAAGGCCGTAGAAGCCTGTCAGGAACTGATGAACGAGCCCGACAGTCCCATCATGGGTCTGCACCTCGAAGGCCCGTACTTCAACCCCAAGCAGGCCGGTGCACAAATTCCCGAGTGGATCAAGTCGCCCGTCCCCGAGGAGTATATCCCCCTGCTCAAAAACAGCCCCTGCCTGAAGCGTTGGGATGAGGCCCCCGAACTCCCCGGCTCGATCGACTTCATCCACGCCTGCTGCGAGCACGGCGTACTGCCCTCTATCGCACACACCCGTGCCACCTATGAGGACGTACACGCCGCCAACGAAGCCGGCATGACCCACGCCACCCACTTCTATAACGCCATGCCCGTCGTCTATAAGAACCGCGAGTTCAAGACGCCCGGCACCGTAGAGAGCATCTTCGCCGAGGAGAACATGACAGTAGAAATGATTGCCGACGGCATCCACGTGCCCCCCATCATGCTCCGTATGATTTGGCAGATAAAGGGTGTGGAGAAGACCGCCCTCGTCACCGACTCGCTGGCATGCAGCTGCACCCACGGCGATGCCGCCTTCGACCCCCGCGTCATTCTGGAAGACGGCGTCTGCAAACTGGCTGACCGCTCGGCGCTCGCCGGCAGCATTGCCACGATGGACCGCCTGGTGCGCACCTGCGTACAGCAGGCCGGCATTCCTCTCGAAGACGCCTGCCGCATGATTTCCGAAACGCCGGCGCGTATCATGGGCATACTCGACCGCAAGGGTACGCTCGAGACAGGCAAGGACGCCGACATCATCTGCTTCGACAGCGACCTCAATGTCAACTTCGTCATGCAGATGGGACGCGTAGTGCGCAACGACATCTAAGCACCGCGCTTGACAACACACAATAGCATTTGAGAAATCGGGGATTTGCATTTAACACACGCAGCCCCGATTTCTCGTAAAATAAAAGAAGCTATGAAAACACAGACTTATAGTTTCTCCTACACCGCATGCAGCCTTGACCAACTTGATGAACAAGACCGCGCGCTGATTGAAAAGGCCAAAGAGGCTACATCCGGTAGCTATACTCCCTATTCTCGTTTCCAAGTAGGCGCTGCCGTCCTTTTGGATGACGGTACGATTGTGACTGGAAGCAATCAGGAGAATGCGGCCTATCCATCCGGTATCTGTGCGGAGCGCTGCGCCTTGTTTTATGCCGGCGCTCACTATCCCGAAGCTCATCCCGTGACTTTGGCCATCGCAGCGCGCAATGCCGACGGCTTCACCGAGCAGCCCATTTCGCCATGTGGCGCCTGCCGGCAGGTGATGGTGGAAACCGTACGCAGGTCAGGCCGCCCCATGCGCCTCTTGCTTTATGGCACACAGACGTGCTACGCCATAGATAATGCCCTTTACCTTATCCCCTTTGCCTTTGACGAGTTCTGAACCGGCGTATCATCGCGCATTCTCGCCCCGCAACTTCTTATAGAATGTTAAACTCACCGGCACAAGGGTAACTTTCCCACATAATCTTCCATTATAAACCAAAGCAGCGAAGAAGGCTGCCCCAAGAACCTCATGCCAGGCTATTTGGAGCAGAAATCCTCGGCTGCTTTGGCGCTATCTCACATTATGGCAATAAAACAGAGTTTTCACCCTCTCAACTACACCGATGCCGAGGTGGTCGAAGGATTCCTTAAGAATCCCGTCCTGCAGGAGTATCTCTACATGAAGTGGTCCAAATACTTTCGGGCCAACTACCGGGCTGTATTCTTTGAAATGGACGACGACGCCTGCCAAGACCTCATCCACGAATCGTATATCGTACTTTGGCTCAAGATTCAAAACGGCGTGGTAAAGGTAAGGGAAGGCAAGGTCGTGGGCAAGGACGACAAGCCCTTCACCGCAGCGCTGACCACCTACCTCATGAACGTGGCCAAACTGAAGAAGAAGGAGCACCTCCGCGACGGACAAGAAATCGTGCTCATCGGTGAACTGGGAATAACAAATCCCCAATTGACCGAAGAGAAAATCATGGACATTATCGCCAATGGTAGCAGTGCGGATTGGGACGACAGCACACCCGACTATCAATACGAGGCCATGATGGAGGCAATCAGTACGATTTCGGACCGATGCCGCCAGATTCTGACCTCCTTCTACTTTCAGGAGATGAAACTCGATGCCATATTGTCACAGTTGCCAAGTTTTCAAAGCAAGGATGCGCTGAAGACCGCAAAGAATAAATGTTTGGACAAACTCAGGAAGACGACCATGGCGATTTATGAAAGCATGGTCCGATTCGCATAGAGCAAAAAGACTATGGAAGAGAAAATGATTGAGAGAATAGATGCGTACCTCCTTAATCGCATGACCCAAAACGAGCGACGAAAGTTTGAGGAAGACCTCAAAACCGACGACGCTCTACGCAAGCAATACCACTTCATGACGACGATGAAGACGTCAGTCGCATCGTGGACAGAAATGAAACGGAAGATGGAGGCTTGGGACGAGGCAGCCCGCAAGCAAGAACTTTCAGACTTGCGTAGTAAGCAACATATGAGTAAGGTAAGACGCCTGTGGATTGGCGGGGTAGTGGCAGCCGCAGTAGTAGCTATCGCCATCGTCCTGCCTATGGCCATTCCGACAGCCGACGGCAGCAAAGACAGTTTTATAGCAGAAGAAACGGCCCGAGGCAACGACGTAACGTTTGACGACGCCACCGCCAATGTGGCAGATTACCAAGTGTCGCAAGATGTAGATTATACCTATATCACAACAGCCTGCGCCCCCGCACAATTAAAGGAAATCAAGGAGAGCATCAACCGGCAAGATTACGAGGATGCCATCAGCGAACTTGACGAGGCTATCCGTACCGCCAAAACGCAAGCCGGCATAGACAGTCTCTCGTGGCTTAAGGTAGAACTCCTGCTCAAGACGGACAAGGAGCAAGAGGCGCGAACCATCCTGGAAAATCTGAAGCACAATTCCCGAACGTTAAGTCAAAAGGCCGATTCTCTGCTCAAGGTCCTTGACCATTGAGAACACATACTTCTTTTGTTTTACACAATAAAGCGAGACACCCTGCGGTCGCCTCGCTTTTTATACTATCTGCCGGGGCAGAAAAACAAGAAAGTTGCGAGAATGCTTTGCCACAATGCTGGTAAACACTATCTTTGCAGGGCTTTTTGCAAAAGACTGAAATATCTATAACAAGTAATACACAACAACAGCAAAATGAATATTTCTTTTGAGAAGAACGGCAACGTTAGCGCCGCCATCACCATCAATATCGAGAAACCCGACTACGAAGAGCGCGTAGCCAAAGCCATCAAGGCCCTTTCCCATAAGGTCAATATGCCCGGTTTCCGTCCCGGCAAAGTGCCCGTAGGCTTGGTAAAGAAGATGTACGGCACTTCCGTCAAGGCTGAGGAAATCAACAAGATGCTCGGTGAGAGCCTCTACGAATATATTCGTGAAAATAAAGTCAATATCCTTGGCGAACCTCTTCCCGTTGAGAACGATACGCCCATCGATATGGAGAAGGACGAAAGCATGTCCTTTGGCTTCGAGGTAGCCCTTAGCCCCGAGTTTGAAGCCACGCTGTCGGCAGAAGACAACATCGACTACTACGACATTACCGTGGCAGATGAGGATGTGGATGCCAAGGTGAACGAACTTGCTTCGCGCCATGGCCACACCGAAAGCGTTGAGGAATTTTCCGGTCGCGACCTCCTGCGCGGTGACCTTACCGAATGCGTTGAGGGCGGCATCTCGTCGCTGGCAGTCTCCATCATGCCCGAATATCTGGCTAACGATGAGCAGAAGGCGCTCTTCCAGGGCGTAAAGAAGGGCGACGTCATCACGTTCAACCCCGCTGCTGCTTACGAAGGTCGCGAGGCTGAACTGGCTTCTCTGCTCGGCATAAAGAAGGAAGAAGTGGCCGAACACAAGGGCGACTTCACCTACCAAATTACCGAAATCAGCCACTTCGTACCCGCCGAGCTCAATCAGGAGTTCTTCGACAAGATTTATGGTGAAGGCAATGTGAAGAGCGAGGAGGAACTGCGCGCCAAGGTTCGCAGCGAACTGGAAGCCATGCAGGTGGCCGACAGCGACTACAAGTTCCTCGTTGACCTCCGCAAGTATCTCGAGGACAAGGTTGGCACGCTGACCTTCGCCAACGACATCCTTCGCCGCGTGATGAAGGCCAATTATCCCGACAAGTCCGACGAAGATATTGAGAAGGGCTTCGACCAGAGCCTTGTCGAACTGAAATGGCACCTCATCAAGGAGAAGCTCGTAGCTGCCAACAATATCAAGGTAGAAGACAAGGACCTCAAGGCCATGGCTCTGCAGGCAACCAAATTCCAGTTTGCCCAGTACGGCATCACCAACGTACCCGACGAATACCTCGAAAACTATGCCGCCGAAATGCTCAAGAAGAAAGAGCAGGTTGACTCGCTCGTTAACCGCTGCATCGAGACCAAAATTGTCGAGGCCGCCAAGAACGTGGTTACGCTGAACCACAAGAGCGTATCTCGCGAGGACTTCATGAAACTCTTCGAGAACAACGACGCTGAACAAGAAGCATAAATTCGCACAAACGGCTGGCTAATACCTTTCCCGTCAACCGTCTTTGATGTCATCACAGTCAAGCCTCGGGAAGAACGCCCCGAGGCTTGATTATATCCACAAATGCGTTCGTCCATATCCCTTTACCTATGACTTCCGACTTCAAGAAATTTGCCATGGACCGCAAGGGCATCAGTTCAATGGCACTCGACAACGTCATCTCGGCCCAGAACCAATATCTCAACCCCTACATCCTCGAGGAGCGCCAGCTTAACGTCACCCAGATGGACGTCTTCTCCCGTCTGATGATGGACCGCATCATCTTCCTCGGCACACAGATTGACGACTACACCGCCAACACCCTTCAGGCACAATTGCTCTACCTCGACTCGTGCGACCCCGGCAAGGACATCTCCATCTATATCAACTCGCCCGGCGGCTCCGTCTATGCCGGTCTTGCCATCTACGACACCATGCAGTACATCCAGAGCGACGTGGCCACTATCTGCACGGGCATGGCCGCCTCGATGGCCGCCGTACTGCTCGTAGCCGGCGCCGAAGGCAAGCGCTCGGCCCTCACCCACAGCCGCGTGATGATTCACCAGCCGATGGGTGGCGCACAGGGGCAGGCTTCTGACATTGAGATTACGGCTCGCGAGATTCAGAAACTCAAGAAAGAACTTTACACCATCATCGCCGACCACTCCCATACGCCCTTCGACAAGGTGTGGGCCGACTCCGACCGCGACTACTGGATGACCGCCGACGAGGCCAAAGAATATGGCATGATAGACAAGGTGCTTCGCGCACAGAAAGACCGCTAATAGTTGACCGCTATGGCTAAGAAAAAAACATGCTCGTTTTGCGGGCGCTCGGAAAGCGAAGTGGAGTTTCTGCTGACCGGCCTCGATGCCAACATCTGCAACGAGTGCGTGGAGCGTGCTGCAGAAATTGTATCGAACTATACGGACCAGACCAGATCCAAATCTAAGTCGAAGGCCAACGACATCGACCTGACGAAGGTGCCCAAGCCGCACGACATCAAGGACTACCTTGACCAGTACGTCATCGGCCAGGACGAGGCCAAGGTGACGCTGGCCGTGGCCGTGTACAATCACTACAAGCGCCTTGCGGCAAAGCAGTCTGCCCGGAAGGATGACGATGTGGAGATTGAGAAGTCCAACATCGTCATGGTGGGCCCCACGGGTACGGGCAAGACCCTCATTGCCCGCTCCATTGCCCGCCTGCTCGGCGTGCCCTTCACCATCGTCGATGCCACGGTCTTCACCGAGGCCGGCTATGTGGGCGAGGATGTCGAGAGCATCCTCTCACGCCTGCTACAGGTGGCCGACTACAACGTAGAACAGGCTGAGAAGGGCATCGTCTTCATCGACGAGATCGACAAGATTGCCCGCAAGAGCGACAATCCCTCCATCACCCGTGATGTCAGCGGCGAGGGCGTGCAGCAGGGTCTGCTCAAACTCCTCGAGGGCTCCATCGTCAATGTGCCGCCAAAGGGTGGTCGCAAGCACCCCGACCAGGACTACATCAAGGTCGATACGCGCCACATCCTCTTCATCTGCGGCGGTGCCTTCGATGGCATCGAGAAGAAAATTGCCCAGCGCCTCAACACGCACACTGTGGGTTACAACTCCGTGCGCAACACGATGAAGATAGACCCGAAGAACCTCATGCGCTATGTACAGCCCATGGACCTGAAATCGTTCGGTCTCATCCCCGAAATCATCGGTCGGCTGCCCGTGCTGACCAGTCTGAACCCCCTCTCACGCGAAGCCCTGCGCGACATCCTGGTCAAACCCAAGAACTCCATCATCAAGCAGTACGAAAAACTGTTTGCCATGGACGGCATCCAACTGGAGTTTGCCGACGAGGCCCTCGACTTCATCGTGGACCGCGCCATTGCCTACAAACTCGGTGCCCGCGGCCTGCGCTCCATCGCCGAGAATATCATGACCGAGGCCATGTACGACGCCCCCTCTTCAAAGAAGAAGACCTTCAAGGTCACGCTCGACTATGCCCGCCAGCAGATGGAGAAGCACGGCGCTATGCAGCAGGTCATCGACAACGCCTGACCTCTGCACCACGTCAGCACCGTGCGCATGCCAAGCCTGTGGTCCTGCTCAATGCCTTGGCTTCCATGACGACAATCTCGCACCTACACACCGCCGCCCCTGCATTGTCTCGCAGACAATACAGGGGCGGCGATTCTTTTGTCGCAGACCGTGAAAGTACTCCCTGAGAGTACTGCAGTATCCTTGGCACATCGAGTGCCAGCGGCCGGTACTTCGAGTGCCAGCGGCTGGTACTTCGAGTGCCAGCGGCCGGTACTTCGAGTGCCAGCGGCCGGTACTTCGAGTGCCAGCGGCCGGTACTTCGAGTGCCAGCGGCCGGTACTTCGAGTGCCAGCGGCTGGTACTTCGAGAGCCAGCGGCTGGCAATTCGATTACCAAGGGCTGGCAATTCGATTACCAGCGGCTGGCAATTCGATTACCAAGGGCTGGCAATTCGATTACCAAGGGCTGGCAATTCGATTACCAAGGGCTGGCTGTCTTTTCCTGATTTCACTAGACACTTTCTTTCTACATTACCTGAAACACTAGACACTTATGTGTTAGCCATACTGATTCGCTAGACACAATCTTGAATTACGTGCTGATTCTGTTGACACATCGCTTCAGGCTGCCGGACATGCAAGAGACCGGGCCGTCTGTTCGGCAAAGACTGGAAGCCCCTCGATG